>JADHVC010000040.1 GCA_016784175.1 Patescibacteria group bacterium | reverse complement strand
GTTTTTCGATCGCCCAAGAGTGGATGATTTCGGGAATTTCTATTTTATCTAGAATCTCCAAGGTTTGCTTTTCTAATTCTTCTTCTCGAATAGCTTTGCTTTTTTGAGTGCAGGCTCTATCTTTAGTCTTACTGCAGTGATAATAAGTATATTTATGTTTGTTTTCGTTTTTTTTGAACTTTTCTTACTTTGCTCGCTGAGACAGCTCCACCACAACTCTTGCAGGTCATTAATCCTCGATAATTAATATCAATTTCTTTATAGCCTGTTTTCTTCTTCGTTTTTCTGGAAATATTGTCTTGAATTTGAGTATGCTCTTCAAAAATAGCGGTAGTTTCGAGAAAAGAGGTGTATTGTTTTGCGAGGTTGTTGATTAATTTTTCTGTGTTCATAGCTCTATGTTAGCGAGAATTTAAGGGGAAGGAAAAAAATATTACTATTTATGGTGTTTTTCTATCTTTAGTTTATTTGCACTAGTAATAATTAATTATTTTTACCTAAAATTAGATATATTACATGATGAATTGAGTAATTATTACTTACTGCTATTGACAAAACTAATATAATTTTCTATAATGCTATGTAGTCAGTACATTAACAATCAATTTAGGTTTTCATCAACCAAGGAGAACGTTATGCACAATACACGTCTTAAAAATTTGGTATTTAGTATTAGTGTGATTGCTTTTTTTTTCCCATTTGAATGCAGTGCGCAATTAAATTTTATGGCAAATGAGTACTCGTGCGAAATAATACCGGTTGCAGTTAAGTATATTAGCAGCTCGCCATCCCAAAGTTTTATAAAATTCCACACGGCAACCTACCAAGTTCGAAAATTTAACAATTTAAGCGAAATTGAGCTAGACGATGAAATTGAAATTAAGTGTAGTAAACCAAATCGAGTTATTAAGATTAAAACAAGCAACGGCTTATTGCAACCAGGAGCAGGTGGTTATGCTATTGATCGTTATTCGATATATCTAAAAAGAACAGTCAGGGAAATTGAAAGAAGTGGCGTGGAATTTAGAAATTCTTTACGACATTTAATTCTAACATTGGATCGCTGGCTGTTAACTCAGTCTTTTCGTTATTATCACCCAAGTGAATTAATGGAAAACATGTCCAACATGGCCTATAAGCCGTTTCGTTTACTTAGCGATAAAGATGTGATTGAGCTAGACATTACAATGGGCGCAACATTTTTAATACCAGAAAAGGATAGTTTTTCTAGCTTTTACGTTACTGGATATACTAAACTTTTTGACAAGAGAATCGAATTATTCCACATTAATAATCATAAAGAAAAGCCAATTTTTGAATGGAGAGAAAGTATCAACACGGAATCAATAAATCAGCGTGTTTCTTTAGAGCCAGTTAAGTATGAGAATTTCATTGAAATTAGTAATTATTTCGATTATAGTGAAAGTAACATTATAATACGTGCTATTATATTCGTTGTACAAATAATTATATTCTGGATTTCTATTATTATTGCCTTAATTGTTCATATATTTTCTTGGTTAATTTTATAAAATTTATACAAAACTAAGACTATAAAAAATATAATCCGCAATACAAACCATAACTAGGTTTTATTACGGATTTTTTTCTTTACTTTCTTACTTACTGAATTGAGTTTGATGGCATTTCACTGCTATTATTGTTTTTAATAATATCTCAAAACAGGTTCGAGTATCAACTGGTTCGGCCCACATTTTTATAAATAACCTCGTTTGTGGGGTTATTTTTATGTATATGAGGTATTATTATATTTTTGTTTTTTATTACAAAATAATATATAGTTAATCTATAAAAGAAAAAAAATATGCTAAAAAATATAATAAAAGTTGGGGTTTTTTTTGGTGGAATATCACCGGAACATGATATATCTTTGATGTCGGCGAGGGGTATTATTGATAATATTGATCGAGAAAAATTTCAAATAATACAAATTTACATTAACAAGGAAGGGTCTTTTTTGACAGGTGAAAATGTTTTAAATATACTAAAAATTAAAGAAGAGCAAAAGTTAAAGAAAATTGATATTAATAAATTGGCTCAGCTAATTGATGTGGCTTTTCCTGTTTTGCATGGTGAAGGTGGTGAAGACGGTTCAATCCAAGGCTTTTTTAAGACTCTTGATGTTCCATTTGTTGGTTGTAATATCGCATCTTCTGCAATTTGTCTAGACAAAGCTTTTTTTAATCAGATTATGGAGGCTAATGCGATGCGTCAACCAAGGTTCGTAGTCCTAGATTATAATTTTAATGCAGAGGAAAAGATCGCTGGGTCGATAAAATTTGTTCAACAAAAGTTCAAGTTGCCGTTGTTTGTTAAACCAGCTAGGACCGGATCTTCGGTTGGTATTAATAAAGTTAGCGATATTAATGATTTGATACTTTATATTAATAAAGCAAAAAAATACGATAATAAGGTAATTATAGAAGAAGGAGTGAGTAGCCCATTGGAAATCGAGGTTTCGGTATTGGGTAATACAGTTAAAGATATTAAAGCATCATTGCCCGGTAGGATTATTCCAGGGGCAGATTTTTATGATTATAAAGATAAATATTTCAATGGTAGATCTAAGTCTGAGTTGCCAGCAGTTTTACCTAAAGGTGTAAATATAAAAGTTCAAGAATTAGCTATTAAAATTTATAAAATTGTAAATTGCACTGGACTTGCTAGGGTTGATTTTTTGCTCGATAAAAAGTTCAATATTTTTATTAATGAAATAAATACACTTCCTGGGTTTACACCTGTTTCTATGTATCCCAAGTTGTGGGAGATTACCGAATTAAATTATAAAAATCTTATTTCAAAATTAATTGAACTTGCCTTAAAAAATAAATAATTTAGTTCGATTAAATATTATTTGTTTTAAATATATACATTAATATGCTATTATTAAAATATAATTATTATTTTTAAAATATGTTAGATATTACATCAACAATATATATATTAGTATCAGTTTTAGCGGGTGGCACTCTTTTTGCTTGGTTCCAATTCTATATGGAGTATCGAGGCTATTGCAAGGGTTGTTCGACAAACACATGTTCGCCTAAATTGCGTAAAAATCCATTTATGTCTAAGTGTTTTGTTGGTGCAGTCTTTTTTACCTTAGCCCTAGGCTTAGCACTTCGTCTGCTCTATGGTGTAGAGGGTATATAATTATTTAATTTATATGTACCCACTAGAGCATGTCGCTATTCTAATTTACTTGGTTTATTTACTAACTTTAAATACCTTAATACTCCATAGGCAATTAAACCGCCAGATAGTGCAGTAAAAAGTTGTGGCCAACTCATCATGGTGGCAATATTTTTTGCGACTGCTTGTTTGGTAAAAAATTCGAGCAATTGAGAGCTTGTAAACCATAGGAACAAAAATTTTAAAACACTAGCGCTGACCATTGCTTGCCAGTAATTTTTATTCCAGAGTTTTCCAAATGTATATACAAGTATTACATTGCTTATCATTATAAATGGAACCATAGGAGCAAGAGGTGATGGCAACAAGCCAGCCATAAGTGCTATGGGTGATGGGATTAAAGCTACTAAAACACCATAACGAATTCCAAGTATTCCAGTTGCTATAAATAATGCAGCATTTACGGTTGGGCCGACCGAGGGTTGATAGTGAATTAGCGGCGCAAGAATTGCAATACTTAACAATATTGCTAGTTGAGTTAGTGTTTTTATATTTACTTTTGTGATCGATATTTCTAAGGTATTAGACATAAGTGCAGTTTAAATTTTTACCTCACGCTTCTTTTTGTTAAAAGTGGTGTGGCAAATTTTGTGAATAATATGTTTATCTGTTAGATATGATTTGTAAATTTCTTTAAGAGCCGGATTATCATGAGCAACACGAATTTTCTTTTTAGTATCGATACTGTATAGACCTTTAGCTCTAGCTTCTCTTGTTTTACTGTTCACTGGAACTGGTTGGCCACCTCCACCAATGCAACCACCGGTACAAGCCATAAATTCTATATAGTCATACGCTTGAGGATTTTGTTTTAATTCTTCCAACAAGATTTTAGCTTCAAACATGCCATTGACGACAGCTACCTTAACTATGTTATCTTTTATTTTTATATTGGCTTTTTTGAATCCTTGTAGTCCACGAACTTCTTTAAAATCTATCTTACTTAATTTTGAACCACAAATTTGAGTATAGGCAGTTCGTAGTGCTGACTCCATCACACCACCACTCGCACCATATATTACTCCTGCTCCAGAATGCTCACCTAAAGGGCTATCAGCTGCCTCACCTTTAATGTTGGCTAAGTTGATTTTATTTTTTTTAAATAAATGCGCTAGCTCTCTAGTTGTAAGAACATGATCAACTGGGTTTAAACCTTTTATTCTAACTTGTGGGCGTGTTATCTCATGTTTCTTAGCTGTACAAGGCATAACCGAAATGACATAAATATCTTTTGGATTAATATTTTCTTTTTCGGCCCAATATGTTTTGATTAGTCCTCCAGAAATAATATGTGGAGAGCGAACAGTGGTTAAGTTTGGTATAAATTCTGGATAGTAAAATTCTATAAATTTAACCCAAGCCGGACAGCAGGATGTAAACATTGGCAAGTTCTTTTTTTGGCTTAATCGTTCTACTAGCTCCTTGGCTTCTTCAACAGTTGTGAAATCAGCACCCAAGCTTACATCAAAAACTTTACTTACTCCAAGCGCGCGTATTGCTGCTGCAAGTTGATCGGTTACGATAGACCCTGCCGCTAGGCCAAATTCTTCTCCAATACTCGCTCTAATAGATGGTGCAAATTGGAAAACTATAGTCTTATTTTTTGGTGCCAATGGTTTTTGACTGTCTTCAAATTCCCCAACTGCTTCAATTGCACCAACCGGGCAATGAGTTATGCATTGTCCACAATATATACAATCACGATTTTTGTCGCAAGTGGGGAGTACTCTATTTATATTATCTATTTTCTTGATTTCAAAAAAGTTTACTTCTTGTTTTTTGCAGACCTCAATGCAGTTAAGACAATCGATACATTTAGATGAGTCAAATTCAATAGAAGGTCCAAATTTATAGGTCTTAAGTTTAGCTTTGCGATTTTTAAACCTATTTATATTTACTTTATATATTTTAGCAAGCCGCAAAAGTTCGCACTTATGCTCGAGTAAGCAATCGGCGCACTCTACTCTGTGTTGCCCAAATAATAGCTCTAAGTTAATTTTTCTGGCTTTATTGATTGTTGGTGTTGCAGTCGAAATTTGCATTCCAGTCTCAGCTTTAATAGAGCATGAGGTGTGCAGACCAGGTCTACCTTTAATTTCGATCAAGCACATTCGGCAATTGCCTTTTATTTTGAGGTCAGGGTGGTAGCACAAAGCTGGAACATCGATTTTATTATCGCGTGCGACCTCTAAAACACTTTTACCGTCTTCACAAGAAATTTTCTTTTTATCAATAGTGATTATCATTTGGGTATAACTACTTAGGTTTACATTTTGTTTTTAGTGTACGAGGACTGTTTGAGTCAAGACACAATACGTTATTGTAGTATTTCGCCTGCAGTATTGTGCCTGGTAACCGACGTAAGGAAGGTTAGACGAGTTCCGCAGAAGCTCAAAATAAAATGTAAACCTAAGTAGTAACTATTTTATATTCATTAAACTATTTAGTGGCGTCGATACGCTTTTTCCAAGAGCACAAAAACTAGTGTTTTTCATTGTGAATAATAAATCGTCAATTACCTCTTGATTAATGTTTTTGTTTTTTAGCATCTCATGAATCCTATAAACTCCTTCACGACAGGGTACACACTTGTCGCAGTTCTCTTGATGAAAATAGTCTACAATCTTCTTTAGTAATTTTAGCTTGTTAGTTTTTTTTGTATTATAAATAATAATTGAACCAGTTCCGTTAAGTTTTTTATTTAGATTGTCTTGTATTAAAAATTCACCACTAGCACCACCATTAATTTGGACAAAAAAATTAAACTTAGGAAAATTATTTGTATTCTTTAGAATGTTATTAATAGATAGATTTAATGGCAGTTCAAAAGTGCCTTTATTCTTGGTATCTCCGGCGATCGTAATAAAATGCGTGCTATTGTAATTATCGTTAGCAATTTTTGATATATAATAAAATGTCTCAACATTATTCACTAGAGTTGGACAATCCCATAACCCAGAAATAGTTGGAAACGGTGGGCGCATTCGAGGCTCTTTACGCTTGCCCTCAATATCGTTTAATAAAGTTGTTTCCTCGCCACACAAATAGCTACCTGTTTTTTTAAAAAGTGATATTGGCCTATTACCGATCAGCTTGGTTAATTGTTTTGAAAGCTTTTTATAATATTCTGGTTTGAGATAAATTATTCCTTCTTTGGCTTTTAGGAAATTGATAGCTAAAAACATACCGTCAACAACAGCTTCTGGGTACTTACTTAAAATATATCCATCCTTATTTACTAGTAGTTCACTTTCTGCTGCATTACAAATAACATACTTAGTAGTATTTGTGGCATTTTTAACAGCTAACCATTTTAAGTAAACGCTAAAATTCGCCCCACCTCTACCACAAAGATTGGATTTATTAATTTTTGATAGTATATCCATTTAATTTGGTTTAACTTCTATTGCCAAGTCTGGGCAGATCCTTTCACAACCACGACAAGCTATACATTTTTCTATATCAATCTTTATGCTAGACAACCCATGTGAAGTAATTTTTTTATCATCCCAGCTAAGACATTTAACTGGGCATACATGAATACAAAGACCACAACTCTTACATAGATCCGTCCAAGTAGTGAAGGTCTTTTTTTTATCGCTAATTATTTTTGGTTTAAATGATGGCATGTTATTAACAATTAATCTTTCTTATAATTCATAGCCTATTTTTAATGCTTTATTGTTTTGTTCTTTTAGCTCTGGGTTGGTAGAATATTTACTTTTAAAAATATTGGTTACTTCATTTTCTATATCTTCAAACTTTAATATTTTTATATCGTGAATAATTTTTCCAAGCATGATCATATTAAAAGATCTCGGGCCAATTTTTTTTCCTAATGCAGTGGCTGGTATCGAATTTAATGTTTTGTATTTTATGTTTTTAAATAATATGGGGTTTGATAGTGTGCTATTATTTATTATTGTTGTTTGGTTTGTGATTACTTTTTCGACATGTTCAATCGATCGTCCACTTAGGATTACGGCTAAGTTAGCTTTATTGAATTTTGGGTAAATGATAGGTTGGTTACTAATTCGAACGAAGGCAATGGAAACTCCACCTCTTTGCTGAACGGTAAAGTTCGGGATATAGGTTGCCTGAAGTCCAACGCTAAAAGCAGTATGGGCAATTATTTCACCAATTTTTTGAACACCGTGCCCACCTTCTCCGGCAATAATAATATCAGAAGAAATTTCTGGAATAGATTTTATTGTAGATGGAGATTTTTTTATTTTCATTTTTTATATATTGATTGTCTAATTAGAGGTACAAGTTACATTAATTTCACCAATTTTATACTCTTTTTCAAGTGTTTGCATGTAAGCCCAAGTAGTTTCTGCAGTTGGGGTCTTCCAATTAGTCGGGCAAAAAGATAGCACTTCGACATAAGAAAACCCCTTGTTGGCAAGTTGCCAGTCAAAAGCCTTTTTGATCGTATTTAGTAAGTGGATTGGATTGGTTGTTGTAGTTCGAGCTATAAAAGCATCTTTGTTTATGCATCTGACAGATTCTGGTCCTTTAAAAAAATATTCATCAGCGCCATGTGGCGTAGTCGCTGTAATTTGCCCTGGTAATGTTGTTGGGGCTTCTTGACCTCCTGTCATTGCGTAAGTCGTGTTATTGATTACGATTACTGTAATATTATCGTCTCTAACTGCCGAATTGACTAGATGTTGAGCACCAATCGCATAAGCTCCTCCGTCACCCAAGTAAGCAATAGAGAGCGATTTTGGTTTTGCCAGTTTGTAGCCGACAATTGTTGGTATAGTTCTACCGTGATGTGTCTGCAAACTATCGATGTCAAAAAAATCCCATGCAAGTAAAGAGCATCCAATGTCAAGACCTAACATAGCCTTGTTTTGCATTTTTAGGTTATCAATTGCAAAACCAATATTTTTTAGCACAATTTGATGCCCACAGCCAGGGCAGAATGTGCTTGGCTTACTTGATTGTTTTACGCATTTTGGAAATGGAGGCATATTGTCAGATAACTCTTTAATTTATTTAAATGCTTTTTTTATTTCATCTGGGTAAATTCCTAGTCCGGCTTTTCCGATGTGGGTAATGGGCGTTTTAAGTCCGTATAAGTTTTCTTTAACAAGGCGTAATAATTGATTAGCAGCAGATTCTACGACTATTATTTTTTTTGCATTTGCAGCCATCTCTATTAATTTTTTCTTAGGGAACGGACGCAAGGTAATTGGTCGGAATAGTGCGATCTTTTTATTACTCTTGTTTTGGTCGATTGCTGCTTTGGCTGCTAGGCCAACTATTCCATGAGCAATTATCAAGCAGTCTAATTTTTTTTCTGGCTTAGTAGGGTAGATAAAATATTCCTCAACCTTGCTATTTGCTTTATTAAATTCATTTTCTAAATTCTTGTTAAGTTCATAAATTTCTTCTTCGTATTCAAAGCAATTACGATAATTGACGTATTCTTTTTCGGAACCGAATAATTCGATAGTTTCAATTTTTGGATTTTTTTCTTTTGAAATATTAACTTCTCCACGCAACTTAGTCGTGTATCCATCTGTTAACACAAAAGTAGGGAATCGATATTTCCAAGCTGTTACGAACGCTTTTTTTGTATATTTATAGAGTTCTTGAAGTCCTGCTGGCGAATAGACAATGCGGTATCCTTCAGAGTTGCCACCGTAGGCTGTTAAGGTAACCTCTTGTTGAGAATAAACTACAGTGCCAGTTGATGGTCCTCCTCGTTGACCGATAATGCAAACGATTGGTACACGCATACTTTCTGCCATACTTAGCGGGTCTTGCATTAATACATTGCCGGGACCAGCTGTAGCAGTAAAGGCAACTTTGCCACCAAGAATATTACCGATGGTAGTGAATCCAGCAGAAATTTCGTCTTCTGTTTGCATGAAGTCTAGTGCTGGGTTTGCCTCTTTTTCTTTCAGCCAAAAAGACATAATTTCAGAGGCCGGAGTGATTGGATATGCAAAAAAACCAGTTGCCCCTGCTTCGACTGCCGCTAATGCGATAATTTGAGAACCCATCATAAATTGTTTCATGACTTAACTATAGCACAAATTTAGCTATTGAAACTGTTGATAAAAATGTAGAGTAAC
The DNA here is from genome assembly GCA_016784175.1 of Patescibacteria group bacterium. Lineage (GTDB taxonomy): Bacteria > Patescibacteriota > Patescibacteriia > Patescibacteriales > BS150m-G62 > BS150m-G62. The sequence goes on along the minus strand of JADHVC010000040.1, from coordinate 133 downwards.
TGCTCACTATACCTGCATTATTTTTGAGCGCATATGGAATATGTAGTAATTTTTAGCACAATTTAACTTAAAAAATTTTATGTTTGAGTGAAGCGAGTTTAAAATTTTTGTTAAATTGTGCGTAAAAAATTGC
>JADHVC010000039.1 GCA_016784175.1 Patescibacteria group bacterium | reverse complement strand
GAAATGAAGAAACGATAAGAAAGTATGTAAAAAATCAAGGAAAACAATATGAACAAGTTTACCGTACACAAGTAACTTTATTTGATGAAAGTTGGTGAGAGCACGGATACCCCGTCAGCTTGCTGCGGGGTAGTTCATTCAATAGACTATAATCTAGTGTAATATTAGTTATTTTAATGATTTATGTTCCGCAACAGCGTTTGAACTTCTTGCCACTTCCGCAGGGGCAGGCGTCGTTACGACCAACTTTTTTGCCATTTTCGTTGCGAGTTTTTTCTTTTGCTTTAGTCGGTTGAGCTATAACTTCTTGTTGGTCCGATGTTTTTACTGGTGCAATAAATTGAGTTGCCATGTTTAAGATAGTAGGCGCTTGAAATTGCTCCAATTCACTGATTTTATATATATTATATACGATTTCTTTTTGAATGATGTTATTTAGTTCTTGGTACAGCCTAAAAGACTCTTTTTTATACTCAACAAGAGGGTCACGCTGACCGTATCCTCGTAAACCAATTCCTTGGCGTAAACTAGACATTGTGCTTAGGTGATCAATCCAAGTAGAATCAATCGTTCTTATTAAAATACTTTTCTCAACCTGGATCCAAGCGATGCCGACTTCTTTCGCACTGTTTAATATTTTATTGTATTTTTCGTACGCTAGTTTAATCGCATAATTTATTATTTCGGTACGTGCCTTATCTATGTCTTTATTATTGTTATTGATTATAATATTTAACTCTTCTTTAAAATCGTTTCCAGTTCTAAATATAGTATTACAAACTTCAGCAATTTCAATGAAATTCCAATTATCCGTTATCTCATCTCTTGTATGGAAATTTATAATATCTTTAAGTTCGCATTCTACCATTTCTAAAATAATATCAGTCAGTCTTGGTGGTTTGTTAGCCGGATCAACTAATTTAGAGCTATCATATGTCTCTGATATATTTAATATGTTTCTTCTTTTTTCGTAAATAGCTTCTCTATGTCTATTAATAACATCGTCATATTCAACTAAATGTTTGCGCATATCAAAATTATTTCCTTCAACCTTTTTTTGAGCACTCTCAATTGACTTTGAAATAATTTTATTTTCAATTGGCATATCCTCTGGGAGTCGTAGAGTGGTCATTATTTTTTTCATCCTATCTCCGCCAAAAATACGCATTAAATCATCATCGGTTGAAATATAGAACACTGAAGAACCCGGATCACCCTGTCTTCCAGCGCGCCCCCTTAATTGATTGTCTATTCTACGGGATTCATGCCGTTCTGTTCCAATAACATGCAATCCTCCAAGCTTTATAACTTCATCGTGTCGAACTTGCCAAATATCATGTTCTGGTGTATTTTTTTCAGGTTCAGGACCACCAAGCATAATATCTACACCGCGACCAGCCATATTTGTAGCTAGAGTAATAGCACCAATTTTACCAGCTCCTGCAATTATTTGAGCCTCTCTAATGTGGTTTTTGGCATTTAGTAATTGTGGATTCAGGCCATTTTGCTCCATTGTTAGTGCTAATCTTTCATTGTCTTGAATGGATATTGTGCCAATTAGAATTGGCTGGCCTTTTTGGTTTCTATCTTTTATGTCTGCAATTATAGCCTTGTGCTTACCCTCTTCGGTTGCATAAATTAAGTCGTTTTGGTCGATACGAGCAATTTGTCTGTGAGTAGGGATTGATACTGTTTCAAGGTTATATATCTTGGAAAATTCTTCAGCTTCAGTTAAAGCAGTACCTGTCATTCCAGCTAATTTACCGTACATTCTAAAATAATTCTGAAATGTTATAGTCGCTAATGTTAAAGATTCGCGTTTTATTTCGACATTTTCTTTTGCTTCTATTGCCTGGTGTAGACCATCAGAATAACGCCTACCTTCCATCAATCGACCAGTAAATTCGTCCACAATTACTACTGCATTATCTCGAACAACATAATCTTTATCCTTTTTGAATATAACATGTGCTTTTAGGGCTTGCTCAATATGATGTACCTCCCTAATTCCTCCAATTGTATAAATATTTTCTACCCCTAACCATTTTTCCATTTGTTTAATGCCTTCATCAGTTAGAGTTACTGCACGCATTTTTTCATCCAAATTATAATCTTTATCGACTTCTAATTGAGCAACTAATTTTGCAAATTTATGGTATTTATCTCCCGGATCTTCTGCTTGAGCGCTGATGATTAGTGGGGTTCTTGCTTCGTCAATTAAAATTGAGTCAACCTCGTCAACAATGGCATAATACAAACTTCTCTGCACTATAGCTTCAGTAGTGGGCGCCATATTGTCGCGCAAATAATCAAAGCCAAATTCGTTATTGGTGCCATAAACAATGTGACAATTATATGCTTGTTTTCTACTTACTTTTTTAAAACGCTGCAGTCTAATATCAAATTCTGATTCGTCCTTATGGTTTGGGTCATAAATATAGGCCGAATCATGAGCTATTACACCAGTTGAAAGTCCAAGTAGATGATAGACAGGTGCCATCCAACCTGCACCAACACGCGCCAAATAGTCATTAACTGTCACGAGGTGGACACCTTTACCGCTAAGTGCATTAAGAAAGAGTGGTAGCGTTGCTACTAGAGTTTTTCCTTCACCAGTTTTCATCTCTGCGATTTGACCACGATGTAGAATTACTCCGCCGATTAATTGAACATCAAAATGCCGCTGCCCAAGGGTTCTTTTTGATGCTTCTCGTGCTAGTGCAAATGCTTGTGTTAAAATTGAGTTTAGGTAGTTTTGCTGTTCAGCGACATCGTTATTTTTTGGAAAACCATCCATTAACTTAGCTGTTAATTCCGCTAGTTCCTCGTTACTTCTTTTAACAAAATGATCTTCAAAATTATTGATCTCTGCTACTAATGGTTCGATTGATTTTATAATTTTTTCGTTGGGATCTCCAAAAATTTTTGATAATATATTCATGTTAGTACTGAATTTTTTTTTCTTTATATTTTTTAATGCATTCTGCTAAGTGGTCCTTTACTTTATCTATCGATTTAAATAATTTTTCTTCTTGCTTTTCAACTCGGATAAGTTCACCCTTTAACTCTAAATTAACATGAGTGAAATATATACTGCCTTTATTATGATGGTTTGAATTTATTCCAACTTCAACTCTACATGAGAGAACTTGAGTGTCTCCAAGGTATTTTTCTAGCATGTCAAATTTTTCTTGTATGTAGTTTTTTGTTTCTTGGTCTAATTCTAATTTTGTTGCTTTTAGTTGAATGTTCATATATTTATACTTAAGAATTAAAATTTAGCAATGTCTTTAAAAGTTACAAATACCACTAAAACCATTAATAATGCAAACCCAATATAATGTATTGTTGCTTCCAAATCTCTTTTAACTGGTGAGCCTTTAAATTTTTCAATTATTAAGAATAATACTCTTCCTCCATCTAGTGCTGGAAAGGGCAGGAAATTTACAACAGCGAGATTAGCAGATAATAAGGCAGTGAATTGTAGGATATATACAAAGCCTAATTTAGCCATATCACCTGTTAATGAAGCAATGCCAACTGGACCTGCTATATCTCCACCAACACCAACGCCAGTAAATATATCTTTAAATAGGTTATAGAAGGCTACGATTATTGCAATAACTAATAAGATTGCGCTAACTAACCCTTTCCAAATAGCAATATACCAAGGGAACTTTACCATTCCGGTTGCTGCAACTGCAACTCCAATACCACCAATTTTTGTTTCTTCTAGTACTTCTGGAGTTATTTCATAAATTAATACTTCATCTCCTCGCTTTATTGAATAGCTTAATGCCTCTCCAGTGTTTTCTGCCACATAGTCTTGCATGTCTATAATATTTGAAAATTCAACACTGTTGATATTAGTGATAATATCTCCCATCTTAATTCCTGCCTTGCTCGCAGGAGTGTCACTGAGCACTTGTGTGATTTGAATTCTTTCGTCGCTAATAGTAGCCGATTTTGAGACTTCATTATCAATTACTTGTGGTAGTCCAATCGTAAAGCCCACAGCCAACAAAAAAGCTGTAAGTAGAACGTTCATCGTAACTCCAGCTGAAAGTATCAAGAATCTACACCAAATTGGTTTTGATGCAAAGCTATCAGTATCTAGACTCTCACCGTTTTCACCTTTTATCTTAACGAAACCACCTAATGGAATAAAGTTGATCGAATAAATTGTATCTTCTGCATCTTTTACATCTTTTGTTCCCCAAACTTGCTTCCATTTGTTGTTTGTACTTTTGTAGATTCCCCAGGCCCGAGGTGGAAAGCCAAGCCCAAATTCCTCAGCCTTAACGCCAAGTTTTTTCGCAGTCCAAAAATGACCAAACTCGTGAACAAAGACTAGTATACTTAGAATAGCGACGAATAAAATTATTGTTGTAAACATTTTTTGTGAATTAAAAAACGAGAATTAAGAATTGAGCGTTTGCTATTAAGTATTAATATTGGCTAAAACTCTTTATTCATGATTTATAATTCTGATTATACCGTCATAATGTCGGCCTCTTTTTTATCTCTTATTTCTTTAAGCTCATTATACATTTCTTTAGTCTTATCTTCTAGTTCTCTTAAATATTTAAATTTATCATCTTCGGTTATTTCTTTTTCAATTTGAGCTTTTTCTATACTTGTCTTAATTTCATCTCGAATTTGCCTTATACTTATTTTTGCTGTTTCGTGTTTTTCATTAAGCTGTTTAACTAAATGAAGTCTATTTTCTTCTGTCATCTGAGGGAAAATTACTCTTAACTTGTCGCCCTCATTAACTACGCTAACGCCAAGATTAGCCTCTGTTAATGCCTTTTCTGTATCTTTTAATAAACTTTTATCCCATGTGTTTATAATCATGCTCTTCGGATCAGATACAGTAATACTAGAGATTGAGTTGAGTGGCGAAAGTGTACCGTAAACATTAACAAATACTCTGTCGAATATAGCAGCAGTTGCTCTACCTGTTCGTAGTGAGCTAATATTTGTGACAAAAAATGCAACCGCTTTTTTATATTCTTCTTGGTTTTCTTCAATAAATATATTCATATAAGCTTAAAAATAGAGTTTAGAGTCCTTTATTTAGGAATAGAATATGAATTTAATATTTGTTTATTCTAGGCGCTAATTGTGCACTCTAACTTCTAAAATTTAAATTCTAATTTTTTTACAATTCTTTAACAGCCAGATATATAATATTATCATCCTTTGGATTAACAATCAACTTCCAACCAGCTCTTTGCGTTGGTAATTTTTTTGTAACCCATTTTTCACCACCATCAATTGAGCGATAGAAGGTTGTATTAGTTGTGTAGTAAATTAATTTCTCATTTAGTGAACCAAGCGCTACAGAGTTTATTGTCGTTCCGCTTTCTGGGCTTACTAGTTCAATCTTACCCCAAGTATCGCCATAGTCAAATGAGGTTAATAGGCTGTTATCGCTTGCTGCAATAATTTGTCCTGCCTTTGATCTTGAAAATACTACATCTCTTGCTCTAAAATTTGACACAATAACTTTTAATCCGTTATTAAGTTCTTTCCATTTTTCACCCCCATCGGTACTTTTTAATAGTTTTCCATCACCAATTATGGCTATTAAAACTCTTGAGTCGAATGGACTTTGGGTAATCATTTTAACACTTTCTTTAAACTCTTGCAGTACCCTCCAGCTTTTTCCTTTATCATCGCTAGTAATGATTTCACCTAATGTGGTTCCTGCATAAATAATATTGTTATTATAGTGATTCACAATAATACTGTTAATTTTTGCAGTAAGTACATCGGCATTGTATATTGGATCCCAAGTTCTTGTACAATCTATACTTTTATAGAGACTATTTGCTACTGAGGCATAAAGTGTGCATTTTAGTTCTGGGTCGACTGCTAGACTATCTGGGACTTTATTTCCAAAACTTGTAGTTATCCGCCAAGTATTAGCTGCATCATAAGTGTAAAACAAGCCGTTACCTACGCTTCCATAATATAGAGTATTGATATCACTAGGGTCTTCTATTAAAAAATTAGCATCTAGTCTGCCAAGACTTTGAGGTTGGCCAGATACCGTTGGGACAAAATTAGCTTGTGCCCATTCATTGCCCTGATTAACACTCTTAAATATTCCACCAAGACTATTGGATCCTGAATCTTGTAGTGAAATCGAGCACCCACTAGTAAATAAAAGCGAACTAATTAATACGATTTTTAGCGCAAATCCTTGAATATGCGTTGAGTTATTTATTTGTTTTGACATTTTATTTGTCTTGAGTATTAAGCTCAAAATTAAATATTAATTGCGATATAATCAAATACATTTTTAGGGCTCACATTGCAGGCTAGATAACGATTGGATTTTTTTAGGATTGTTTGAATGTTTAATAATTCACCGATTGACTTGTTTTTCTGGATAGTATTTAGTTTTTCAGATATCATTGTATGTTGAACGTAAATTTTTTGATTAAATTTTAAGAGTAGACAATCTCGCAATAGAGCTAACCAAGCTTCAATCAGTTTCTGAGCGATTAAATTTGCAACACTCGCTTCCTGTTTCTGTGGAAAAATCTCTTCAATTTTTTTCAACTTTATCTCCAAGGTTGAAGTATTAAAATCTACAAAAATATTTATGTTATTAATATATTTGGTTTGATATTCCTTATTTTCAAGTAATTTTATCGCAATGGCGGGCTTACCTAAACACATATGTGATAAGTTTTTCGCCTCAGACCGTTCCGCTTTGTATTTATCTATAAGTAAGTCATAAATTAAATTTTGACCGACAGATTTAAATCGCAAAATTTGAGAACGAGAAATGATTGTCATTGGAATTTTAGTCACGCTTGATGTTGTAAGTATTATAATGACTTTCTTATTCGGCTCTTCGAGTGTTTTTAGTAAAGCGTTAAAGCCGCTGGAGTTTAGATGGTGTGCGCTCTTAATTATCCCAATTTTATAGCCATTATTAAAAGAGCTCATACTAAGATTATGGATAAAGTCTCTGACCTGTTCCGTTGAAATATCTTTTTTATCTGAGTCTTTTTTTAATATATAAAGATCACTATTGCTTTCTTTGAGTGTCGTTAAGTTTTCACATGACAAACATGCTCCACAGGGTTTTATATTGTTTTTAGAGTTGCATAATAAAATTTTTGCAAATTGTGTAGCAGCTCTTGTTTTTCCAACATTACTAATACCCTTGAATATATAAGTTTGTGCTAATTTATTGGCCTTTATAGACTTTGATAAAAAATTAAAGGCGTGATCATTGCCAATAAACGGCCAGATAGTGTTCATTTCATCCATACTATAAATATATCAAACAAATAGAACTGTTTCAACTACCAAGATATGTGTGGGTACAATAACCCTTATGGTAACGAGCCTAATTGGCTTACTCCAAAAGATTATATTAAATAAACAAAAAAACACAAACACTAACACGGTGGTAATGGCCAACAAGCCTAACCACCGTTTTTTCTTGCAAAAAAAGTTATTTATGCTTATTATTAGTTTATAATAATTAATAATATAAAATATATGATACACGATAGAACATTAATTTTAATTAAACCAGATGCTTTAAACAGAGGTTTAGTTGGGGAGATTATTAAACGATTCGAAAATAAAGGTTTAAAGATGGTTGGCATGAAGATGATTCGACTGAACGACCAAATTTTACGCGAACATTATTCTCATTTAGCTGACAAGCCATTTTTCCCTCGTATAGCTGAATTTATGAAAGGTTGGCCGGTTATTGCTTTGGTGCTTGAAGGCTTAGAGGTTGTTGAGTCAGTTAGATTTATAACAGGTGAAACATCTGGACGAAAGGCGGATGCTGGTACTATTCGCGGTGATTTTTCAATGAGTATTCAAGCTAATATTGTGCATGCTTCTGACAGCGTAGAAAATGCTATAACGGAAATTCAAAGATTCTTCACGGAAGATGAATTGCACAGTTGGGAGAGAAATAACTTTGAGGTAATTTATGCTGAAGATGAAAGATAATTTTTACATTAAACAAATATGAGCAAGATAATAACAATTGGGGTTTCTGGATCTCGGGGAAGTTTTTCTGAAGAAGCAGCTATGTATTATGTCGAGAAAAATGATCTTAAAGAATATTCGATAAAATATTTAGTTTGTGTTAAAAATGTTTTGCGTTTATTGAATGATGACCGAATAGACATTGGTATATTTCCAATTGAGAATTCGAATGGGGGAGTGGTTGAAGAGGCAGTTTATGCTATGAGTAAATATAATTTTAGGATACAAAAAATGTTTGAAATTGATGTTCGTCATAACTTGATGGTATTGCCAGGAACAAAAACCTTTCAAATAAAAAAAATTAGCTCACATCAACAAGCTCTAAGACAATGTAAAATGTATTTAAAAAGGATCTGGTTTGGTGTTGAACTGGAAGAATATCGCGATACGGCAGAAGCAGCTAAAGATCTTAGTAATGGTAAACTGGACTCAAATACCGCAATAATAGCGCCAAAAACTTGTGCAAGTATGTATAATCTAGAAATATTGGAAGAGGGGATACAGGACTTAAAATTTAACTATACTGCATTTATTGTAGCTAAAAAAAGTTAAAAATTGAAGAAATAGTGATTATAAAAAAGTGGGATTGAATCTTGCTTTTTTATTTGCTATTTTAAATATATGCTCGAGTTTAATTAAGTTTTGAGTTATTAAAATAATTGGCTTTCTGAATTTCTTTATAGCCGTGGTTATAAAGATGAAGATACAAGGCTTAAAATAACTTAGCGGCATCATTTTAGGGTTTCTTAAAATAGCTGCTGGTTAATAATCCATGATTCTCGTGATCTTGGAGCTAGTAGTTAAGAGTCAATTCTTAATTAATATTTGGGCTAAGTGGTGCTTATTTATAGGCATCACTCCGGGCTATCTTATAATGGTTATTATGCGCGCATGGGGTGCGTGTGACCCCAGTTCGATTCTGGGTAGCCCGACAGATTAAGAGAAGATTAATAAATAATTCGCTAAAATCTTTTCTCTTAGAAAAAGAGGTATATAAAAAAGCCCAAACTCGAATCACATTGCGTGAATTGAATTTGGGCTTGGTTTTTTTTAAGTTGACTTTATCTTAAATATGATGAAATTGTAAAAGTCACACATAACTTCTTGAGATGCGAAGTAGTACTACTTCTTTACTTTAACCCCGCACTTCGCTTTAATAGCAAAGAGTTTGTTACAACACTTACGCTAGAGAATGCCATTGCAGCTCCGGCTAAGGCTGGGTTTAGTTGCCAACCTAAAATTGGGTAAAGAACTCCAGCCGCAATAGGGATGCCGATAATATTGTAGATGAATGCCCAAAATAGATTCTGCTTGATTTTTGTTAATGTTTTTTCACTAATTCTAATGGCCTTGATTACATCGCGAAGATCATCTTTAACTAATACGATTTCTCCTGTTTCCATGGCAATGTCAGTGCCAGATCCAAGAGCTATTCCAAGATCAGCTTGAGCTAAAGCTGGAGCATCGTTGATACCATCACCCACCATGGCAACCTTAAAGCCTTGTGCTTGTAATTTTTTAACTTCATCAGATTTGCCGTTTGGTAAGACTTCTGCAATCACATTGTCTACATTAAGCTCTTTAGCTATTGAATTTGCGACTCTTTTATTGTCCCCAGTAATTATTGCGACTTGTTTACCTAACCTTTGAAGTTTTTTTACAGTTTCAATTGAATGACTCTTTAAGGTATCTTGTACGGCAATAAAGCCTAAAACTTGATTTTTATATGCCAATATTATCGCAGTTTTGCCACGCTCTTCATGTTTTTTCATCTC
>JADHVC010000006.1 GCA_016784175.1 Patescibacteria group bacterium | reverse complement strand
CGCTACGAAAACGATTCATTTATAAACTTTTAATTTTTTGAAGATTTTATTATGAACAGAAAAATTATTCTTAATTTGGCAATTAGTTTAGATGGTTTTATAGCTGATGAAGATGGTGGCTTCGATTGGATTAAGGGCGATTGTGATATTTCTCACGATACTGAGCATAAATTTGATTTTTCAGAGTTTGTGGATAGTGTTGATATCTTGGTCATGGGAATGAAGGCTTACAAAGATTGTCCATCGGAAACATTAAAAACCTTCAGTTCTAAAACAATTTACGTCGCTACACATAGTAAAATAGAAAGCGAGTATAATAATGTAAAATTTATCAGTGGAGATATTTGCGATCAGATACTCAAATTAAAAGAAGGTGAAGGGAAAAATGTCTGGATTTGGGGCGGGGCCATATTGGCTGATCAATTTATCAAAGCAAATGTTATTGATGAGTATATTATTGGAATAATACCCCTTATTTTAGGAAAAGGAAGATCTCTATTTTTAGAGAATAACCCTACAATTAGATTACATTTATATGAATCTACTACACAAGAAGGAGTTGTTATTTTAAAATACTCTAAAAGAGAATTATTATAATAATAATTAATTCAAAATACTATGAACAAAAAATCTATCGCCATCATTTCAATACTGATTATTATAATGTACATATTTTTTTATAAGTCGTAGTTCAAAAAACGCACCGTCCAAAGCTTTACAATAAATAATAATTATTATTAAATTACAATAATACTTTAATTATTATTAAAATTTATTTTAGACCATGTCACACGATATTGACTCAGACTTCGTAGAATATTACGACAATAATAATTTACAATGCAATAAATGCGATAGCCTATCAGAACGCAACGGAGAACTTTATTGCTCTGAAAGCGATGAACAAGTCCCAAGCACTGGACATTGTAATTTCTTTAGATCAATAGATTAATAAAAAATAAAATCTTCTTAAATATAAAAAACCACGATATTATTAAATACCTAAAAAATTGTATACTCCCCGCGACTGTTTTTATAACTGGTGCGTGCGTATTAATTGTTGAAATAGTTGCAACCCGTATCCTTTCTCCGTTCTATGGAAACACAATTTTTACAGTATCAAGTGTAATTAGCGTTATTCTTTCTGCTTTAAGTATCGGATATTATATAGGTGGTCGTTTTTCTGACCGCCATCCTTCCTTACGATACTTTTTCAGCATAATTCTATTAAGTGGTCTAATTTTACTTCTTTCCCACTCTATAAGCATAGCCATTCTGCCAACACTAAGCCATACATTCCCAGTTTCAGTTGGGCCACTAGTATCTTCCCTACTTCTGTTCTTTACTCCTGCATTTCTACTTGGAACACTGTCACCATATGCAGTTAAGCTTCAAAGCATAAGCTTTCCAGAGCAAGGAGTAGGCAGCATTGCTGGTAACATTTTCTTTTGGTCAACCCTGGGAAGCATTCTTGGAAGCCTATCAGCTGGTTTTGTCTTAATTCCATATTTTGGTATAAACCAAATTGTTATTACTAATAGCTTTTTGCTTGTTTCTCTCGGACTAATACCGCTCTTAATAATAGGCAAAAAGAAAGATCTAAAAAGAATCATATTTGCTTTAATTATACTTATCCTAGCCTCATTATATATCCTAAATGCAGCTAAGAAAGATGTTGTCTATATTAAAGATGGAATATATGAGGAAATTACTGTTTACGATAAAGTACTTTCAGGAAGGCCGACAAGATTCTTCCAACAAGACAGAAGTAGTTCTGGTGCTATGTATTTAGACTCCAATGATCCAAAAGATTTAGTATATGATTATTCAAAATATTATTCTCTTTATAAAATATTTAACCCAGAAATTAAAAATGCTCTCGTGATTGGTGGTGGCGCATATTCAATTCCCAAAGCTCTACTCGCAGATTTGCCAAACGCGACAGTTGATGTTTCAGAGATTGAGCCCTCTCTATTTAACATCGCTAAGCAATACTTCAATCTCGAGAATAATCCACGACTACATAATTATACAAAAGATGGTCGTCGTTTACTTAATGACTCAAAAAAAAATTACGATCTAATATTTAGCGATGTATATTATTCACTTTTTTCGATTCCAGCTCACTTTACCACCCAAGAGTTCTTCTCTTTAGCCAAAAACAAACTTAATGAAAATGGGATATTTATGGCAAACATAATTGGAGATCTGTCACAGCAACAGCCATCGCTAATCATGTCAGAGATCAAAACCTTTAGAACTATTTTCCCAAATAGTTATTTTTTTGCCACTAAAGCACCGGACAATATAAAACCCCAAAATATCATCTTTGTGGGATATAAAAGCAACAAGCGCATATCCCTACACTCACAATTAATCACTACTAATTCTGACCCAATAATCCGCTCAATCGAAGAAAAACAAATAGACATCAGCAAATTTGATTTAACACCATACCCAATACTAACTGATAATTACTCTCCTGTGGAATTTTTAACCTCGCGAGTCCTTCAAAGAAGCATTAACCATCAAAATTAACTTATACTTCCTATCTTCGCCAGCTAATACAATATCACTCGATTGCCTAAACCACTGACCACTGTGCTATAATTAAACAATAAAAAAATTACCTAAATTTTACATGACTCAAAATCAAGCCTTACAAATACTAAATAAAGGACATAATATTTATCTAACAGGACCAGCTGGTAGTGGAAAAACCTTTTTGTTAAACAAATTCATTGAAGACCTTAACAAAAAAGGTGTTGGTGTTGGAATTACTGCTTCAACTGGCATTGCAGCCACTCACCTCGACGGCGTAACGATCCACTCTTGGGCAGGAATTGGCATCAACGAAGAACTAACAGACAAACAAATCACAAGCCTAAAAACGAAAGCTTATCTTAAAAAAAGATTTACAAAAACGAATGTGCTAATAATAGATGAAGTTTCAATGCTCCATTCACATACGCTTGATTTAGTCGACAGAGTATGCAAAATATTCAAAGGCAATAGTTTACCTTTTGGTGGAATTCAAGTTGTTTTGTGTGGGGATTTTTTTCAACTGCCTCCAGTTAATAAATACGGACAAGAGTTGAATTTTATCAATGAGTCGAATGCTTGGAGGAATATGGATTTAAAAATTTGCTATTTGAATGAGCAATTCAGACAAGAGGACAATAAACTAACTAAAATACTAAATGAAATACGAGAAAATAACATAACAGACGCTACAAGAAATGCAATAATGACACGCTATAAAAAAGATATTAATTCTGATATTAGCCCAACCAAATTATACACACACAATATTGATGTAGATTACATTAATAACACAGAACTCAATAAACTAACCGAAAAATCCAAAATATACTCCATGCACTGTAAAGGTCCAGATAATTTAGTCGATATAATTAAAAAGAATTGCCTTGCTCCAGAAACTCTAATCTTAAAAAAAGGAACTATTGTTATGTTCGTAAAAAATAACTTTAGTAAGGGCTATGTTAATGGAACATTAGGTATTGTTATAAATTTTGAAAATGGGCACCCCGTTGTTGAAACAATTGCTGGCAAAAAAATATTTGTCGAGACAGAAGACTGGAAAATAAATGAAAATGAACTTACCAAAGCAGAGATCAAACAAATACCTCTTCGCTTAGCTTGGGCAATCACAATCCACAAAAGCCAAGGAATGAGCTTAGATGCAGCCGAGATTGATCTTTCTAAGTCATTTATATGTGGAATGGGTTATGTCGCACTTTCTCGCGTTAGGACGCTTAGTGGCATAAAATTAATGGGCATCAATAATAAAGCCCTCGAAGTGGATAGTAATGTCCTAGAATTCGATAAAAAACTAAAACTTCTCTCAAGAATGGGATTATAGATCTTTTAAATGACAAAACAATCAAAACATCCTTTAGAATTATGGAAAAGCCAAGAAGTAACAAATTTGCTGATCGAATTCTATGAACTAAATTTTCAAAAAGCAGGCTTACCAAAACATCTAGCTAGCGAATTTATATTAACCGTTTGGGATAATAGAAATACAGATAAAATCAACTCACTTAGAAGAAAATGTGACGGGATATTACTTGTAATGAAGAGAGGGATAATAAATCGTTCCACCGAACCAAATCCAATGGATTTCTTCGATCTAAGTAAAATAAATTCATTTTTAGATATTGGAGCGAATAAACTCACCACCATAAATTATTATGCAAAAAAGCACGCAAACATAAAAAAATTTATTGGCGTAGATATTACCCCACAAAAAAAACCATTTTTTGATAGCTCTAGAAGCATATATTACACTATCAATCCAGACAACATAATACTCCCAATAAAACCCCAATCGATCGATTTTATTAATATTAAGTTTGTCTTCCATCATTTTAAAGATCTAGAATCTATCACCAATACACTTAATATATGTAGTAACCTAATAAAACCTGGTGGCGCTTTGTTGCTCTGGGAAGAATCTTTCAAAAAAAACTTTAACGATGAGACATACAAGACCAACAATGCACTCGGCATCCAAACAAATAAAAATCTAACCACAAAACTACATACACTCAGCACCGCAAAAAGATGGGAATTCATTATAGTCAATGATTGGCTCATTAATATTAGCAACAATCATATGCCTTGGACTAGACAATATTACACCTGGGAAGAATGGGTCAAATTGCTTCATAGCTACAACTTTAGTTTACAAAAGGAATATAATTTTGGACTCAGGGTAAATGCACTGATCAAACAAGGAGTACATATGATCGGATTATTTAAAAAATTGTAACAAGCCCACATAAAAAAGATCCTCGTTTTAACAAGGATCTTTTTTATTATATCTTATATTACTATTCAGTTTCAGTAGGTTGCGCAGATCTAGCATTAGATGTTCCCTCAATAAGCTTAATTCCAAGAACTTTAATGTCTTCTGTTGGACGATCGTTCTCCCCCACCGCTGTAGTTTCAATAGCTTTAACAATATCCATTCCAGCGACCACTTGTCCAAAATTAGTATGCTTACCATCTAACCATTCCACTGCTGGGGCTGTAACTATAAAGAATTGTGAACCATTAGTATTAGGACCGGCATTAGCCATTGCTAAACTACCTTCAACTAATTTATGTTCATTGAATTCATCTTGGAAATAATATCCTGGCCCACCTTGACCATCATTAGTTGGATCGTCATCTTTACTATTAGGATCTCCACCTTGAATCATAAAATCTTTAATAACTCTATGAAAAGAAGTTCCTTCATACAAACCCATTTTCGCTAAATTCAAAAAATTATTTACTGTAAATGGTGACTCTCCATAAAATTTAACTGTTATATCACCTTTATTAGTTTTAATGACTGCTTGATCATATTGAGATACAAGTTCTTCAAACTTATATGGATTGTATTGTAAATCTGGCATTTGGTTAGGATCTTGATTGCCGTCAAGTTGACCTTGATTAGAAGCTGCTGAATTATCACCAAGTTGCCCTTCAACTTGTCCTTCTTCATTAGTTCCATCACTGTCCAAATTCAAGCCACCAGAATTATCCGTAGCCCCTTTGGTGCAACCAGTTGTTAATAATAATAAAATAAATAAGAGAGATGCGACCTTCATAGTTGATTTAGAAATCATAAATTAGATAAAAAATCAAATTAATGATTAATATTAATAATAATTATTAATTTATAAGCTTTAACATAGTATAGATAGCTTCAAAGTTATTATATCCTAACATTCTAATATATATAAAAAAAATATTCAATACCCTATTTTCAAACATTCTTTTGAGGAAACTCCCCAATCTGTGCCTTTCTAATAATATCCTTTGTTTCCTCAGTAAAATCTGCATTTAGTATCCAGTTCATAAAACCTGGCTCTAGCTTTGCTATATTCTCTAGCGGCTGATCTTTAAATTTAGAAAATGCAAAATATGCCACACCGTCTCTCCAATAAAATTTTCTTTCAGAATCAACAAACCGACTGTCACTTTCCGTATGAATATTTTTAACATTTTCCCAATTTTGCATATCTTTATACTTATTTAATTGCCCAACCAGCACTTCTAGAGTAACCTCCACATCAGCCAGCGCTCTGTGCGCGTTCCCATGCTCTTTGTCACAATAAAACTTATAAGCTGCAGCTAAAGTACGAGGCTCTTTAGTGCTAAAAATAACGCTCGAGTCAAGTATTTCATCCTTCGAATATTCAAAAGCAACTCCAGCCCTAGCAAATTCATTCTTCAACATTGGCAAGTCAAACCTAATAACATTAAAACCAGAATAAATACATCCACTAAAAACAGCTAATAAATCTTCAGCCAAATTCTTAAAAACTGGTGCATGCTCTACGTCTTCATTTTTTATCCCATGAACATCACTAGATTCCTTAGGAATACTAATTTCCGGATTTATTAATATATCATCCTTTTGCATTCGCCCATCAGGCCAAACTTTAATGTATGCCAATTCTATTATTCTATCAAAACTTACAGCTAAGCCAGTAGTTTCAAGATCAAAAATAATTAATGGTCTATCTAATTTTAATAAATTGCTTATATTATTTTCCATTTGATTGCAATTGATAAAGTATTATAGAAGCCGCGCTTAACACATTCAATGATTCTACATTACCCTTCATATTTATTTTTAATCTATAGTTAGCAGTAGCATAAATATCACGACTAACACCATTAGCCTCATTACCAAATACTACCAAAAACTTCTTATTAATTCTTAAATCATCTAAATCAACGTCTCCCTTCAAATCACTCACAATAATATCAAAGTCTATCTTAAGCTTATTAATTAACTCTAGCTTATTGTCGACGACAATATTTAACTTAAAAATTGAATCTCTTGCCGCTTGAAGTGTTTTATAATTATAAATCTCAGCGCAACCACCATCAATAATAATGTTTTTATAACCCAGAGCACATGCTGTCCTTAGAATCGAACCCAAATTACCAGGATCATTTATATTATTCAAATAAACACAAGAACTATTACTATCTAATACCGATTCCACAAAAGGATAAACTGCGAATATTCCAGTCGGAGTGCTCAAATTAGATATGCTTTCCACCAAGCTTTCAGCCATAACAAAAGTATTTCTAGGCTTAACTTGCGCTATTAATTCATCAACAAACTCTCTTTTAGTTTCAAGTAACTTTTTTGACACATACAATTCATCACAAAATAAACCTATTCGAGCTACATCATTAATAACTTTTATGCTCTCGATAAAAAACCTCCTAAACTCTTTGCGATATTTCTTTGTTGCCAACTTTTTAAGAATCTTTATTTTTGAATTATCTTTACTATTTATAACCTCAAAATTCATTTATTTTGCCTTTTTAAACTTAACTGAAAATAATGGCTCATATGCTTCATTATTCTTATCTGTCACTTCAACCTTCTCGCCCTTAACCAATTTAGTTAAAGCAATATCACTCAAAAGCATCATATCATTTTGAAGATCCAACTTTAAAGTATCAAGCTTAGAGAATTCCGAACTGAAGTCTTCCTTTATTGTTTCTTCGATCTGCTTTTTTCTTTCTCTAGACTTAGTTAAAGTATCCCCGACCTGCTTATACTCAGCTGAATTGTCAAGCGCATCTCGATACATTTTTTTTAACCTTTTTGTTTCCATTTGAGTTTCAGTAATTCGATTGAAAACTTCTTGTAATTTAGACATAGAATTGCAAATTTTATAAAGCGTTGAAACCTCAACCCCGTA
Source organism: Patescibacteria group bacterium (assembly GCA_016784175.1). Taxonomy (GTDB): domain Bacteria; phylum Patescibacteriota; class Patescibacteriia; order Patescibacteriales; family BS150m-G62; genus BS150m-G62. Next base: position 36,683 of record JADHVC010000006.1, on the reverse strand, counting down.
ATTTATTAATATATTAATCTTATTATACCATGATAGCACAATTTATCACTTTTTATTACTTCATGTAATATTTCTTATCATTTACACCTAATTTTTCAATCGAATATCTTAACATTGTCCTTGGCATTGTCTTATAATATTTATTTAAAAAACCTAGTAATACCTTTTCATCCCTTTTGCCAATCTCGCGCAACATCCAACCAACCGCTTTCTGAATCAAATCATGATCGTCCTTTAAAAGAATCTCAGCTAGCAATAAAACATCATCAAATTCCCCATTCTTTATAAAAATATAAGTAGCTAAAATGGCGATTCTCCTCTCCCACAAATACTTACTTTTAGCTAATTTATATAAAATGTCGCGTGGCTTATTTATCAAATAATCTCCGATAATCTTAGATGCACTTAAATCCACTAAATCCCAATTGTTAATATGCTTAGTGCTCGCCAAGTAACTATCGAAAATTCGTTTCTTCAATTCTGCATCTCCCTTTTCATACTGATCAATTATAATAAAGAGTGCTGTTAAACGGTATTCATGGATATCAGCGTGCAACAATTTCAACACTTCCTCTAACTCCAATGCTCTATATTTTTTTGCGATCTTTCTCTGATCTGGAACCATTACGCCAATAAACACATCACCTTCTCCATAGTCACCATCACCGGTTTTAAAGAAACGCTGCAAAATTGCCTTTTTTTCTTTTTTAGCAACCGCATTCAAATCTCGCATCACACACTCTACCCTGTCAATATTTTTTTCTTTTTTTATAAGCATATAGATATAATAACTAAATAAACCAAAGCATACAAGAACATAATAGGTAACTACTCACTATATATAGTTATACCTTTTAAATAAAAAAAGTCGGAGGTTCTTTGAACTCCGACCTAAAGCAACAAGTGACTCAACTTCATCACTCGTTTAATAACTCCTTTCTTAAAGATTGCTTAACTCTTTCACGACTTTGTAACTTTAGCTTTTTTGGCACAATTACCCCCGCTTTTTTTGCACGTAAACATTCTACCAATTCTTTTGGCAGTCTTCGCTTTGGCATGTCGCCTGGATTAATTGTGATAACTATTTTTTTCATATCTTTTTCCTTAAAGCTACCAAGATAAAGGAATAAAGGGAGGCAACAAAAATGTACCTCCCTGATTCATTAGTTCAAGTCCGCACTATCGTTGGAAACCAATGATAGGTACAAAGACAAGGCTAACGAATTATTAATTATAATGCCATTTTTTCTTTATTTTTCTTCTATATCCGGCCGGATTATAGAAGATATATTATATAGAACCGGCTCTCTGGCTACCCAGAGAATAAGCATGGGGTTTCCAATTCAATTGAACTGAATCATTGAATTTTGCAGTACTACGCTTGGGCCGAAATATATTATTTAATGCCTTACCAGTACTGAGTAAATTGAATGATTTGACAAATTCAAATTATACTATCATTATATACCATATTACTAAAATTGTCAAGACATATTGACTTATTTAAGTCAAATTTATAGAATAATGTGCAATCTTAGGTATTTATTTTTCTATAATTTATCATAAATCTATTGAATCATTGTAATATATTTTCCACAAAAAGAAGGGATGTTGTGGCTGCACAACATCCCTTTTGTATTTCATGAGGTATAATATTTTTTGCTACCCCAATTTTTTAATCCTTCAGCTCAACTACAGTCCTCCGCCCATAATCCACCTCCTTTTTTTTAACACAAAGTTAAAACCAGAAATATATTCAATTATTAAATATCTTAATACCATTATACCAGATAAACAAAAAAAAGTCAATACCTGATGACGTAACTGCTCACTATGTCTGCATTATTTTTGAGCGCATATGGAATATGTAGTAATTTTTAGCACAATTTAACTTAAAAAATTTTATGTTTGAGTGAAACGAGTTTAAAATTTTTGTTAAATTGTGCATAAAAAATTACCCAATATTCCATCCTAAGCGAAAAAGTGATGCAGACATAGTAAGTAGTTACCTGATGACTTTTTCTTATTTTATACTTTAATATTAACCAATATTTACTTAGAACCTATCCATGCTAGTTCAAAAACATCTCTTAAAAAATTTGCGATACCACGCTCTTCAATCAAAACACTAACAGGAGTTCTACCGGACAAAGATGTAATCGACACTTTATCGTTATATATAGTAATATCACCATTTAAATTAAATTTGTTTTGCGGTACAAAATGTACCTCCTTAAGCATTTTTCTACTATTCATTTCCTTTAACTCGCCTTCACTGTAAGTATATATAACTCTACTTTTTATACCTTTCTTAACTCTGTTAATATTAGTTACTACATTTTTTTGTTCTGGAAAAATTTTAAATAATGCATCAAGTGAAATTATTTCCAATATTTCCTTTGATTTATTATTTATCATATCTTCTTGTATAGTCTTTATCCCTTCAACCCCCTCAAAAAACCTCACTACCGGCCTATCCCCCATCATGCTAAAAATTTTTTCTAATCCTGGCATTACTTCACGAACAATTTGCTCTTTTTGGTCTATTACGGATTTTTCTTTTTCGACTAATCGTTTCAAATTACTAGGACTCTCTGCAATATAATAAGTCTTTCCTTTTTTATCTACCATACTTATTAGCCCCATCTTATTTAAATTTTCAAGCACAAAATAAGTAATAGGTCGTTGAATACCAGCTTGACTGGCGATTTTTGGTGCTTGAGCTTCACCAATTTCTATACTAGCTAAATAAACGGCAGCTTCTTTTTCAGAAAGCCCAATTTTTATTAACTCCTTTTTTATCATATTTTTGTATTAATTATAAATAGTTACCACTCTTTATTAATTAATTATTTATACCTCTTCTTGCGCCACTATATGCGACAGCGCGAATTATATCCCAATCTTGTGCGCTAGTTGGGATATGTAAATATACAGCTTTAAATGTGGCTAAGGCTGCTGTTTCTGATACCAAACTCCTATTGGCTGGACGCAAACCATATGCAATAATAGTCACTGCTGCATTATCATGTGAATCTCGCATTATTGGCGCTCTTCTATATACTTTTTCAAATTCTATCTTAGCTTTATCTTCAGCTATTTCACTACGATTACTTGGCCACCTACCATTCGCAATCTTTATAACATCATTCCAATCTTCAACAGACTCCGGAAAATGAGAGAATGCTGACCGATAGCTATTAATCACACCGGCTCTTTCACCAGCACCTAAGGTTTTTGTCGATTTCGTTCCATATGTTATAAATTTAATAAACTTCTCTCGAGTAGCTACATCGATATTAACTTCAGCTACAACTCGTTCTACAATTGTACTGTTTAAATAATCCTCTGCCTCTCTGTCTCTTTGAACTCCCATTCTAACAACAACCTCACCGATGTTATTACCACTAATAACTTTTGCATCCTCCAAAATCTACTCTAAAGTTATATTACCATTTTTGTCTAAATCTGGGACTCCTGGTATTCCCACCTTTATATTACCTATAATCTGAGGTTCGCCCACAACCAAAACATTTTCCTTAATATTATACACCTGATAACTTGCTAGTTGTGGTTCGGTTGTTTGCAATTCAACTGATTGTATTTCAACTATTTGTGATTCAGGTTGATAGCTATAGCCTCCACCACCACCGCCTCCACCAGATGGCTTAACAACACCGGGAACAATAATATCAGTTTGGCCATAAGCAACAAATTTTGTAAAATGTTTAGTCCAAATAACAGTATCATTTGCAATATCTATTCTACATTCAGATCCACTAGGTTGAGCATCTCCTACCAACTGTGAGTCATTTGAACAAATATTAATTATCTTATTAAAATTATTAGCACGTTCGTAACCAATTTCTCTACCTGCCACTCCAGGAATAAAAAGCCTAACTGCCCTATCAAATAACAATTCCGTATCTCCAGCACCGACCTCTAAAACAGAGTATACATTTGCCATTTTACCGCTATCTGCCGTTGGCTTCGCTGTTGAATTTGCCTGAACTATTGGTGCGTTAATTATTCCATCCCAACTTACTGGACCAACAACCTGTGTATCATTTGGTATAGATACCAAAACAGGTGTAGCAGACATTGAAGTCACAACACTAATAGTGGTTGTAGCTAAAATTGCTTGAGTACTTGTCGCAGTGTTTTCCAATATATAACTAATATCAAGTGTAGGATTATTCACTCCAACAGGAATGGTAATGAACGATTCTTGCCCCTCAATTAATATCGCCTGATTTTGAATTGAATTTAACGATATTTCTGGCAAAATTAATACTTGATTATCACGAGGCACAATTACAACTTCATTTTCACTATCATTGAAAGGTGGATCTTCAGGAATAACTATTGCTAAAGTACTAGTAGATTGAGTAATAATTGGTGTTGTGGTTGCATAACTAGCATTTCCAAAAAAATCAATCGCAATTAAAGAAAAAACATTCTCTTGGCTCTCGTCTAAAATAACTGGAATTGAAAAGAAGGTAGAACTTGCTTCGAGTTGATCTGCCGCAACTAAAATTGAGTCTTTATAAACATTAACCAAACTACCAAATTCGGTATTACCTTCTAAAATATATTGAGTAGACGTCGTCACAACATCTTCGATCGGTGCAGACAAGACTATCTCAGGCGCTTCATTATCTATTCTAAATGCCTCACTTACAGCAAATGGGCTAGTGGTTGCACCATCATTAACCTTAAATCTAAATTTAACATCAGAACTATCAATTAAGTTTAGATCGATAAAGTCTGAATGTTTTGTGTTTACGAAAAAGCTATAAGTCGTACTCGCTAAATCCATCGCAGACACATAGTAATTATCACTCCAAGCACTAGAAAAAGCTAAAGATTCATCACTAGTAGTCGCAAAACCCCAACTATTTCCACCATCCAATGAATACTCAAAAGAACTAAGCGTCATACTTAAATTACTAACACCGTCTTTCAATTTAAAATTAATAGTCGTCGATCCAGTTCCATCATTTGCTTGCACTACTTGATTAGCTGTAATCACGTCTTCAACATCAAAACCAGCATGAGGATCAAAAATACTTAAAGAATTATAAGCATTAATTCTTTTTCCTGTTATTACCTTACCATCCAGTTCAGGCAATGAATCACCAGTAGACTTTATAATATTTTTTATCTGGACATATGTTAGATTAGGATTATAGCTAAATAATAGTGCGGCTAAACCAGAAACATGTGGTGCCGCCATTGATGTGCCATTTTTATATCCATAAACTTCATCACTTCCATCTCCATATTTAGCTAACTCAATCTCATCTACCAAGCAACCATCTCCACCACCAACCCCAGTATCGTTTACAACCCAATCAAGCTCGAATCCAAAATCACTTGTTAAATATTCTGCAGGAATACTTTCACTATAAAACATATAAGCCATTCCATCATCCGAGTATGGACTCTCCTCGTTTAAATAATCAATATAAAATTCATTAAACTTTTCATAAGTAATCTTACTATCTGGCTCATTATTACGCATTATATTTAAGGCTATATAATCGTTCCAAACATCTATATCTTCAACATATTCGGTGTCGCACCTTACCCAAAAACTCATTATAGCCGAAGCCGCATTACCCAAATCTATATCTTGATTGTATTGAATTGTTCGTGACACTGACTCACCTAACACACCAGAAGAAGCATATGGGTAATTAAAAACATCCCCATACAAAACTTTCCCCCAACCTCCACCAAGATCGTAAGTTCCCCAATAATTTAGCGAAGATTTTTTTGTTAGTAAGGAAGGGATGGCTGGTGGTGTTACATCAAAGAAATCAATACTAACAATATTCAAATCAGCAATAGCACTCACTATATTAACACCAGGCGCACCAACATCGACCCCCTCGTATCCATAATTAGAAAAACTTGCTAAATTATCATTTTGATCAGTAGCAGCTACTACCAAAATATTATCCAACTCATAACTAGCTGGATACTTTAACGTCACATCATTATCACTTGAATCATTTCCAGCTGATGCAACAAATAGTCCACCCGAATTCCTAAAAGCTTCGATCGCATCAAACTCTGTTTGAGAAAAACTCACTCCACCATAACTAGCATTAATAATTTTTGCCCCATTATTTATAGCAAAATTTATTGCACGCGCCTCACTTGCAGTATCAAACCCAAAACGCAATGCCATTAACTTAACGCCAGGAGCCACACCAATTATTCCCTTACCGTTATTTTTAACAGCTGCAATAGTGCCAGCAACATGAGTTCCGTGAGAACTATCAAGAGGCAATGGAATCTTATCATCATCTGCATAATCATATCCATAATTACACCCACCCATTGGATTATTTTCGTCATCAACACAACTAGAGCCATCCCACATATTAGCTTTAAGATCCGGATGCTCATAGGCTACCCCAGTATCAATAACTGCTACAATAACATCCCCCAATCCCTCAGATATCCCCCAAGCCTCCAAACCATCGATATCAGCATCATCAGTTCCATTTTCATTTATATACTGTCCCGTATTTTCTATCCCCCAAAGCAATTCACGATACGTATCATTTGTATTAATTTCTTCAGGAAAACGAAAATAATTCGGCTCAACATATTCGACCGTATCATCACCTTTCAATCTGCTAATAATATCAACTACACTTTCTTCATTTTTTGCTTTTAAAACTGTTGAATTTGTTACTTCTATATCGTCAACTTTCAAAAGATTCTTGCTCTGCGCAAATAAATTCGACTCTCTTTTACCTTTAATATTCTTTAAATCAACTTTTTTTTCTTTAAATTTAACAATCACCTCACCAGCAACATAGTCACGCCCCTCTATTTCAACAATTTCAGTCGCAGCTTGAATATCAATATTTTGCTGTTCGCTTAAGTCTCCACGAATAGCAGCCTGATCATCCCTAAAAGTATCAAGCACACCTAACTCCCGCCTAGTTTGTTCATCTCTATCATAATAACCAGCATATGCATTATTTATCACAAAAACAAAAAGCACGATCGTACTAATAAGAAGGATTGAAAGCAATTCTTTAACTTGAGTTGTAGGCATTAATTTTACCTTTAATTATTAAAAAAATCTCATAATCTGAACTTCAAATACTCTAACATCTTTTGGAGCCTCATCTTCCCATGGACGCTTATAATACAAATAAACCTTTGTAGTTCCAACGTTCAATGCTTTAAATTGAAATGTAAGATTCCCACTTTTTAATAAATCTTCTTTATTCTCTTGGACCCTATCTAACAATTCTAAATAATTTGGATCATAGTCCACTTCCCAGTCATAGCCAGCTAAATAATCAATTTTCGTATGAATATAAAAATAATTCAAAGTCTTTGAGCTAATTAGTTCCGACTTTATCCCTTTAGCATATGTTTTCAAATCTTGCCCACTAGAACACATACAATCACACTGACCGGAACTTCCACAATGAGATGAATTAGCTACCACACAATTACCAACATTCTCCATTCCTAATTCAAACTCCGAAATCCACAAACACGCACTCTCAGAATATCCTTTTTTTAAACAAACATTATTACAAGCATTTAATGAATAAACTCTCTTCTCATTATAACCCTCTACAAACATTTTTGTAGAAAAATACACAACCGCAATTATAAAAATCAAAGTAATAACTGATAAAAGAATATCAATACTTTTCCTCGGCTTCATTAGCATTATTAATATAATTAAGTTACAAATTACACAAATTACAACCCCTTAAAAGACAGTATTTCTTTCGCCTCATTCACAATTGGTTCCAACTGAATCCTCGACAAAGAAGTCCTTTCACAAAGCTCCAGATAATCAATATCAACCAAATCACGAAGCAATAAAATATCACATCGACTAAGCACTCGTAAATGATAACGCTTTATCGAATTAAGAATCGTAATTGGATATAAATTTCTAGAATCAATATAGGCCGGCAATGGCATCTCATAAGGAGTATTCCAGGAAATTAATTTCATATTTTTACACGCTCCATATTTAAGCGCATCTCCAGAAAATCTGGAATTCGTAACCATCCAAGCTTGATCTATTTTTTTGCAACTACCGATCTCATAACCCTCACACAGATCCACAAAACGAGCCCAAGTAGAAAGAACATCCTTTATGCGTATGTGTACATCATTACCTTTTCTTAATTTGCACTCCATTATTATCCGCTTACCATCCTTTTCGGCAATCACATCCACTTCATGATCAACGCATTTTCCATGAAGTATTTCTGGTAAGTAAGTAGTATAACCATAATCTTTAAACAAAAGCATAATATATTTTTCAAAATCATAACCAGCCGGTCCTAACCTAAGGATTGCTTCCCGCAAACTAAACCTTGCTCCCACAATTGGATGAGCCTTTTTCAAATATTGCTTAGCTAGATTATAGATATCTTGCGTCGAAGCACCTCTGTCCACTCGAGAGAGTACGCTGTGAGCAATTCTACTCGCCAAATCTTCATTTGCTCCTGCACGCATCAAAGCTCGTATAAGCTTTTCAATATTAAAATACTCAACTACGCCGGACCTTTTTTTAATTTTTATTTTTTTCAACATTTAATAAATATTTTAGTTCATTATAATAAGATTAGCATATTCATGTTTAAGATGTAATCCTCAACATTAAATGATCAATATTTTTATGCAACGTCTTTAATAATTTGAGCATTTACGCCCGTTTATTTGACAGTTAAAAAAAGTTGAGGTAACCTATATACTATAATTCAATTAATTCTTAACTTATAGTTATATTAATATTGCGTTTACACAAAAAACCAAGATTATTCAATAATTAAAGTTAGAAAAACACAATGGATAATAAAAACTTTGGTGATCGTCAATCATTTACAGGAAAATGGAAATGTTCTGAATGTCAAGCGGAAATTACAGAACTACCATTTAAGCCAGATGGTGAAAGACCTTTATTCTGCAGAGATTGCCATAGATCAAGAAAAAGCAAATTTTAAACAATATACTTTAAAAAAAACAGTTCACACTCGGGCTGTTTTTTTATATTCTCTTTTTTGTTTAATAAATATTTATTCGTTTTAAAAATTCATAAAATAAATATAAAAAACCTAAATTTTGCACCACAATTAAAGGAATGCCGAGGTAAAAATACCACTTTCTAGTTTTATGTCTAAAGAGAAACATCCCCAAATAAACACCCACTCCACCAAAAAAAGCTGCCAAAAAAAATAATGTTGCTTCGCTTATCCTTTCACTTCCACTTCTTGCCTTTCTTTTATCCACATACATTATTATAAAGGCAAATAAATTCACAACCGATAAAAAAATTAAAATACCCAAAAGTAAATTGTTCATTCTATAATTTTACTGCTATATTAAACATTTTACAATTATGCGTAAAAAATAGGTGAAGTAACTGCTAGTTTAATCAGCAAAAAAAAGCTATTATTTAACGAACCCAAGCATTGGAAGTGCCAATCTTTTTCTAGTAGTTTCATCGAAAAATAAATTTTCTTTTCTTTCAGATTTTACTTTCCTTAAATCAACATATTCGTTAGCATTCATAGCGTTCAAGCTACTAGCTAAAAATAAAGTATGCTTTCCATATTTTTTATTAATTTCTTCTAGAGAGCCAAACACTTTTTTAAAATTTTGAGTTTTTAACGATGCGCCAAAAATATCTAACTGACAAGAATTATGACAAGACAATTGGAGCAAAGTTATTCCAGTGGCTCGATACAGCTTATTCGAAGAAAAAATTTTATCAAAATATTTATCTAATATATTTAAAAAATCAGAAGGTGTATTGGTGGGTGTGCTCATTTTTATCTCAAACCCATCACAATGAAAGTCTTGAGTTTTTAAAAAAAAGAAAAATGACTTAGCACTTAAATTATATCTTCTAGCTTTAATACAAGCATTTTCAATATTTTTTGATAATTGAGAGTGGACATACATCTTGATACTCGAAGGCGGAGTGAATGTTTTTGTCTTACTGATTGACTTGTAACTTTTCTTTTTTGTATCATCTACCTTATAAATATACTCGCCTCTTAACTCTTGCCAAGTTTCAAAATGCGGCTTGGTTAGATTTTTCTTTATCCATTCTTCACTCTTGCTTGCAAAATCAAAAGCAGTATTAAGCCTTTTTTTTCTTAAAAAATTGGCTGTCTGTTTACCAATGCCCCACACACCCTCAACATCCAATTTGCTCAAAAAAGAACCAATCTCTCGACCACGAATAATAGTATACCCAGCTGGCTTTTGCCATTTTGAAGCAACCTTAGCTAAAGTTTTACTTGGTGCTAGGCCGACAGAAAAACTAACACCCAACTCTAAATATAGATTCTTTTGAATAAGCGCACCCATTTCTTCATAACTCATATTCATTGGTCGCCTTAAGCCTGTCAAATTAGCAAACCCTTCGTCTATGCTATACTCTTCGACCGCTGATGTAACACGCCGAATAATATCATACATTCTAATTGAATAAAGACTATAACTTTCATAATCAGATGGAAGTATGATTACCTGAGGACAAATCTTTTTTGCCTCCACCAAAGTCATTGCTCGAGTAATTCCCATTGCCTTAGCCTCGTAAGTTAACGAAGAAATAATTCCACGCTCACGACCAGTTATAACCGGCCTACCTTTTAACCTATGGTCTTTAGCTACCTCACAAGATGCAAAAAAACAATCTCCATCGACATGAAGTACCGCCTCAGGTAAATTGTATAAATTAAGCAAACGCATATTATAAATTTTAAAATAAACACTATAAATATTTTCTTATCACTGCTTTTACAACAGCAGCAATTTTTAACTCCTCTTGAGGAACAATGTCTTGATATTCTTTATTCGCTGCTTCTAAATAAACTTTAGAGCCTCTTTGACGAAAATATTTCATCGTCCACTCACCATCTATTTCTGCAATAACAATATCTCCATCGTGCGCCAGACTCCCCCTTTCCACAATCACCATGTCTCCGTCCAATATTCCAGCATCACGCATAGAATAGCCGCTCACTTTTAGAATATAGCTAGCCTGCTTGTTTTTAATTAAAAATTCGTCCAAACTCATTGTATCTACTAACTCTTCTTCTGCGGCTGAAGGAAAGCCAGCCTGAATACTACCAAGTACTCTTAAATCATAAAAACTATTGCCTGGAACGATTCGACCCTTTTGATCTTTTTTTATAAAATCAAACTCTACTAATTTATTAATTAACTTATAGATAGAATTTTTTGATTTTAAATTAAAAAGCACAAGCATTTCAGAATAGCTGGGTAAACGCTTAAAATCAGAATAAAAATCTTTTAATTTATCTTTATATTTTTCCATATTTTAATCATACCTGAACGATCGTTCACCTGTCAATATTTTACACAAAAAAAACAGCCTCGTTAGAAGCTGTCAAAGTTAAAGATCAAAACTATGCTGCTTGGCGTCTTTCCTTAAAGTAAACTTGCAACTTTTTATTTCGCCTATCTAAAGTTGACTTCAAATAAGTAACCAGAAAATCCTCGGTAATAACACTCGATGCACCAACCCTCTTAAACAAACTGCAGCACATAATTTTACTCGCATCAGCATAAGCTACAATCGGGAAAACCTTGCTTAATTTTCTAATTTCATAAACAAAAAGATGAATATCTGGTCTAGTCCAAACCACCTCGGCATTCACAATAGCCATCTCAAACTCTTTTAATTGACTCAAAGCATATCGTTGCTCATCCTGAGAATAACCTGCCCTAACACATTCAACTCCCACACGCGACAAATGTCTTTGTATATTTTCAATACGAGTTAAATCTGGATCTAAACACAAAATCTTACGAGACATAGTACTTCTCCTTTTTTTTCAAAAGAACAATAATGGAACTATAAATATCTTACAATTTAAGATATTTATAACTATATCAAGTATACTAAATTTTTATTTGTTCCACAATTTCTTTGTAAAATACCAACCATACTTTACTATCACAACAATAATAAAGAAATAAATTATTGCTTGAATCCCACGGAAAAATAAAGCAATCAAATTTATCGTAATATCCTGAAGAACATCGTTCATCTCTCTAACAAAATTCTTAATTGAAGCCTTCCAAGAATCCTTAATAATATCTATATCAAAATATTTATTTTCAAAAATTTGCACACGGAAATAAACATAATTCAGTCTTTCGAGTTGCTCAGCTTTAGCACGCTTAAGTCTTTCTAATTTTTCATTAATATTTATTTTTTCCTGAGACAATCGCTCGATAATACTAATCTTACTATCAATTATTTTAGCTAAACTTTCAGCATCCTGAGCCTTTGTCGCCAAACTAGCAATTTCATTATACGCATTCACCGCATCGTTCAATGTTGCCTCGATCGAAGCTTTCTTCTTTTCTAAAATATCCTCTTCACTAGTAAAGTCATCAACCAATTGCTTTATCATAAAAGTATTTTGAGACAAATCTTTAGGATCAAAACTATTGATTATAACCAAAACTTCATCTGCATTTTCTTTCTTCGCCTTAAACGAATAACTACAACCATTATCGTACTCATTCGAATTTTCAAAAACAATATAAGCCTTCTCTTTTAAGCTTGATATCTCTAAGCAAGTCTTAGTGATATCACGAGATTCTATACTCGCAAAATACTCTGTCACATCAAAACTTTCTTCGGCACTATTCATCATGCTCCCGCCATCAACATCAACTGAATTTCGAATAGACAACTTATGATCCATCATCTCAACCATTGGCATACCAGCCTCTCCTCCATAACCATAGTTATTGTATGCTGTCTCTTGATACCCCACTGGACCAAAGAAAACTGAACGCATCAATTGAAAAATCAACGAAATTAATAGAAAAGCTACTAACACAAGACCGATCGTTTTAAATATAGTACTTGGTTTTAAACTCTCAATTTTTTGCATGACTTTCATATTTTTATAAATTAGTTAGTTATTTTTTATTAAACATATAAATTGCTCCGATCCCCCAGAATACTGCAACAAGAGATAGTAACCAACCGATTAAAGGAATCGAGAATATGATCTTTGAAACAATAACACCAATCACCAAAGCCCAACCTAATGATTTCTTATTCTTTGACCAATATTTCTGCAACAACTCTTTACCAATCAATATCCCAACAAGCAATTTGGCAACAAATACACCAATACACAACACCATCATCAGCACTAAAGCAACAGGAATACCAATGATAGTAACAAGACAAAGCAATAGAACAACTGGACTAAGCAACATAATTATAGCACCCTTACCGATCATACCACTCGCGTTCTTAATCATACCGTCGACTATCTTTCTAATTTGCACACCCCACAATCTAACAATAATAAAACCTATTAACAAAGTCGATAAAATTGAATAGATGTAAAAACCCAACCACGCATAGATAAAATTAGTTTTTTCAATTTCTTTATTTTTAATTTCTTCACGATTAATCCCACCGACTATCGAAGCTCCACTCATAACACTTACTTCACTTTGAGACTTATAAGTCACAAGACCATCAATAACAGCGTTCTTTCCAATTATAAAATTATTTTCATTTTTCTTATTACCCAAGGCAATATCCTTTTTATTATCTCTATCTTTAAACTTACTACCGACTTCTAAATCTACATTCCCACCAACTTTACCAGTAATACTCACATTATTAGCTCCACCATGCAAACTCCTACCAATCGTCCCCTTTATATCTGCAAATGCAGCCCCAATCATCATATCCCAATCTACATTAGCCCCTTCACCCAAAATTACAGAAGCACCAAATGCCATCAAATTCTGCTCAATATTAGACTCAACATTAATAGAATTACCAGCCACCCTCACACTTCCACCAACCGCACCATTAACAATAACGCTCTGTCCAGCACAAATTACAGACCCAGCTACATCGCCATTAATCACTACGGCCTGCCCAGCACAAATTACATCACCGTTTACTTTTCCATCAACACTAATGTTACTCCCAGCAGCATATAGGTTACCATCGATCACCTCATCCGCTGGAATAATAACCGACTTATCAGCCATAATCTCATAGGCCGACACAGCCGAAGGAATAGTTAAAGCAAAAGCAAAAACAAATGCATAAATTAAACTTAGATGTTTCATATTTTTTTTATTAAATTATTTATAAATATTATTTTACTTTACATCAAAATTATAGCACAACCGTATCCTCTTTAAATTCCAAGGTAAACCTCAATATTGTTAACAGAATGTAACTACCCGTACAATTTCGCGTAGCGAGATAGAAATAGGCTACAAGACCTGTGAGAATAATTGTTAATTCGCACTAAAATTTCCGTTAAAAAAGGGTGATTAAATTGAGTGAGAAATGTGGATAAACCCCTGTAAAAATCGAGTAAAATGTGGTATACTTAGGTAATGGAAAAGCACAAAAAACAACTAGAAAATTTAGATAATATCTTAGATAAAATTAATGATCCAAATGTTAGAATTGCAATTAATTTACTTTTTAACATAATTGAAGAGCAAGCTTCTGAAAATCAAAAACTGCGAGAGGAAAATCAAAAGCTGAGAGACGAAAATAATATTTTAAAAGGAGAACAACCTAAACCCGATATTAAGCCAAACAATAAAGGAAGGGGTGGTGGAAATATTTCATCCGAGAAAGAGCGAAAGGGCGCCGCAGGCGCCAATGGTAAGAAAAAAAGGAACAGAACCTCAAAAAAAGATAAAATAAAAATTAACATAACTAAAGTATGCAAGGTAGATAAAAGTAGCCTACCTGCTGATGCAGAGTTCAAGGGATATGAAAGTGTAATTGTACAAGATTTAAAAATAAGCACTAATAACATTGAATTCAAAAAAGAAATATACTATTCGCCTAGTAAAAACAAAGTATACAGAGGAGGATTGCCAACTGGTTACACTGGAGAGTTTGGGCCTAATGTAAAAGCTCTTGCTATTATTATGAAATATGTCTGTAACACCTCTGAACCAAAAATTCTAGAATTTTTTAATAATTTTAATATCCTGATTTCAGCCAGCTCAATTTCAAGGATGCTTACTAAAAAAGAAAATACGAGTATTTTCCATAAAGAGAAGAAATTAATATTTGAAGCAGGGTTAAAATCTACTAATTATCAACAAATAGACGATACTGGAGCCAGAGTTAATGGAAAAAATTATGTCAGTCAAGTTATATGCAATGAGTTGTATACTGCATTTTTCACAACCAAGAAAAAAGATAGGCAAACTGTTTTAAATGTATTGCAAAATTTTAGAAAAAAGAAATACCTTTTAGGCAAAGAAGCCTTACGGCTTCTTAAGTTACAAACTGCATCAAAGAGCATTATTAATGCGTTTACTAAAATTTATCAAAATAATGGCAAAGAAATAGAATATTCTCATGAAGAGCTGAAAAAACTAATTAATTTTCACAATATTCACAAGAGACAAAAGTCTAAAGTATTAGATGCTCTTGGTATTGCTTATTATCACAAGCAAACAAAAATCCAAGTACCCAATATTTTAATTTGTGATGATGCTCCACAATTTAAATTATTAACTAAGGAGCGAGGATTGTGCTGGGTGCATGATGGTAGAAATTATAAGAAGTTAACACCTATTGTTCCACGGCATATTACTGCTGTTAAAGAATTTTTAAATAAATATTGGGATTATTATGAAAAACTTTTGGAGTACAAAAAAAATCCACAAAAGGCTAAAATGCAAGAATTATCAATTGAATTTAATGAATTATTTTCGACTGTCACGGAATACAAAAAATTAAATAAAAGAATTGCTAAAACACTATCTGATAAAAAAGAATTATTGTTAGTTTTAAAATATCCCAATATACCATTGCACAATAACCAAGCAGAGCTTGGTGCTAGAGCGCAAGTTAGGCGCAGAGATATAAGTTTGCAGACGATTACAGCTGAAGGAACTAAAGCAAGTGATACTTTTTTAACATTTGTTCAAACTGCTAAAAAATTAGGTGTTAATACTTACGACTATATTTTTGATAGAGTTAGTAAAAAATTTAATTTACCTTCACTGGCTGAAATAATTACTCAGAGAGCACTTGAAATCAAGATGGCAAAAATCTAATAATTCCATGGGTTTACCTTGGAATTTAAAGAGGATACACACAACCAATAAATAAAAAAAAATGACCTCAAAGCTTTTTTAAGCCAAAAAGTCATTAACGCATTTTGTGGAACTTATCTAGTTCAACTTTCGCATTGGAGAACCAGTTAATTCATATGTTAAAAATCGACTAATAAAAGCAAGTTTTCAAATTGGCAAAATCAGTCGCGGACAGCATCCTATGATAAATTTTCATTCAAATATGTTTTTAATGCTTGGCGCATAGAGTACCTCAACTCAATCAACTCAGAAAAGCTTGAAAAAAAATTAACTTTCTCGCTCGCCACAGTCCCAACCTTACCTATATCATTATTAAGAATAAAGGCTGCAAAAGATTCCGCAATATCCTCAACCGGATGAGACATAGCATATTCAGTAACAAAGTCTTCCACTTTTTTTCCAGCGATAAGACTTTCCTGATCAGCAGTATCATAACCATCCATAACCTCATATTTTCCTTCCCAAAAAGTTCTATAGAAAGAATTAAAATATGAATAATTTTTTGGACAACCCTCGTCCAAATAAAACTGTTTACAACTTACACTTTCCATTATATCAGGATCAACCTGAGAAGAGTTTAGTGTTACTATATGAGCAACCTCATGAATAAGCGTAAAAAGCATTTCTTTCTCACCATCCACAAGTGATGCCTCATTTACAAAAATATCCCACTTACCAGCAATATCACTTTTCTCAACCGAAGCCGCCACATCATCTTCTGAATCAACATATATTACTAAACGGGCAATATACTCATCAGAAAAATCGCTAGGTAGAATATCTTTCAACCAGTTTTTTATTTTATTTCGACTTTTAGATTCACTACCAGACGCAACTTCATACTTCTCGCCAGAAGATACACTATAAACCACATCTGACTTAGCCTCTAAAACATCTAGATCACCATTAAACTCCTGAAAGTCTTTTGAAAAAGTATCATACGCTTCACCTAATTTATCCAACTCATTTTCAATTTTTTTCTCAATTAAAGCACACTCTTCATCCGTATCACATTCAAAATAACAATATTTTTCCACCTCATCATATTTTTCATATTTCGTACAATCCGAAGCTTTTTCTTCATCCAAATATTCATATTCACCCTCACCCTCAACATCAACCTCACTGATGCTCGAGATATCGGCTTTATTAGACTCGTCTAAAACAACTTCAAATTTATCATCTCCATACAAAAATAAATATCCCAACGCGAGTACTCCACATATCGCAAATAAGTTAAAAAGTTTTTTCATGTTAAAAATTTATATTTAATCGTGAGTTTAAGCGCCCACTAAATTATACTGACATATTCTACATAATTCTACCGTAGCTTAATTAATATTATTTGGGTAAGGAGTCAATACATAATGTGATTTTGGACATACAAAATTTTTAGGTACTTTTATTTCAAATATTTACATTAAAATTTAAACTATAATTAATATACCTCAATCAAAACTAAAAAGCTAGAAAAAAAATACATCTCGCCTCAAAGGAAACGAGATGTGTAGATAAAATCACAGAATGTCTTTCATCTGCAACTCTGAAAAAGAAGTAATTGTTAAGTCAGATTGATTATTGTGGTCAAACCCAACATACTTTCCACCATGCAATTGGACACGAATTGTCTTACACCCGAGGCTTCTTCCATACAATATTTCAGCATCAACACGATCCCCCACAACTATAACATTACGCGGATTTTTTATACCATTTCTTTTTAAATAGTTTGCAATTATTGTTTCTTTATCGCCTTTTTTTGGCACAATATATATTTCTTCAAACAAATCTTTTATACCAAGATGTTCCAATTTTCTTGACTGAAGGTTATGTTCACCACAAGTTAAAAGAATACGCTTGCCAGGAAAAGTAAGCAAAAATTTTAAAGCCCCATCAACAAGTGTTAAGTACTCCAATCGATTTTGATCCCCACGCATAGTCACTGTTGTTTGAGCCAAAGTATCATCCAAATCTACAATCAAATGACAAAGATCATTCCGACCTTCCATAATGCTCATTATTATGCGCCCCAACTTATGCGCACTATGCCTTATAATCCCTTCATTAGCAGCATTTTCACTAAAAAGTGATGCAATTTGATAACGTATTCCATATTGCATAGCGACAGCATAATCAATTTGCATTGCTGGTTCTGCATGTTCAGTATTTCGATAAATATCAATAAGATTACTTGGAATATCATCTAATGATACTACAACAACATCTATTTTTCGATCAATACCATATAAACGCAAAGCTTTCAAAAAGTCACAAACGCTATATCCTCGCGTTTCAGCGCCTTTTGTCATCAGATTCGAGACATAGATCAATTTGGCTGACGATTGTACAATAGCCTCACTTACTCTATAAACCAGCAAATTAGGAATTAGCGATGTATAAAGATCACCCGGTCCAATAATTATATAATCAGCGGATTTAATAGCCTCAAGTACACTTCGGCATGCAGTGGCTGGTTTTGTTAACCTAACACTCACGATCTTGCGTTCATCAGTTAGGATATTTCGAGTATCAATTGCTGACTCAGTAAATATCTCTGAACCATCGTCTAATAGTGCGACTAGGTGCGCATCATCAACTGATACAGGCATAACTTGCCCACGCGCACCTAACATTTCACCCAACACTTTAACAGCATCAGCCCTACCATACCTTTCCTCAGCAGCCAAAAGCATCAAATTCCCAAGTGCATGATTCTCTAAAAATCCATCACGCGAAAAACGATGCATAAACATACCACGCCATTGGCTGCTATTCGGAATAAGAGCCAACAAGCATCGCCGTATATCACCCTGTGGTAAAGCACCATAAGCATCACGCAAAACACCAGTCGATCCACCACTATCAAATACCGTGGCAATCGAAATGATATCAATAGGATATTCAACAAGACCACGCAAAAGCGTGAACCCACCCGAGCCACCACTAATAGTTACCACCTTCTTACTTAACATTTTTTATTCTCCTGTTTTTATTGTGAAAGAACTATATTTACATTACTGTAATTACTCACTATTTAATAAACTTCATAAGAACTCGATAAAACACTTCCATTTCACCTATATCAACCCATTCATCATTAGAATGAATATTATCACAATTAATTTTTGTTATGACAGTTGGTATATTATTCTCACTGAAATACATTGCATCACTTGATCCTTCAGAATTCAAAAAACTAATTTCTTTATTTGCTAATTCTTGTTTAAGAATGTCTTGATACTGCCTAATATAAATACTATTTTTATCCTGAACAAAAGGTGCTGATTTCATAAAAATCTCTGTGTCTTTTGTTATCTTACCAATTTCTTGCAAAATTAAATCTCGCTCCTTTTTATCTATAAACCTAATATCAACAATAGCTTCTGCATAATCAGGAACCTTGTTAGCAATATCTCCACCCGATATTATTGATAAATTTAAACTATTTTTCCATTCATGCTGTTTTATCTCAGGTATAAATTGACGAAGTTTTAAATACTTTTGTATAAGTTCATCTATAGCATTTTTACCAAAAAATGGACGAGCACTATGTGCTGCCTTTCCAAATGACTTAATTCTCAATCGTATAACACCTTTTTCATTTAAAACAACAGTATTTAAATTTATACCTCCGTCTGGAATTAAAGCCACAGTTGAACTATATTTTTGATTATTGATTAAATAACCTACCCCATTTTCCCCACCCGATTCTTCGTCGGTTGTAAGCATTAAGCCAACAGAAGGTCTATTTTTTTGCTTAGAAAAATATTTCATCGCCTCTATCATAACAGCACAAGCCGCTTTCATATCGCCAGAACCTCTACCGTAAATTTTCCCATCTTTAACATAAGGAATGAAATCATTTTCAGAACAAGCTGGTACAACATCCAAATGACCGTTCAAAAACAAAAATGGATTTTTTTCTTTCTTTAGAGTAATTATAATTGATGGATCATCATTATAATCAAATTCATCAACAAACACATCGCACTCCTTAAATTGCTCACGAACAAAAAGAACAATATCTTTTCTTGCTTGAACATTTTCCTTTGTACTAGGAAATTCTATTAACGACTTAGTTAAATTTTCTATATTTTTCATATCCACAAAATAAGTCTACCAAAAATATTTTTTTTTGCAAAAAAAGAGGGAAATGTTTTACACACTTCCCACAAAAAAAGTTAAAAAAGCTAGAGAATTTTTTCTAGTTCTTTCTCAACCCACGCTCGATAATCTGCTTCACCGCAAATCATAAGCCCAATCTTTCCAACAAGTATTACACCAAAACTAAAGATTATAACGCCCTGTTTAGTTTTAGGATTAAACTCAAGCTCACCCAAAGCCAAATTTTTCAACGTGTGAAATCTTGTCTTATATATTTTTGCTGACCAAGCTTTAACCTCAAACAATCTTGACAGCATAGCCGGATAACTACTTCCCTGCCAACGAGGATTACACTCAATCAACCACCATTCCATTGTACCACTACTATCTACTCCCAAGACATCAAACCCACAATGACCAACATACCCCTTAAACACCATCTCCGAGAATAAACCATCCGTAACACTCCACAAAGCTTCCGATTCGCAAACTGACGGAAAGATATTTCCGCTATGTGCTGTACCACCAACCAATAATTGCTCACTTGATAACAACCGAATGGGTCTTCCATATTCATCAGTATCATAAATTGAACACATAGAAACACCACGACTCCCATCTCGATTTTGTTTTCCTTCTTGAAACTGGAAAGACTGTTCAGTTGGAAATTCACTTATAGCTTGCAAAAGTTTCTCCCAACTATCGCATCGCCTAACTCCAATGCCACTCCCAAAACTTTCCCCACCATTCTTGTAGAAAGTTATATCGAACGGCAACTTTGTCATGCCACTCTCTTCAAAATGAGCCCTATTACGAAAACATATAGCAGTAGGAGTTTTTATGTCCAATGCCTTATACATGCCATAAGCTTTATTCTTCCTGTTCATTACTTGAGTTATATCAAATCTATCTTTATCAGGGCGAATAGCATGCGCCTGTGGTCCAAAGATAGAAACACACAATTTATACTTAATTGATTCTTGAATCTGAGCAACAGCTTCCGCAAGGCTTTTAGCAAAAACAAAAGAAGAAGAAGAACTTAGACCAATCCTTTCACAGTGCTGAAGCACATGGTTGATCTCATCTGATAACTCTGGATGTAACACTACAATGTCACCTGGTTTTGACAAAGGCAAAGCTCGAGCCAGATAATACTTTGCTCCGATATATCCCTTTGCATCTTTCCCACCGTCTTCAACACCATGATACATGATTTTTTTCATAGCCAAGTCCTTTGTATTGGTTAATTTGATACAACACTGGACACTAATTTTCATAGTGCATTTTTTAAAAAGATCAATAAACTAAGTAAATCATATTACTTCTTTTTAAATTTATCAAATCCGTTGTTAATTTCAATAAACAAGAAAAAAATAATCAACCATCTAGCTGATTATTTTTAAAGTTAATATTGATCAAAAAAACCGTAACTGCTCACTATATCTGCATTATTTTTGAGCGCATATGGAATATGTAGTAATTTTTAGCATAATTTAACTTAAAAAATTTTATGTTTGAGTGAAGCGAGTTTAAAATTTTTGTTAAATTGTGCGTAAAAAATTACCCAATATTCCATCCTAAGCGAAAAAGTGATGCAGACATAGTGAGCAGTTACTAGTATATATCTAAACTAACCTAAACTAAATGACTTATCAATATTTTAAATCCAATCGCAATCAGTATTGCCCCACCCAATATCTCTATCTTCTTTCCATCAATATTACCAAATTTTGAACCAATAAAAAAACCCAAAGAAGAAGCTATAAAAGTTATTATCCCAATAATAAGAGCGGTAAGGTATAAATCAATTTCCATAAAAGAAAAAGTAACCCCAATAACCAAAGCATCAATACTGGTAGCAATAGCAAGAACGAACATAGTTGCTAAATTAATTTCATCTATATCATCTTCTTTGTTTTTAATCGCATCAACTATAAACTTAATACCAACACCACCTAGTAAAAAGGAAGAAACCCAATGATCTATTTCCTGAACAAATTCTTTAACATAACTACCACCCATATAACCAATAACTGGCATTAGTCCCTGAAACAATCCAAAAATAACAGCCAACATAAAAGCCGTCTTAAAAAGGTTTTTTTTATTTTTTACCCCCACGCTAGTAGAGCAAGCAAAGGAATCAAAAGAAAGACTTAATGCAATTAGAAAAGTGGTCATTTAACTATATATTAGAATATAACTTCATCATAACATGAAAAATAATATCAGAATTAACATTGCCTTAAGTAAATAACAAAAAAACACAGGACCAGCACGCCCAAACCACGTTCCACTAAAGCTTTTTGAGCATCTTCTTGTAATAACCTAAATCTAAATTACCAGGAGAACCTAAAGATTTTTTTGACTTGATATTTTCTTCTAGATTAAATTCTTTTACATCCTCTAAGGCTTGACCAACTTTTACATAAGCATCTCTAAAAGATACCCCATCCTTTTCTACCATTTCATTAGCCATGTCAACCGCAAATATATCCTTCTTAATGGCTTTTCCAATAACATCTTGATTAATTGTTATTCCTTTTATAAATTCACGAACTACCTCCAGTGAACTTTGAGCTATGTTCAAACTTTCAATTAATGGCTTTTTAATTAGCTGCAAGTCACGGTTATAACCTGATATCACTCCTTTTGGAATATTTTTTACAGTTAGTTGGTGTGAGAATATAACCGAAGCATTACCACGCATAAGTTCCATGGAATCAAGATTCTTTTTTTGTGGCATAATACTTGATCCTGTCGTCAAATCTTCAGACACTTTCACAAAACCAGTCTCTCTAGCTGTGAAAAATAACATATCTGTTGCAAAACGAGACAGTGTTAGCATTACTTGAGACAATGACTCTAATGTTAATGATTCAAATTTCCCTCTACTCGCTTGTGCAAATAAACTATTAATAATATTTTTATCAAAATTTAATTTTTTCTTTGTATAAACCCTATCTAAAGGAAATGATACTCCAAAGCCAGCAGCTGTTCCAAGTGGATTTTGATTATTAATATCAACTGCCTTGTTAATAATTTCTTGATCGTTAATCAATCCTTCTACAAAAGACAGACTCCAATGTCCGAAGCTTGATAGCATCGCTTGTTGAGTATGGGTATATCCAGGCAATGGAATATTTTTATTATTTTCTGCAAATTCAATAAAGTGCGTAATTACATCTTTGTTTATTTCTGTAATCTCACGTAACTTACTCACTGTATACAATCGTACTGCAGTTAAAACTTGATCATTGCGACTTCTACCCGTATGAATCTTCTTTCCAACATTTCCCAATTTTTTAATAAGTAGATTTTCAATCACAGTGTGACAATCTTCATCTTCAACCCTTATTTGAATTCTTCCTTTCTGAAAGTTTTTTAAAATACTATCTAGTTCATCAACAAGACTTTTGACCTCTTCATTAGTTAGAACGCCAATAAGACCAAGCATTTCGGCGTGAGCAGTTGAGGCTTGTACATCAAATGGAAATATTTCTAAGTCCATTAAATAATCATCTCCTGTATTATAGTTTTCAATAATTGAGTTACTTTTTGATTTTGATTTTTGCCAAATTTTAGTCATATATTTCTACGTCATAAGTAAAATTAGCCTCTCCAAATTTAAGTGGATCATCACTATTTAAAAAAGGAATATTATATGCAACCTTACTTATATTTCTACCATCTTTGATTATATTTGTCACTACGCCCTTGTATTTCTTCCCGTAAATTTCTACCACAATTTCACCGCCAATCCTGACATTTGGCGCACCCTCAAATAAACAAGCTTTTGCAACTGACCCCTCCCCAGTATTCTTTACCGGCTTTTTAAACTCCAACACTTCTGATTCATTACCCCTTTCGCTCTCTCGATTTTCTACATTTTCAACCTTACTCTTTTTAATTATTGGAAATCTAATTACATTATCCATACATACCATCTAAAGAATTACTTTTTTACTATAACACATATTGTTTAAACAATAAATAGTTGATTATTAACTGCTCACTATGTCTGCATCACTTTTTCGCTTAGGATGGAATATGTAGCAATTTTTAGCAGAATTTAACTTAAAAAATTTTATGTTTGAGTGAAGCGAATTTAAAATTTTTATTAACTTGTGCGTAAAAAATTGCCTGGTTAGTGAATTTCCTTGGATGGATTCAATAGTATTATTCGTAGCGACGAATCTACCATCCAATAAGGAATTGCTGGTTTTTGGAACAATAGGACAAATTTTTGTCTATTTGACCTTTTACAAATGGTAACCATAAATAGACATTCATTTATTTATAATTTATACTTTAAATAATGGTAAATTTATATAAAATGTTCGCATAGCGTGCGATAGTCTGAATACTATACGAAAATACTTCTGATATAAACGAGTTACATGAAATAAATAATATTTTTAAAATATTTTTATTCCTTATTTTTTAAATTATGAATAACATACCCAGAATAAACTTCCAGCCAGACTCCTCGCAACCTGAAAAACTAGAACAAATCGAGCCAACACTTGAATTTACAAGTGACGATCTAAAAGAAATATTTGAAGATGAGCAGTTTAGCCCTGAAAAATTAATATTACTACTAGAAAGACAATATCCAGATACCTATAAACAAGGTGTAGGTGTTTGGGAAGGTTATACACTAGAAAAACATACTTTAATGGTTATGAGACAATTCGAAAAATATTTTGGAGACAAAGATTTACCATCAGATATTAATAAAAATATGTTCAGATTAATTCTTGCATTGCACGATGTTGGTAAGCCAGAAGCAATATCAAGAGGGGGCAAGCACTTACAACATGAGTATACACAACAATGCATTCAATCATTATTTAAAGCTTTAGGTATTGATCAAAGACATACAGATTTAGCCCTTATATTAACCTCAGATGATCCAATAGGTAAATATATAAGAAGCAGAATGGATGCAATGCAAACAAGGACGACAATTGAACAAATGGCAAATGGGGCGAAGATGACAGTAGATGAATTTTTCGAATTGCTTTGCATTTATTTCAAACTTGACGCTGGAAGTTATACAGAAAACGCGGGCGGTCTTAAATCGCTTGATAGTTTATTTAATTTCGATGAATTAAACCATAATTTAAATTTTGCTCCACATATTCAAAGTAAAATAAATCAATTAGGGTTTAAAAAAATAAGGAAAATATAAGGAATAAAAAAAATATTATTTACATCAAATAACTAAGAATTAAGCCCTTTAAAGCTATAATTTTATTGAAATTTTTCCCTGGGCAGAGCAATGTTCATTTCTACATATTTATCGGCAATTTGTTCAAAACTATCTTCTGGCATTTTTTCAATCTGCTTGAGCGTGTCATTTAAATACTGTGCCATGGCAAATTGAAAACCGCCTTTGGAAATATTTTTTTGCCTAATTTGCCCAGCAAAACCATACAAGCCACCAAATAAATAGGCGTGAATTTGTTGCAAACTTTTGACAGTGCCTACTTCTATCTCGTCAATTAAGTTACTTTCAAAAAGTGTATAGGCTTTTTTCTTGCTTTGCCCATCGATAGTATTGTCGCTATATAAAAACCAATCTAAAAACTTCATTGCCCTGTTATTTGGGAAATGTTTTGCTAAAGCAATAACTCCATCGCTATCCAATGTATCGGTTTGATATTTTTTACCGTCAACTGCAATTAATTTCAGTTGGTGAGTGTGACTCACGAACTGAACATTTTCCTTGATCAATTTACGTTTAAGCCAACGCCAATAGTTACCAGCTTTAATGTAATCAATTTCTTGATTTAAAATACCAACAACATCTACAACAGAAAACCACCATTTATTATTTTCTTCGTCCCAAACAGCACGAACTTCTCGATCATCAAAAAAACGAATTGAAATTTTATGATTCATATTTTAAGTTAAATATTCCGCTGCTTCCGAACAAATTATTTTATTACCTGAAAATATTGTAATTTTATTCATACTAAAATCGTATACTAAAAATTAACTTTTTACAATTAAAAATACCCTAATTTTCTTATCAGTTCTGAGTCACATTCAAAACAAACTAAAAACCTCAATATTAATGAGGTTTTTAAACTTGCTCGCTTGGCAGAATGGCTTTCGAACTTTTGAGTGGGAGATTGCTGTCCCCTCTTCAGAGACTATAATTAAGCAAATTAGTGAATTATTGGTCTTGATTCAAGCACAGCAACTAGCTCTTATCAACTCATAGGCTAAAACTTTGAGCACATAAGATGAAACTAGTTAAGAATGCCTATCATAACCCACAAAGCCATGGGGAGAGTGCTTCCTTGGGACCCCTATTCCTGTTTTAGAGACTGTGATACAAGGTTACTGCTTCACCAAAAAACACCAAACTACAACGCCCCATCTAATTAACCCATTCTCTCCGCCACCCAATCTCCATTACTATTTTGCGATATTTTGGCTGGTTTTTTCCCTTCTTTCAAATACTCCGCCAAAACTTCTTTAGCCCAAGGGTTTTCTGCTACCAAATCTTTTCTTAAGATTATTTTTTTGTCCTTTTTAACTTTTAGAGCGTTGAATTCTAAATAGTTTTTAAAAAGTTCTTTTTGTTCAGTTTGACTCAAAGAATTGTCCATGCGCATCTTTTCTAAAATTATGTCGTCTGATTGACCTTCTTCTACCAGATAGTCGGCGCCAATTATATAACCAGCTACCTTGTTTTGATGTTTTAGGATACTGGAGTAATTGTCAGCAAAGTTTTGTCCACCTGCTCCGTCTCCGTCACCTTCACCTTCGCCGATCTTGTCTAAAAGTTTTTGAATATTTTCTTTTTCTTCTATATTTTTGATGAATTTTAAAATAGGTGATTTAGCAAAATTGTATTTAGCTAACCCCAAGTAACTAGATTCTTTGTTTGGGTTATTGGAGTCATAGAAAACATAGTTTTTAGAGTGGTCTGTCCAGTCGGAATAAACCATTTTGCCCATCAATGGCTTGGCGGTTCTTTCTTCTAATGGTGCTTGGCCGGTAATGAACTAAGAAAAAATGAAGCTTGCCTTTACCAAACTTTGCCCAAATATCGGCAATGGCAGTTTTATATTCCGTATCTTCATTACTAATCCTATCTTCACCTTTCCACTGCGGAGTTTATGGAACAAAGTTAGAACTTATCTATGGGAGAATTCTTAAATAATTTTTATTGCCATAATTCATTAGTATCCTCCCATTGATTTTCGTTTAAATCATCAAATGTTACTATTTTTGTGTCTGTAATGCCTGCAATTTCTAATAATTTTTCAACTTTATCAACATGCTCGGAATTAGTAGCCACAGCTCTAATATTAAGCCGACTTACTCCGACTTCTGCTGGAACATCAGAATAAACTGAAGATAACACATTTCCTTTGTCGTGATCGGTAACAGAACGCTCTCCAAGCATGACAACAGGAATTTGAGCATATTCATCGAATAATTTTAACTCAAAATCATCCATTAATTTATACGATTTTTCTAATTGTTGCAAATACTGTAGTTCACTTTTTAAATGGCTATATCGATATTTATTAGATTGATTAAGTAAATTTTTTTTATCAGAGTCTCCATGAAATTCTGTTCGCTTTTTTTGCATTTCTTCTAGTGCAGCTCGAAACTCTTTCATTTTTTTTGATATTTTATCGTCAATATTCCTTGGTGTTATAGAAAAAACTTTTGTCGCTAACTGAGCATAACCATGAACAATTCCTAGGGGTCCTGTGGTTCCTAGATATTTTTCTGCTCTGTCATATCTTCTGTGTTGCTTTGGAGCATTGATAAAATCAACAACAGATACAAATTTTTGATTTAGAAGTCGTTGACCCATAGATTCTCCTGTAAAGGTGGGTATGCCTAGCTGATCCCTAATATTATGCGGAACTATTTGACCATTAGTTTTTGAAACTGCGTTCCATAAGGCATATGCATTTGACCCATGCCCATAAAGACTTTTGTTAATACTGCCTTCTGGATTTGCACTTCTTGCTTCTTGTGAAAAATCCAAAGGATTAAAATCAGGTCTCCTGTTTAATTTAGGGTCAAGTAATTCATATTTTTCTTTATTATTAGCTATTTTGGCTTCTATTTCTGTTGCGGAAGCTGGTGTATCTTCTGTATTATCTAATTTTTTTTCTTCTAACGTCTTTTCAAAAGTAAATTTTTTTTCAAACATAATTTTCAATTTAATCATTCTAATTAAAGATTAAGATAAATTATAGCAAAAAAAATTTAGTTGGCAAAATGAAAAAATTTATTTATTTTATTTATTATTTTTTGTGCTTTTTTAAAAAAATGATAAACTAAAAGAATTAAAAATAAATTAAATATTATGCTTAAACAATCTGAAATTTTCTCACCTGAGAATATTGAAAATAAAAATAAACTAGGGGCAGAAAGAAAACTAAAAAAAATGTCAACTAAAGCAGAAGACCGAGATGCAGATGAATTTTTAGAGCGTGAAAAACAAGATGAGTTACAGCTAGCCGAAGTTAGAGAAAATTTTTCAAATACAGCTGAAGAAGCGCAAGAAAGTAGAATGTCTTATAGTGAATTAGATGAAAAACTACAGATAACTACTGCGGAGACAGAGGAAGCTAAAGAAAGATATGTAAAAATTGACCCAATCTTAAATGAAAGACCAGAATTTGACCGAGAAAATCCTCCTGAAGAAATATACGGACACGGTACCAATGCTCATGCTTTATGGAGCTCTCTTACTACGACTAATTTTCAACTAGTCCCTCATGAATTAAGAGATCAATTAAACATACCTACACTTACAGGAGAGTCTCAAGGTGGGAGAGAATTGAATAGAAAATATATTTCTGTAGTAGGTCTATACACTTCATCAAGTAGCTTTCATGACTTAAAAAAATATGCAGATCAAAGTAGTTCCTCAGAGTATTTTGCGGTAACTCCTATTAATATTGATCAAAAGATAGAAAAACTTCAGTATTTAATAGACCAATTTCAAAAAATGATTCAACAAGGAACATTGGCTAGCGATAATGATGTTGTCGCTAATTTACCGCATAGAATGGCAGACCTACACAGAGTAAAAGGAGAATTTGATAATATGGATAAAACTAAAAAGGAAATAATTACAGAACTATCTCTGATTCCTATTATTATAGTAGGCGACAGGTCAAGAAAAAATAAGAATAATGAAAAGGATGAGCTATACAATGTTAACTCATCTATATCTAATGAAATTGGAATCACTCGATTAAACGCAAGAGTGGTAGCTACAGATAATAAGAATATGCAAAAAGTTAAATTACTTTTAGATAAGCTGGGTTCTACGGACATTAAATTAATTACTTTTGATGATTTAAATCAATATAATAGTGGAAATATAAAAAATTTATTTAAAAATAAACAATAAAATTTGATAAAAATTTAAAATTACTCATACCTCTAACAACCCAACAAATCAAACAACAATTAGCTAATTACGCAAACGATTTTCAAGTAGAAGAAAATAGCTTTAAGAAAATATCCCTCACTCATGAATATCTTAATTTTATAGATAACACGATAAACTAAAGCACCTATTTAATGGGGACAAAAAGCAAGTTCAAGATTTCTTAGTTAAAGCTACTCAAAACAAGTTAGAGTCAGATTTAAAGACAGAAAATATTGTTAATGTATTAGGAAATGATTTTGTTCAACCAGATTTAATCCTTTCACTAAGCGTCAACATCTCTACTGCTTGTTCATAGTTGCTTTTTACAATCTCTTTATTTATACCTTTCTCGTCTGCATAATAATCAACTATTTCTTCTTTAGCTATACTGTCTACAGCCTGTGCTATCTTTTTTCTCTTCCCAATCCTTCCGGCCACTATTTCACCCCTCCTATCGAGTGTTTCTGCTTGTTTGTCTTCTTGTGCATTTTCTTTATTTGACTGTATTTCTTGATTAAACTTTGGCGTAAATTGATTTTTCATAGTAGACCTATAAATTAATAATTAACTTAAAACCCCTTGTTGAACCGTGCAGGCGGTTTTCCCACACACGGCTCTACGTCAACATGTTCACCAACTCCTCTTTTTTTTGGTGACTAGGTGATAAGTCGACGCTCAAATACGGATTTTTACCTGTTTCAGTATGTCCATAACAACTTTCACGAGGAGTAATCGGGAATGAAAAAAAATTTTCAAGAATTGGGACAATGCCTGCGTCAATTTCTTTCGACTCCAAAGATTGTCGCAACATTTCAAAATTATCTCTGTCTTTGATAAAAATTTTTTTTGATTCAAATTTTTCATTCATAAAATGATGCATATTATTTTACTTAACTTATTTATAAATCTTAACTTCAAACTCTGCACTATCAAGACCTAGATCCCAAACATCCTTACCCTTTTTATATACTTTATATTTTTTATTCCAAATAGATTCGTTTGTTAGCTCACCTTCAACTGGTATTGAATCCTTACTTGAAACATCAAATCTATGCCACACACCATTTAGATTTACTTCGGCAATAGAATGAGTAAACTTACCATCAATCGAATTCAGCTTAACTAAACGACCACTAATTCCAGCAGCTTTACAAAGTGCCAAAAAAACTATAGTCAAATCCGAACAGGCTTTACCGTTGTAAACATACCTGTCTTGTAATATTTCCAATGCGGTTCTTCTCCACTAAATACTATCAGCATGTTTTTTTTGTTTGCTCGTTATATGGCCTAAATTCCAATGAACTTAATATTAGATTTTTTATATCAACCAAATCATTGATGGTCACAATAACCCTATCACCCAAGAAATCCAAAATACTTTGATCTATTTCAATTTGGGATTTTTGTTTATTACTTTTTGTCATACTTTATTTGCTTCTTATTTTTTTCTTACTCACATTTAAAAACTTCCTCACCTCGCGGTCAAAGTCGGAAACATAATTTTTGTCTTGAATAATCTTATACTTTTCGTATTCTTTTAATGCCAATGCTTCAGCAACTTCATGGTTGATTTTTCCTGCATTCGTTAATATTTCATACTCGCTGAATTTAAGAAACGCATTTAATTTTTCCGCCCAATCCTTCATCGTCATTGCTTTGCCACGAGCTGCTTGCATTTCAGCATAATCCAAATACATATTGCCAATGCGATTTAAATGCTCCAGTTCTTTGTTTTCTAAATAATTTTTAGCAATCGTAATGTCACTCGGCATAATCTTGCCACCTGGTGAACGTCGCCAAGAAGTTAAACCTAGTTTTTCCTTTTTACTATTCACACGTTCCGCAATAATTTCCGCTGCAGTTTTACCAGTAATAGCAAAATGGAGTTTATTTTGCACAGTTGCAAAAAACTCCTTGCTCTCATACGCCTTTTGAGAATAATCAATCGCTGTTGTATAAATATCGGTAATTTTTTGGTAAATCTTTCTCTCGCTCATGCGAATGTCTTTAATTTCCTCATAAAGCTCGTCAAAATATCTAGTACTAGACATTCATCATGGCCGAATGACTTTATTTTGGAAATAGCACCACCAAGCTTAGCTTCATCTTCATAAAACAAATGATCAAGCAATCCGTTGTTATCATGCAGATGTATGTGCCCTATTTTTCCATTAAAAACACTAATAAATTTATCCAATTCAAGATTTCTATTAGCATGTCCGACATCGAATGTGATTTTTGCACCAGGGACTTTTTCTATTATTTTAAATATGCTGTCCGCTAAACTAAATGGGGCAAATGAAACATTCTCAATTAGTAATTGAAGTTCCTTTTTTAGTAAAAAACTATTTATTTGATTAAAAATATTTGCATTTTCATCAATGCCTAAATTTTTAAATGGATGTAATGTAATTTTTTTTACACCCAATTTTTTCAGCACTTCAACATTTTTTAAAATATCTTCAATGTCAACAATATCCCAATGAATATGTCCAACAACTTCGATTTCATTTAAAGCACTTTTTAGGTCAGCAAAAATAGTATCAATTATTTTTAATACTTCTGGCTGAATTGTAATTTCTATAAAGTCAAAATGTTTTTTTGCAAATTCAATTGCGGTAATTAAATCTGCTTAAAAACCTGCCATGTAGCCAAATTTCATATTAATAATTTAAAAAATTAATTATTCTTTTTCTTTCTATCCCCCAACAACTTCTTTACCTCCCGATCAAAGTCGGATTCAAAGAGCTTGTCTTGAATCGGTCTATATTTTTCAAACTCACTCTCTGCAAATGATTTTGCAATTTCTGCTGTTATTTTTCCAGAATTTTCTAGAATTTTTTCATCGTTAAATTTCAAAAAAACATTCAATTTTTCTGACCAATCAGCCATGGTCATAGGCACTCCTTTTTCTGCTTGATTTTCTGCGTAATCAAGATACATCGTCACTATTCTATTTAAAAACTTTATCTCTCTTTCATTTAAATAGTTTTTTGCGATCACCGCATCGGACTTTAAAATTTTTCCATAAGGTGCTTTTTTCCAAGTCATTAAACCCATATAATCTTTTTTATGATTAACTCTATTCACAATCAATTCTGCAGCGGTATATCCATGAGTAGCAAAATGTAATTTATTCTGAACGGTTGCAAAAAAATCTTTGGTACACGAAGAGTTTAGATTATAATCAACTGCTGTAGCATAAATGTCGGTAATTTGTTGATAAAAATTTCTCTCACTTTCACGAATATCGCGAATTTCAAGAATTAAATCTTTAAAATATTGTTTACTTAAATATGCCCCATTTTTAAGTCGCACATCATCCAGCACATAACCACGTACCGTAAAATCTTTCAATACTTGGTTTGCCCATATTCGGAAATTTGTTGCTTTTTCTGAATTAACACGAAAACCAATAGCGATAATTGCTTCCAAATTATAGTGCTTTATATCATAATACTTATTGTCTTTGGCAGTTATTCGGAAATTCCTAATAACTGAATTTTCTCTTAATTCTTCTGTTTCAAAAATATTTTTTAAGTGCTCATTGATAGTTGGAATAGTTACGTCAAAAAGCTTGGCAATCAACTTTTGTGTCAGCCAAACATTCTCATCTTCTATTCTAACTTCTATTCCATCTTCTCCTGCTTGAGAAGTGAAAACAAGAAACTCTGCCGTTGAATTACGAATTATAGCTTTTTTAATTTTTTTAACCATATCCCTATTATACTCAGCTACCACAAAAAAACAACGCTTCACTCAAGCGTTGTTTTTTCGTTTATTGGCTCCGTCTACTGGACGACGTTAGAACCTGTTTTAGATTGGAAATCAATAAATATTGCCGTATTCCGGACAAGAACGTATCATAAACAATTAGGACTTTATTGATTTTTCAATGCTAGAAATTGCACATCCAGTATGCAATAAGGCTTTACTTGGAATTTGAACATAAACCCCATCTTCATCTATTGTTTTTATATTAGATCGGTAATCAAATGCAATGTCGTCTGAATCTTTCTCTAAAAGAGAAGAGAATTCTTGACTAGCAATTTCAAAAACATATTTACGTATAGCCGGTATTACCCCATGTTCACATTTTGCCACAGATTTTTCCCTATAATCAATCATCTCATCACTGTAAAAAATTCTTTCCATAAAAGACTGAATAACTTTTTTTACGTCCTGTCTTTCTAACTCAAATAGTTTTAGCCTTATTGATTGACCTTTTTTTGTTACATAATAAATAGACTGCGAAAGAAAAGAATCAACTTCACTATCGCTCAATGCTTTAGAGTCTAATGATTCAATAATATTTACTGAAGTAGTAAATTTTGTGTCCCACAAATTTAAACCATCTAAATATTCAATAATCTCATTTAATTGTCTATATTTATAGTAATGCTCTAAAAAACTATCTCCTTTTTCTATAACATATCTTTCGGCCTGTTCATTCGTTAAAATTAAACCCTCGTTAATATTAGTTGCTGTTTTCACTAATAATTCACTAAATTGTTTTATCTTTTCTTGTTTTTCTAATTCATTATATTCATCTACTATCTTTTGATTAACAAGCTCGTTAAGTTTATTTTTGATTAAAATTATTTCCTTTATTTCATCAATACTCAAAACCTCATAACTGCCTTCACCGTTATCTAATTTATTTTCAGCTTCTTTTTCTTGAATTTTAGCTTTTTCTTCTTGTTCTCTTTTTATTTCCTCCTCTTCTTGTTTTCTTCTTTCTTTTTCGAGATTAACTTCAACTTTTCTATCGATTTCATGCTCAAAAAATTCTTTAATTGTTATATCTTGATCATTGTTATCCGTTGTTTTATATCTTTCAGGATTAACAATCGCGTCTATTAATATTTCAACGTATCTTTTTTTCAACTTCCAATAATCGCCTGAAATACCTCCAATATCTTCATTATCTAGATCTGGCAACAATTCATCTAATAAGATTCGAATTCTTGTTAATTTACCATTACTATTATAACTTTTCTTTTTGTACTTATCAGAATTTTCTCTAGAACTAATCTGATTGTATAATGAAAAAGAAAAGATACTAGAATTATCACTTTCAAGTTTTTTAAATTCTTTTTTTTCGACTTCTGTTATAGCTTGTTTAAATAGATCTTCAGAATATCGTGTAGTCCCCAACCACGCATATTCTTCACCACATTCTCTTAAAATATCTTCTCGCATAATATCTTCAATTTTTCCGCTTACTATCACAGGATTAATATCAATTTTTTCTCTACCAAATTCACCCAAAATTTCACTTAAGTATCGATTATATTTAATTTCACTATAATTTTCAGTTAAAAGCGTATAAAACAGTCTACTTGTTCTGCCATTTCCATCCTCAAAAAGATGAATTGCATTAATTGAAGAGCTTATCAAAAGAGCGATATCTTTTAAATCTCTTTTTGGGTATTCATTAATTTTGTCGCCTCAAACATTGTTTTAAACAAGCCATCTTTATCTTTATCGTGCGGAGTATTAATAACTTCTCCCAACCCGCCTTTTAACACCTCTTCCTTTGCAACATCTCTATTTTTTATTGGGATATTTCGCAAAATACCATTCATTCTCATTAACAAATCTTGGAATTCTTCAAAAGTTAAATTTTCAATAAATTCTCGTTTACTACTTTCATTATTAAAAACTTCCTCTACTTTAATTCTGTCTAAAAATTTAATGACTTTGTCTGCTTGCGCTTCTCTTTCTTGTTTAGGATTTTTTTCTGCTTGTAGTTTAAAAATATTATTCATTTTCATACTTATTTTATTAATAAACTATTTTTGACCATACTCTCATTATACTCACCCACTACAAAAAAAACAACGCTTCACTCAAGCGTTGTTTTTTCGTTTATCTGCTCGGGCTGTGGGATGATGTTGGAACTGAGATTAATAACAATATAATACTTTAAAAACTACGAAGGACTCTTTCGTGTGGTTATTTTTTGGCTTATTTTAGCCATTAATAGTAATAATCTAAGCTAGGTATTGACAAATAAATCAAGTTGTGATATACTTAATAGTAGAATAAGAGTATGTCATTCTGTTCATTTAATCTTGCAACATACACCCCTTTTTGGAGTTTTAACTATGAAAATTACTACCAGTGTTTTATCCTTGTCCGCAATGCTTTTTGCTGGAGTAGCCTTTGCTCAAAGCAACTCTTACGTTCAGCCATTGGGCGATGAATTTCCCAACGCAGCTTACGATGATTTTTGCCAAAAGCAAAAGGATGCTGAGAAATTTTCTCCCGGTGGTATCGGTTGGGGAATCCAGGGTTGTGTCTTTTCGGAAGGCAAGTGGGTAAGCGAGCAAGAATTCAGTGCCAATGTTAATGAAGTGTGGTACAAGAAATTGGCTGTAGAGCATGGTCTTCCTGAAAACGCAAAACGAGAAGATATTTACACTGCCCAAAGAAAACGTTGGAACCGTGAAGCTGGCTTCCCTGAAGATTGGACTTCCGAACAAGCCGATGCTGAACATCGTCGCTTATGGCTTAAAGAGCTTGGTCTTAAAGTGGACGCCACAGACGCTCAAATTGATCGGGCTAGTCTTGGTCTCCCAATGAGCGCCACTAATGCAGAAGTTCAGGAGGCGAAAAAAAAATGGATGAAAAAAAAGCATAAAATGATGTTTGGAGAAATGAGTAAATAAATAGCTGGCAAGAATAGCTAGCACCGCCCTCAATTCAGAGCGCAATGTCGCTGAGGAACTTTCAATACTAATAGGAAAGTCCTTTTACTGAATTGAGGGCTTTTTTTGCCATAAAAATTTGTTACAATTATATGCTTCTTTTGGGTAAATAAGGATATCGTATCTTGCTTAGTTGTTAACAGCTTTCAATGAACTACCCCGCAGCAAGCTGACGGGGTATCCGTGCTCTCACCAACTTTCATCAAATAAAGTTACTTGTGTACGGTAAACTTGTTCATATTGTTTTCCTTGATTTTTTACATACTTTCTTATCGTTTCTTCATTTC
>JADHVC010000038.1 GCA_016784175.1 Patescibacteria group bacterium | reverse complement strand
TTTTATAACAATGAACGTCCACACCAATCATTAAATGACAGATATCCTGCTGAAAAGTATTTAAATATGTAATTTTATTAAAATGCTAAAATTAATTAATTAGACTATCTCTCTTTTTCTGCAATTCAGTGTCTAGATAACCGGAACCACTATAGAATTTAAAGAACTTTAATACTAATTTTTTACAAAATCTTCGATTTTGCTTCTTTGCAAATCAGAGATTATTATCAAAAATCAGGATTGAAATTCCGATACAATAAAAAAGCCCGATATTTAATATCGAGCCTCAGTTTTTAAGGTAACTGGAAACCTATTTTTAAAATATGATCAATGCATAGGGGGGGGGACACACCTCAAACTCACACAAAAAACTGAACAACCCATCCAAACAAAAGAACAAGAAGTGGCTTAACTATAGCCAGCGCCAAAAGGTCACCTATTTTTTTACCAAAACTCTGATCCTTCTTTTGAGTATCAAGATCAATTTGATGAGTGAGAAACGAAACAACCATTGCAATACCAATGGCCGGCGCCACAGTCAATACTGGCAAATGAAAAACCGGAACA
Organism: Patescibacteria group bacterium; assembly: GCA_016784175.1. Classification (GTDB taxonomy): domain Bacteria; phylum Patescibacteriota; class Patescibacteriia; order Patescibacteriales; family BS150m-G62; genus BS150m-G62. The sequence goes on along the minus strand of JADHVC010000038.1, from coordinate 9,318 downwards.
ACAAACCACCCCCCACAAAACACTAAGTACATAACCGTTCAACACTGAACTTACAAACATCAACGCAACCATCCCAACAATAGCCAAAATAACCATTTCATCTCTCCTGTTGATTCACGATGAAGGACACAATGCCCAAAAAATTAAACCTTAATATAATCCTAACATACATATCAAAAAAAGTCAAGCTTTTTTTAAATTATACGCTAAACTTGAGTAAAAAAACACACTAGACTCTCGATAATTTCATAATATTAAAACTTATAACCATATTCCTAAAAAAAGTTCTGACGTCCTCTACGCACCCGCTCCAAAATAAAACGTCTTATTTATAAGGCGTTTTATTGTACTCGCAAAAACAGGTTAGAACCAAAATTCGTAGAAGACTAGATATTGCACCGAAAGATAAAGTATGGTTATATTATCTTACAAGATAACTTAAGCAAATTTAGGAGAAAAAAATGAATACTGAGAGATAAAAACGCAAAACAAAACCCAAAAAAGAAATTAGACTTACTTAATTAAAGGTTTATCAAAGTAAAAAAACCTGGTCTTTCACAATCAACTGAACTAAAACAGGAGAATGCCATACTATAACCTCGTTCAAGGGTTCTTTTTCCAACCCAATCAGTTTCTTGAATTAGACAACGAAAGTGGAGAAAGTGTCGCGGTAGTTAATGAAAATACAATTCGGTTTATGTATGCGGGCACGATTTATCCTAATAAAAACAAACCTACAAGTGAACTCATAGGTGGAATGAATGACCATTTTGGCTATTCGTTATTATCCAATGTTCATGTCTCTGAACAAGAGCTCCGGTTTGTAAAAAAATATACTGACCGCAAAGACACAATCCAGTATGAATTCATTAGACAAGATGATGGTGCTTGGATTGGTAGTTATTCTGGGATATATGTTGGTAGAGGAAGTGCTAAATGTATTCTTACTGAAGTGCAAAAATCATTTTTTCTGCCACCAAATAAACGCCGGATTATTAACAAAAAAAGTTCTAACGTCCTTCACGGTGGAGCTCCAAAATAAAAATAGCGCTTAATGCGCTGTTTTTATTTTGTACTGGTTGGGAATCGAACGGGCAGAAACGAGACAAATTTTGAGCCATTTTCTGACGGCGAAAAATACAGACGAGTGTAGATAGCGGTTAATAATTAGCTTACTTAGTTTCTGTTACTACCTTGACCCAAAAAAAATTCACTCAAATTTTACAACACCAAGTCTACGACAATCTATACCAAGAACTATTCTATTTCAACCACTTTTATTTCATGGATTAAATGTACATTTGACAGTAAACGCAAGAGTTATCTTGACAAATATATTTTAATGACATATATTGATATACATTAGCAATTTAATTGTAAATAATTTGCTAACTAGCCCTTTAACAATCAACCAACAGGAGGATAAAGAATGCATAAACTTTATTGTGACTTTGTCCCAGTTGCAAGAAATGATCCAGTCGGAGCGATTCAACTTACCTTACATATGGACCCAATTACATATAACCTAGATATACTACAAAAAATATTTCTAGAAGAAAAGAGTGCTAATGCTAAACTTGCGCTACGTGAGTTAACAATATTCTATTTAGAGAGATGCAACTCTATCGATTTTTATTGGCAAGCAGCAGTTAAACACCAAGATTTAGAAATAAAAGAATTTGCTTTCAATCAATTATTAAGTGACGCAATAGAAACACAAAATGTTCCTACCATATTCAATGTACTTAACAATGCAGCTCACCCATACATAATCGAAAAAGCTAGAAAAGCATTAATAAAAACCGGTGCTGATTCGTCAGTAAAACTAACAAGCACACCCAAATTAAAAATAAAAATAGCCTCTAAGACCAATCAAACACTAGATAGTCTTCCTTTTAGTCAAATACTAAAACATGATGGATTTTTTATCTACAACGAAACACTTGATTTAACATGGGCAAGACTGAAAAGAATGTCAATTTATGATATCTCTTTTACAGAGTTGGTATTCGCCCAATTTATTCATAATTGTCTAAAAAGAGAATTGGCCAGAAACTTTCTTTGGCACAAGCATTTAAAATACACCTTGGAATCATTTAGAATCAAACACAAATGCAACCTTGGGTTAATGGTATTTAATGGTATGAATTAAAAAAAAACCGTCTATCAACTAGACGGTTCTTTATTTACTTTACTTTTTAAGCTTGTTTACGTAAATCCGCCAATTCAATCTGATCGCCAAATTCTAAGTATTTCTTATGTAAAGCTGGGATATTTTTCAAGGCACTCTCCTCGTCAACCATCAACTCTCGTTGTTTAATAAACTTCTTTTGCCATGCTGTTATTGCTTTCTCCATCTCTTCACGACTCGCCATTTGATCAGACTCATTCATTAAAGTACTTTTATCACCATCAAATAAATTTATAAAATCAGTAACTTCCTTTAAATCACTCATCTTTTCAATACGCGCCGCATATGCTTCAGCTCCTTCTCTGCGTTTTTTTTCTAATCCTGCTTTTTGCTCTTCTGGAGTCCAAGCAACTCTTTCTGAAACCATAGGCTGAAAACCTTTAGGTGTATTATATTTATCTGGCTTGCTGGGAGAGCGACGCACACCTGAGGCCATTGATCCTTTTATAGTAGAATCAGCCGTACTACCTCCAGAAACTCTAATGCGCGATTTTGATTTTAATCTGTCATACACCTCTTTTAATACTGGAATAGTATAAATATCCTTCATATCAACTTTATTATTATTAAATTTAAATATTGTATTCTATGCTAACTTAGCCGCCTTAATTTCTGTTTTAGTAGCTGGTTCTCCATCTTTATTTAACAATGCACGATTACGCTTCGCTAAAGACTCAACAACGCCTTTTCCCTCACACTCAGTCAACACATCCGTTATAACATTAGGATCTTTAGCAAACCGAATATCTTGAAGTGGATTAAAACTTTTCTCCCTCTCTAGAGGATCTTTCGGTATTTCGCTTACAGGCGTCTTTTTAAATATACTATTAATTATTCTCATAGTATTTAGAAAAATATAAAACACGTAGCATGCCTTAACTTTTTAGTGAAATTATATTTTATTTTTTTTTAATTAAATATTTTATATGTTTAATAGAATTGTTTATTTATACTTTATCACAAAAAAAATATTTTGCAATTATGGGCTTAAAGCAGAAATATCTTAGAAAAAAAAGACTAGCGTGAACTAGTCTATTTAAAACTTTTTTGTATTATTTACTGATCCGTTATTGGTGCTTTTAAATCCCCAAGAGTAGACGCGAGAGTCTCCCTACGATTATCAATGTGTCCTGCTGTGATTTCGTATACCACATACCTGTTTTGAGTTACAGAATTAAACCAATCATGATCGTAGCACTTTTCTCTCACATAATAAGTATCATAATTTCTACTAATTCTTGGGACATTCTCAATAAAACAAACTTCTGATTCAGAGTTCGAGGCAATTATTGCAGTATGAGGAGTGACTTCGTCCTCCGACCTAAAGTAATTCATTTGAACAATCTGACCCTGAACTGCATCTTTTATTCGCCCCTTCAACTCCCTAGCAAATGGGCTTTGATACCACCGCCATCCATACGCATTAGGCCAAGTTAATGGCACTTCCGCAATACCACCAGATGCTTTTGGAACAACTTTCACTTGTACCCATGTCTTACAATTACGTTTATCACCAATATATTTCCCAAGATCAGCCTTCGCAAAAGCATAAACCCTACGATTCCTTTGTGCTTGAGTAAGCTTATTCCAATTAACTTTTCCTTTTTGAATATCTTCCTCACCTACCTCTCCACTTTCATTATCAACATAAGCGCTAACATCTGGTATTTTAAAATTTATAATTGCAGTCGGCAATGAATAACTTTTAGTTATTATTATTGGTTGATAAGATACATTATATTTATCTTCAGGTGCAAACATCGTGAATAAATTATAAAAAACTACAGACATAACAAGGGATAAAACAACATAAGGCCAGTTTGCGACTATTTTTTTCATTTCAACCTCCGCAGGCAATAAGCTTTCAGCGAATTATCAAAGAACAAACCAAAAACATTCAAAATCAATATCTTTATCTCACAAAAATAAAATTAAGTCAATACTAACAATCTAGACAATAGTGCATAATTCTGCTTAAATTGGTATAATAGGTCTATACAAGTAATTAAAACTTGCTATTACTATTCAATTTTTACTTTTCAATTTTCAAATGCCCATCCCACAATTATCCAATCAAAACTGGCGAGACCAAAGAAAAAGGAGTTTTATATCCAGAGATCACAAAGCAGAATCTAGGCATACTCAACAAACAAAAAAGCCAACTAGCACTCAAGAAGAGCCAAGGAAAAAAAGTTCCGATTCACCTTTAAACAGATTATTCAAAAAAATTATAAAAAAAATAGCTTATCTATTTTTCATATTATTATTCCTTGCAATACTTGGAAGTGGGATTTTTGCGTTTTTTACCTTCTTAAGGCTTTCTGCTAGCTTACCTGATCCCAACTCATTAATTGATCGTGAGATTGCACAAACTACAAAAATATATGACCGAACGGGAGAGACACTTCTATACGAAATACATGGAGATGAACAAAGAACGCTAACAACTATAGAAAATATCCCTCTGTATGTTAAACAAGCAACTATCGCAATAGAAGATAAAGATTTTTATAATCATAAAGGTTTCAGTTTATGGGCGATGGCAAGAACAATGGTAACTAACGTTCTAAGAGGGCAAAAAGCAGGTGGATCGACATTAACACAACAATTAATAAAAAATGCCATCTTAACTAATGAAAAAACTTATACAAGAAAAATTAAAGAATTAATTTTTGCCTACCAAGTAGAAAAAAGATTTTCAAAAGATGAAATTCTACAAATGTATTTGAATGAAATACCTTATGGATCAACGGCATATGGCATTGAAGCAGCCTCTAGAAAATATTTTAATAAAAAAACTAATGAATTAAGCCTAGCGGAAGGTGCGGTATTAGCAGCACTTCCTCAAGCGCCATCAAGATATTCACCATATGGACCCAATAGAGACCTACTTATCGCTCGTCAACATTATCTACTAGACCAAATGGTTGAGCAAGGATACATCAACAAAGAAGATGCTGAGGTAGCAAAGGAAGAGGAAATAATATTCAAAGAGCCTACCCAAAAAATTATTGCTCCTCATTTTGTCATGTATGTAAAAGAACAACTTGGTAATAAATACGGAGAAAAAATAATGGAACAAGGTGGTCTAAAAATTATCACAACCATTGATCTATATAAACAAAAAATAGCAGAAGACACGATAAACGCGCATGCAGAAGAATTAAAAAATAAATTTTCTGCCACAAATGCTGCCCTAGTAGCTATCGACCCAAAAACTGGACAAATCTTAACTATGGTTGGTTCAAAAGATTATTTTTCTAAAGAAATTGACGGTCAAGTTAACATTACAACAAGCTTGCGCCAACCAGGATCATCAATAAAACCATTGGTTTACGCAGTAGCGTTTGAAAAGGGATATACTCCAGATACGATACTCTATGATGTTGTAACAAATTTTTCGGTAGTAGATGAAGAGGATTATACTCCACACAACTATGATAGCAAGGAATACGGTGCAGTCACCATGAAAAAAGCCTTGGCAGGATCGTTAAATATTCCTGCAGTTAAAACGCTATATTTAACAGGGGTTAAGAATGTATTAAAATTCGCTCACGATTCAGGATATACGACGCTAGCAGATATAGACAAATTAGGTTTATCGCTTGTACTTGGTGGAGGAGAAGTTAAAATGATTGAACATGCTAATGCTTTTAGTATATTCGCTCGCGAAGGTGAGCTTCATTCAATTGCTTCAATATTAAAAGTAGAAGATAAAGACGGAAATGTCTTAGAGGAATTCAGAGACAAAAAATTCCAAGTACTGAATCCAAGAACAGCAAGAATTATTAATTCCATATTATCCGATAATGGTCTACGAGCTTATGCTTTTGGCACAAGAAATTGGCTTTATCTAGATTCAAGACCAAATGCAACTGCCACAAAAACTGGCACGACCAATAACTATCGTGACGCTTGGACTATAGGTTATACACCATCTATCGTTACTGCTGTTTGGGTTGGCAACAATGACAACTCTATAATGAAAAAAGGTGCAGCTGGAGGAAAGGTAGCCGCACCTATTTGGCATGACTTTATGCAAAAAGTTTTAGGAGATTCACCAATTGAAGAATTTAAAAAACCAGACCAAGAAAAAACAGGAAAAAAAGTATTAGATGGCGAAGAGGACGCGATAAGCATTGTTAAAATTGATAAAGCTTCTAACTTACTTGCAACCGACTATACCCCAGAAAGCTACATTGAAGAAAGAATGTATTATATGCCTCACAGCATATTAAGCTATATAAATAAAGATGACCCACGTGGAGAAGCACCAACTGATCCAAAAAATGATTGGCAATATGACTTATGGGAAAATGCTATTACAAAATGGGCAGCCAGTTCAAGTGCAGAGTTACTAAAAAAATACAAAGAAGAAAATAAAATACCTGAAGACGAGGAAGTAAAAATTATGTTTGAACCCGCCCCAACCGAAGAAGACAACTTACACACAGAAGAAAATATTCCTCAATTTGAAATCTCTTCACCAAAGTCCAATGAAACAATCAACGATTCTTTATTATACGTTAATATAATAAAAGCTACTGCACCCAGAGGAATAGCAAAAGCTGATTTCTTTATTGATAATCAATTACTATTCACTAACAATAAATATCCATTCAATTTCGTAAAAAATATAGGATTTCTTCATGATGGCCTGCATGATTTAAAAGTTAAATTATGTGATAATGTCGATAACTGCAAAGAAATTAAACAAGCTTTCAATTTACAATTAAGCGATGATCAACGACAAGCAATATCAACCACTATATCTTGGGAATACCCAAGCACAGGACTATCCATAAATAGTATTGATTTCCCTCTCGACCTTGAAGTAAATATAGGCAACCCAGAGCAAATTAAAAATATCGACTATTATTATACTTCCGAAGGAAGTACTACTCCTCAGATAATCTCTAGCTTATCGTCTATCAATTCTAATAAAATCATATATAAATGGGATCAAATTCCACCAACGAATAGCTATACATTATATGCAGAAGCAATCAAACTTGATGGACAAATAATACGATCTAGTCAAGCCAAGATTTTGATTAAAAAAAGTAACTAGCAGAATACACTAGATGGTGGGGGGCCAGTGACCATTTATCAAAGAGACACTTGCCATATACGATAATTCCTGCTAAGGTAATTAAATAATTTTGCCTTTTATTAAATTCAGGGAAATAAGGCAACCTTGATGCTCAATATACTTGGGTTAAAAATTTATTTACACACATGTCTAGCGTCAACATTCAAGAAAAAAAAGAAAATACAGACTCAGCCTCATTCGAGGAAATGTTTAATAAAAAAAGTGAAGAGGCACCCATCGCCGGTGATATCGTTAGCGGAATAGTTATTGAAATATCTAATAACCAAGTTAAAATCAACATTAATGGTTATTTTATTGGAGTAGTTCGTGGTCCAGAATTATATTTTGAAGCACCAGAGTATGGTGAACTTAAAGTTGGAGATGCTGTTGAGTCCACTGTAATAGACGAAGAAAATGAAAATGGAGAAATTGAATTATCCTTCAAAATGGCTGGACAAGAAAAAGCCATTACTGACCTAGAAGATGCATACCAAGACAAAACTATTATACGCGTTAAAGTAACAGGAGCAAATAAAGGAGGGTTAACAGCAAATTACAGACAGATTCCGGGGTTCCTACCTGTCTCTCAACTTGCCCCTGAGCACTATCCACGCGTGAGTGGTGGAGATAAAAATAAAATATTTGAAAAACTAAAAACATTTATAGGAAAAGATCTTCAAGTTAAAGTATCAGCATTAAATTTTGATGAGGATAAAATAATATTCAGTGAAAAGGATGCTTGGACCGAACAACAGAAAGATGTAATTTCTAAATATAAAGTTGGGAGCGTCATAGAAGGAAAGATCACTGCCATTGCTGACTTTGGGATATTTGTTAACTTTGGGCAAAACCTAGAAGGATTAATTCATATTTCTGAATTAGCATGGCAACGTATAGATGATCCAGCAGATCTGTTCAAAATTGGTGATTCTATTAAAGCAGAGATTATTAGCATGGATGGAGCAAAAATATTCCTATCAGCTAAAAAGTTACAAACTGATCCTTGGGTTACTATAGAAGGAAAGTATAAAGTTGGACAAGTAATAGAAGGAAAAATTATCAAAATAAATCCTTTTGGACTTTTCATTGAGCTTGATGAAAGTATTCACGGCTTAGCACATATCAGTCAACTTGGTTTAGCACCTGGTGAAAGAATAGAGGCTACATTTAAACCGAATGAGAAAAAAGAATTTACAATAACCTCAATTCAACCAAAAGAACACAGACTAGGATTAACATTGAAAAAGATTAAAAAAGCTTCTGGAGATGAAGAAATAAAACTAAAAGCAAATGAGGACGAAAAAGACAAAGAATAAAATAAAGAAAAGCAGCAAAAAGAGCGATATTTAAGCCAAAATACAAAACTCTTGACAATAAAATAAAACTAAGATAATATCATCTTATAGAAATATAAAAACAGTTAAATTAACTGTTTTTATATTTGCTAGGTTCATTAACAATTAAATAAACTTGTAAACTTGTTTAAACAATTATCTATTAAACAAGTGGACAATATGCAACAATCAAGCAAATATTTTTTGATGCTAGCAGGCATCAAGATCCTATCTAAAATCGCAATAGCTTATCTATTGCAAAAAAATTCGGAAACAAAATTCGTCAGCATTTATAGCTGAAAGTTCATATGAGCGATTATTTATTTAATCACTCATTCTATTTGAGAGTTTGATCCTGGCTCAGGATGAACGCTGGCGGCGTGTCTAAGGCATGCAAGTCGAATGGGTTTAGACCCATGGCAAACTGGAGCGTAACACATTGGCAATTTGCCTTAAGGTCGAGCATAACCTGAAGAAATTCGGGATAATTCTCGATAGTAGCGGAAGATCATAAGATTTTCCACTTAAAGATTTATCGCCTTAAGAGAAGCCTATGTCCTATCAGCTAGTTGGTAAGGTAACTGCTTACCAAGGCTACGACGGGTAGCGGGTGTGAGAGCATGACCCGCCTCACTGGGACTGAGACACTGCCCAGACTCCTACGGGAGGCTGCAGTCAAGAATCTTCCTCAATGCACGAAA
>JADHVC010000037.1 GCA_016784175.1 Patescibacteria group bacterium | reverse complement strand
AAGGAAATAATCAAACCCTAACTCAAAGTGAACGTTTCAATAATATATACTATGATTCTGCCTCTGAAGAAACCTATAAATTTATAGATGGAAAATTTAACAAATTCACTGAACTAGATGATTATAATTTAACTAATTTAACAAATATAGTTGAAACTAACACGGTCAATAATGAAACCATCCCTAAAATAACGCCAGAAATGGCTAAAGAAGCAGGGATTAATATATACAATGGCATTAACTCAGAAGAAGAGAATCAATTAAAATTCTGGAGTAAAAATCCACAGATAAAACCAAGCGAATTGAAAGATATTCTTGGAATACATGCACACGGAGAAACCGATCTATCTTTAGATGATATTAGCAAGAACTACAATGTAGTAAAAAATCTACCAGGAAGAGGTGGCGGTAAAGAAGTATTCCTACAATTATTCAATAACCCAACAAATAAAAGCACTCTTGAGTCATTCAAACAACAAATACTTAACGGAAATAACTCAATAGAAGGAATTGAAGCAATAAAAGACGCAAATGGCAACATAACCTTAAATTTAGACATAAGAGGAAATTTGGTTGATATCAATGTACACATAAATGCTAATGGAACTATAGCTGTGGATGGATACGGATCTGATAATTGGAATACAGACAAGCCAGTACCAATAACTTTTGATAACTTAAGAAATATGAGAGAGTATATCAATAATAACATTCAATAAGATAACACAAAGAATGAAACATTAAATTTCAACACATATCACCAAAACTGATAAAAACTATTGACAATAGTAAAAAATTAAATTAATATTTACTTAGTTTACATAAATTTAGAAATTATAGAATATGCTAACAATAAGACTATCCAGAAGAGGAAAATCACAACAAATTGCCTACAGATTAATTATTTCTGAAAAAGCAAGAGATACCTATGGTAAATCATTAGAAATATTGGGTTCTTATGATCCAAATTCTAAAAAACTAGAAGCAAAAGCAGATAGAATTAAATACTGGATAAGCAAAGGAGCTGGAACTTCAACAACTGTTAACAATTTATTGATAAAAAATGGTATAATTGAAGGAAAGGTAATTAAGGCCTCTAAGTATAAAAAAATAGAAGCTAAAGAAGAGGACAAAAAAGAAGAAAAGCCAGATAATAAAGAGGTTAAAGTAGAAGAAACTAAAGAAGAAGTAAAGGAAGAAACAAAGGCAAAAGAAGAAAAATCAGCTAAAGCATAAACTAACAAAAGACCAAGAAAAGTCAGAAACCCTTGACAAAATATTAAAAATAATATATAATTAAAGCATTAATAATTAAGAGTTCATTTAGATTATATATAGCCGACATATTAAACAGACGCTCTATTAATCTATAAGAAAATCATATGGCAGTAAAAGAACAAGATCAAGAATTTTTAGAAATAATCATCAAGGCTATCGTAGGGCATCCAGACGATGTTTTAGTCGAAAGAACAGTTGATGAAAGAGGTGTACTTCTAACATTAAAAATCAACCCAGAGGATATGGGTTATGTTATAGGACGCCGAGGTCAAACAGCACACGCTGTAAGAACTCTCTTAAAAATCGTTGGTGCTAAGAATAACGCTCGCGTTAACTTGAAGATCTACGAACCAGAGGGTTCACAAAGACCTCCAAGAAGAGATGACAGAGAACAATCATCAGAACAACGTGCAGACGCTACAGACAATCTTGATGACATTGACACATCTAGTGTTGATGATATCAAAATCTAAACTCAATCAAAAAAACAAAAATTGCTCCCAAGTGGAGCAGTTTTTGTTTTGATGCAGTGCCCAAGAATCCAATTATGGATACTTGCAAATAGAAAAAAAATCTGATATTATATGATTACTAATGAGGGATTAATAATTGTCCCAAAATTAGCGCGTGTAGCTCAGTTGGTTAGAGCGCTACTCTGATAAAGTAGAGGTCCCCAGTTCGAATCTAGGCACGCGCACATATCGCGCATTTCATATCAAATGACGCGGGGTGGAGAAGTTAGGCATCTCGCCAGGCCCATAACCTGGAGGTCATCGGTTCAAATCCGGTCCCCGCAACAATTAAAAAAAATTACAAGCCTCGGTAGCTCAGTGGTAGAGCAAAGGACTGAAAATCCTTGTGTCGTCAGTTCAATTCTGACCCGGGGCACGTACTTAAGCAAGAAGCTTAGCAGAAAATAAAATACCTAGTTTCATTTCCGCCTTAAGTATCTTATTTCTTATTAAGCTCCTAAATACATTCACAAACTATGCTTGTCGGTTTAGTAAAAATAATGCTATTCATTGGTTTCCTTGGAACTTCTGTATTTTCATTTCAAGCTTATGATAGATATGATGAAGCCAAAAAAGGGAATCCAAACATAAGCTTATTTGATGTAATTAAAGACGAAGGAGAAGCCTGGGTGTCGAAAGCTAAGAGAGTAGCACGCCTGGAGAAAGAAGCAAAAAGTAGCATTAAAATTATTGCAGTTGGTCAAGTTAAAAGAGCACTTAAAATGTATTATCTCGATAAAAATAAGTACCCTGCCACCATCAGTGAATTAAAAGGAGAATATCTCGAAGAAGATACACAAATCATTCAAGACCCAACATTTAGATACTTTAAAACCTATAGCGGATATAAAATAAATATTACACTAGACAATGGAGAAAAATACCAAATAACAGATACATTAAAATAGAGCACAATACGGGGTGTGGCCTAGTTGGCTTAAGGCGCACGCTTTGGGAGCGTGAGATCCTGGGTTCGAGTCCCAGCACCCCGACACTGAAGTAAAATCGCCCTTTTTGGGCGTTTTTTGCATCCAAGAATAAGGCTCTTTTAAGCTAAAATTAGCTATTTTATTGTCTTCAATTTTCAAGTTCCAAAGTAGCTTATTTAGGATTTTTGATTTGTCCTCTTTTTCTAACTCTATAAATCGCTTACCCGCATTATTAGCGGTTAAAAACTCATTTTTTACGAGTTCCAAAGCTGTATGCCCCTTTGGTGTCTTTTTGCTCAAATTACCCGATTGAGCCGTTAAAGCAACCTCTTCATTTTGTAAATCTTTAACTTTATTTTCATAAATCGCTTGCGGAGTTAATCCGGCTAAATAGCTATCCAACAATCTATCTTGTTTTTGTTTGTTTAAAATTATTTGCTTCTCAACGCTTTGTTTGGCATTATCCAAATAATCATTTTTAGATTTATATTTAGTTTTTTTGAATTTATAAACCATATTAATTAGCTTTTCATCATATTCAAGAGTCTTAAAAATTTCGGCGGTCATTTCAACAATTTTTTCTTCTTTTAAATATTTTTTGTGCGCTTCGCATTGGCGTTTACCGTTAGTGCAACGATAATAATTATAAATTTTAATGGTATTAGTCGCTTTAATTTTCTTTTTTACTTTTTCACCTGTTAAAATACAACCGCAATTAGAGCAATTCATAACGCCTCTAAAAGCAAAAAAATGTTTTTTAAATTTTGGCTGTTGTTTTTTATGTAATATTGCTTGTGCTTGGTCAAAAAGCTCTTTAGATATTACAGGCTCATGATTGCCAACATAGGTTTTGCCATTTCTCGCCATAATCCCGCAATAAAACGGATTATTAATAATTCTGTGATAAGTAGATGAAAAATATTTTCTTCCTCCCGGAGTTCTCATTCCGTTTTCGTGCATTATTTTTTCAATTTGTTTAAAACTTTTTCGTTTATTAACATAAAGTTCAAATATTTGCTTGATATAATGCCGGTATTCTTCATTTATAATTATTTTACAATTCGCGTTTAAGTAGCCGATTGGCGCAAGTCCCGGCCAACCGCCTTGCTCTAGTTTGGTGCGATTACCTCGTTTAACATTTTTAGATAAATCTAAAATATACTGGTTAGCCATGCCCGACTCAACGCTAAATAACAGCACATTATCACTTGGCAAATATTGCCTTTCCATTGTTTGAATAACCTGTAATTTTCCTTGTTGCAAAAGCCATTGAATAGTCGCGCTATCAATAGGGTTTCTGCTTAATCGGTCTATTTTCCAGCATAAAATACCATATTTTTGCCTTTCCCCATATCTCTTAATGAGATTAATCATTTCATCAAAAAATGGGCGGTTGTTTGGCTTCTTTGCGCTTTTGCTCTCGGTAATAGTTTTAGTAATCTCTAAACCTAAATTACCGGCTAACCTTTGCATTTCGCTTACTTGAGAGCCCAAAGATAAAACTTGCCGTTCTTTATCCTCCGATGATTTACGGCAATACAAAATATATTTAATTTTATTAAAATCAGTCTTCATGTTATAGATATTCTTTAATTTGCCCTTGGATTTCTTCAATTATACGGATATGTCTTTTATCCATTTCCGCCCTTTCATCAATCAAGGAGTTATATAAGCTATAAACGGCATTAAAATATTCTTCCGAGCCAAACTCTATTGTAAATTTTTCTTTGTAAATATCCTTATATCGTCCGTCTAAAAGTTCAATTCGGTCTTTTTTCTTAAACGCTTCAACATCTTGGCGAAATAAATTAAGGGTATTGACTATTTTTCGCTCAAAATCTTTTTTCTCTAAAATAATCAGGTTTAAAACCGAGTGCAAAATATCAAAGAATTTATCAGGGCTAAATTCAAATATGACTTTGCGCTCGGGCATGTAATTTTTATGCATATAAAAAAGGGATTAATAATAAGCCAAGGCTCTTAATCCCTTAAAAAACTAAAAGGGACAGCCCTGGCTATCCCAACAACACTACTCAAAGAGTAATCTCATCGGACAGGAACTGCCCCTTACAGACGACGAAATTAAAAAAAACTCTTAAAGTAGTATTATTTTATTGTTGTTGAGATAGCACTTTAATAATACCAAAGCGGTTAATTTTCGCAACCCTATGGATTATCTTCAGGCATTAAAAAACCCTTTAATTCTTCAATATTATTAATATCCTCAAGCGCATAAACTTTGTAAGTAGTATCGCCCGTATGCTTGGAATAAAAATCACTTTCAAATACCGGCTTCATTGTTTCAGGCTCAAAAAAGTCTGTAAATTCTTTAATCTCACGCCTTTTGCGATAAACCTCGGGCATATTCAGCGTTTTAGAATAAAAGAATTTTTTTTTACGAAAAAATCTTTTATCAAACATTTCTTTGCCTAAATATTTAGAAATATATGAGCCAATGTTTTTAACATTGCTAATTGGTCTTACATCAATAAAACCATTACGCCATAAGTTTTTAGCAAACCAACGCTCAAATTCTCGTTCATCTTCCTTGTCTTTAAATTCGGGTAGGTTAAATTTACATGCCACATGATAATGAACACGCCCTCTTTTTTGAAATTCAGGCACAGCCAAATATTCAAAATTAGAATATTTGTTTAACATTCGCTTAGTAAAATTGTTAAAGATCGGATTAGCTTGTTTTAATTCGGTTATTTCTTTAGCAAATGTAAGCGTTAGAAAACAATTTAATTGAGGGTTAGAGTTCACTATCCGTTTAATTTTTTTCCGAGTGCGATTAACATTGTCTGCTCGGATTTTTTCTTGGTCGCGTTGGATTTTTGGAGCAGGTCTTAATCGTCTAAGGCGAGGAAAACCGACCCAATAAGGTTTGCCGTATTCGTATATTTCAATAAATTTACCGGACTTAACAATTTTTTTTCTTACTTCGTATGGCAACATTAAATAATAAAAAATGGCTTAAATAAAGGCTTAAATGTAGTTTTCGTTAGATATGAGTGAATAATCAAGTTGTCTATTATCACTTATCGTGATTTGAAAAATTTTATTTTGAAATGATTATTTTCTCTTTGATAAAGGCTTGAACGCCCCGCCCCGCCAGACAGGGGCGGACGGGGCGCTCAAGCCTTTTAATTTAGAAAGATGAAATTACTTGTTTTAAAAGGATGAAAATAGTTTTGAAATTATTTTTTTAGCTTCTTACCTCTCATAGGTCTTTAATCTTAGCGCCGGCTTATCCCAAGTAAATGTAGTATCTCGTGCCTCAATCTCCACATTGACTGGGGCAAGCTATCAGTCGCTGTGATTGACCTCACAAAGAGGTTAGATAGCTAAATTGCGGTGTTATGTAGCCTTATTAATAAAATCAACCGCAAACATAAATCTATGCGTAGAACGAACGCTAAATGGACTAATTCAGAAAAGTCCTATAACTTAGTAATCTCTCAAATTAAAGAGAGATGGGGCGAAGATGAAGTAGAGCGCCATAATCCTAAAAGGTCTTGCTTCACATTTGCTAAGTGGCTTAAACACGGCTATGTAGTCAAAAAAGGTGAAAAAGCTATACAGACATATTCAGTCTTGGATATTCAAGACGAAGATGAAAAAATCATCTCAACCGTCCAAATTCCGGTTAATCTTTTCTATCGCAAACAGGTAGTTAAACTTAAAAAGAAAAAGGACGAAACAGATAAAAAGTAAATTACTTTTTTAGGCGGTTTTTAAAGTCTTAAATAGGCTTTAAAATCCGCCTTTTTTTGTGGTCGTTTTAATGTGCTATTTGCTTTTATCATCAAAACCGGTAATTTCTTGGAAAGTATCATAAGAGTTAGCTAATTTTTTATTGAATAAGAAAAATTTTCTTGAATAGCAAATTTTGTTTTCCTTATCAACTTCTTCAATGTCATATTGCTTGGCTAAAAATACTAAACCGACTTTTTTAAGGATAAAAACATTATTGACCAATTCACGAATTACCGTATCAATTCGCCTAACATTTTGGACTGCTCCCCAAATATTTAAACCGATTATTTTACCGTCATCACCTCGTTTAATGTGTTTTCTATGTTGTTGAAATTTATATTGCAATTCGGGCGGTAAATCTTTCCAGCCCCGAGAATTAAAGTATATCTGGCACTCATCAATTAAAATTTCACCGCCTTTAATATTTACAAATTCATCAATCCGCTTCCAAAAATATATTTTGCCTAATTTTTTTGGACGAAACTTAAACCGTAAATAGCGAGTGCAAAATAAACGAAGAAAACGGCAAAACCGATTAAAACGATTTTTTTGTCTTTGTTTGTCATATTCTTCAAAATTAATGTAGAAATTAGAATAAACATCTCGTCCCTCATGGATAAATTTATGAGCTAGACAAACTAAATTGTAGGTTTTACCCGTTCCAGGCTTGCCTGTGATAATGTTAATCATATGTAGATAATTTCATATTGCTCTTTGTGCTGAAACTGAGAATAGAAAAAATTATTAATTCTAGTTAATCCTCCTTTGATAATTGCGTTAATTTTCTCTACGGGCATATCATTTAATTCCGCTAAACTTCGCATGCTAAAGGGCTTATATCCGCCATAGCCGTAATAACGCATAATTAAATCATGTTCAATTTGACTTAAACCCACATCATCGCCATAAGCTATAATAAATTGACCTGTTAAATATTTTTTTGTTTCTGTGTTGTGGTCTATTGATTTTTCAAGTGCATGATATTTATTTACTTGTTCGCGTAAAGTGCAAATAATATCAAATAAATTATCCAGTGCTTTTTCGCGATTATTATCTTGTTCTTGAGTATTCATTTTTTTTATTTTTTTCTAAAAAATTAAATAAAATTTGTTTAGCTAATTAAGAAGAAAAATATTTAAGTTTAAATTAAGTTCTATCTTCTAAAAAATCCCGCTCCTTTCATAATTAGCCCTAATAAGAAAATACTAAGCTCAACAAAAATAATTAGGAGCATAATTGAAAAAAGGGTTGAAATCGGGAATATTAAATTAAGGTTTTGTAATAACGGTGAAATCGTATTAAAGGCACTATCCACCATTGGAATAACATCATTATTAAGGTCTGCTTCCGGTAAAACCGAAAACACCATTATTAAAAAACTTTCAGCAAAATTAAGCATATAGGTTAAATGTCATCGTCTTTTTGGACAACACGAATAAATAAGTAAACTGCAAAACCGACCCATAAAAAAGCGACTATAAAAGGTCTTGTATCTTGCATAATTGATTGAATAATTGAGTCGGAGGGCTTAAATATCGGTACATCTAAATCATATTCGCCGTTATCTGATACGCTTTTAAACGAAATATCCAAAGCTGTTGATGAAGCGGTTGAACTGGCTGAAAATAAATCTTGGAAATTATCATAAAAAGCAAAGAAGTAATTAAAAACTACTTTTGTTTTTAACTCCTCAACTAATCTTGGAAATAAATAATCGTAGTTATCCGGATTTATTACTACCTCATAATCAGATACATAAACACCAAACGGATATTGTCTTTTTAAGTCCCCGTCATCTATTAGCTGAACTACATAATGTAAGGCTTGCGTAGAGCTTGCTATAAAATTAACCTCATAATCGCTAGTATCGCCAATGCTCGTTAAATTAACATTGTGATAACTTGTATCCATTATTACGCCGTCTTTGTCGTATTGCTTAACATTAAAAACTAAGTTAGGTGAAAGCGGAGCAGGATAAACAAAGTTAAAGGATATATCTGTACTTGTAGCGTTTATCGGTAGTGTTAAAGCGGTGTCAAATATTGGGTGATTAATTTTTATGTCAAAATCATCATAATATTCATAATTAAAATTCCAGTCGTCCGGATAGCCCTCAATTACGCTTATGCCGTCCACTACAACCGCGTCCATTAATTCGTCATAATCAACGCAGTCGCTTGAAATGCTGTCTATTTCACGAGCAATAACCCAATCAGACGACTCAACCTTGTAAAATTGAGCGGAATATTCACCGTCAACGCAAGCGATATTATAATCAATTTCGCCAAAACCTAGGCAATCATTCGTTAAGCCAATCTGATTATTGCCGTTAGTTGTACAATAACCGCTTACCGTAATCCAAGAGTCATTTATTACTACTTCATCACTTACAGGACTTTCAATAGTAAAAGGCGGAGTTGGCGCGGTAGCAACAAAATCATCAAAACTTAGGTCATAACTCATATTGTGGAAATTATCGTTAAAGCCGAGTGAGTCCCAAGTATCCGTAAGGCTTGTATATTTCCAACTTGAACAAACAGAGTCAACACAACCCCTAAAATATTGAGGCGTGCTAGAGGCTTGAATTTCAACATCATGCCAATTATTATCAGATATTACTGTAGCGAAATTTTCACCGTTAAACTGGTTATAACCGCTTCTTTTAAGGATTAATCCGAATAAATCCTCGGTATAAATAGAAGTGTCGTAAGTTCCGAAATTTTGCCCGTAAAGTTGAAAATATCTTTTATTTGAGTCGTTAAACTTGAATTTAAAACTTACAGACTCCAAGGCTTCAATCCCGCTAGGATTATATAATGTGCCTCCGTTAGCATAATTTGTATTATGCGATAAGCCGTTTGGTGATGAATTGTATTGTCCGGTACTTACTTGTAAATGCCCTCCGCTGTCATAAATCCAATCACTGCTTTTACTATCAATATTGCCCGTGCTATAACTATCAAAATTTTCTTCTAAAGCTAAAACACTATTAGCAAAGAAAAAGACAAAGGCAACTATGATTGCAGGTAATACTATTTTTAATTTTTTAGAATAAATCATAATTTTTTAGCTAAATTTCTTTAGCAATTTAACAATTAGCATTATGCAGACAATAACTAGACCTAAGGTAATTACTTGCAAAATATTGGCACTAATAATGCCGATTGTATTTTCTTTTATCGTTTCAACAACCAAGGTGGCTAATTCAATCACGGGCTGTTCTTCGGGTGGTTGCCAGTAAAGCCTCATCATAAAATCATTAGCAGAGCCTAATTGCAGTCTTCCGTCCGGATACGGATTAATAACGGAAAATTGAAATTTCATTGTTGAACCTGAATAAGAAAGCCTTAAATAATATACTTGCCCCTCGTTTACAGAAATCGGCGAGTTGGAAAAATCAAATAAATACCAAGAAAAATTATTGTAATAACCCGTATTAACGCTAATATCTCTTGAGTCAATAAATACGCCGTCATAGGTTGAAGATAGTCCTAAAGTTGCGGTAGTTCCCGATGAGCCTAAACGCAAATATACTTTTGATATATTTTCTACTCCCTCGGGTATGGTTATGTTTTGCCATTGAGGCAAGGTTGCAGTTGAATTGGTAAAACTCGCTTGCTCTAAAAACATTTGCTCGGGCGGGGCTTCGGCT
>JADHVC010000005.1 GCA_016784175.1 Patescibacteria group bacterium | reverse complement strand
AGGCAAGCTGGACGCTCAGCTTGAAAAACGGGGATATGGATTGTTTGTTAATAGAAAGGAAGACCCAAGTAATCCAGAAACTAGCAGGAGAATTTATGAAAGAGTTGGTGTTAGTGAGATAAACAGAAGTCCAGAAACAGAGTTAATGATAGCCTCAATTAATAAACAAGGTGAAATTGTAGAGGATAAAACGCTTAATTTTATTGATTTACATATAATTCAAAGAACTGACGATGGTAAATCATTGGGCTGGGGCAATGTTGAGCTTCCAGAAGAGTGGTTAGCTTCAGAAAATATTGATTTTCAGGGTCAAGAGCTTAATATTTCTCACCCTGCTAAAGTTGCTTATTATAAACTGCATGGTAATTATGAAAAAAGACCATATGACAGAACAGATTTGGAAGCTTTAGCAAAAACAGGCAAACTAACTTATGGGCATATGACTCAAGTAGAACACACTATTAATCAGGAAATTGAGAATCGTAAAAAACAAGCAGAGGCAATATTCATGAGAGTTGCCGAGAATATTAAATCAAATATGCCCCAAGAAACTATTTATAGAGTATTTGAAAAGGATGAAATTTTGGGAAGCTATATTAAAGGCAAAGAAAATGCGTTTCAAGAATTATCAAAAAAAATAGCGGAAAGTAGTGATAAATCCGCACGAGCAATTATAATTATTGCATTTGAGCTATTTAATATTGAAGATTCGTATAAAGAACAGATTGACAAAGTAAATGAACTAAAACAATGGGTTAGTGATATAAAAGAATTAGATAAAATAAGAAAAGAAGAGTGATGAATGAAATTTAATTTCGTATAATGCATAAAACCTATACCCCACATACATTCATCTAAATGAAAAATAACCAACTCCAAAAATCCAATTTTTTACTTTATTCACAAGACAATGAAAAAGTTTTTGTAGATGTTTATTTTAAAGATGAAAATATTTGGTTGACTCAAAAATTAATGAGTCAACTTTTTGATGTAGACTCAGATACTATTTCCTATCACTTAAAAAATATCTATAAAGAGGTAGAATTAGAGGAAAAATCAACTACCGAGGAAATTTCGATAGTTCAAAAAGAGGGCAATAGAACGGTAGAAAGAGTAACTAAATTTTACAACCTTGATGCAATTATTTCCGTTGGTTATAGGGTGAATTCTCAAAAAGCGACTAAATTTAGGATTTGGGCAACAAAACAATTAAAAGAATACATTATTAAAGGCTTTATACTTGACGATGAAAGATTGAAAAATGGTAATCATTTTGATAAAAACTATTTTAATGAACTTATTGAAAGAGTGCGAGAGATACGCACAAGCGAAAGAAATTTTTATCAAAAAATAACTGACATTTATGCAACAAGCTTAGATTATAATTCTAAATCCAGTAAGACTAGAGAATTTTTTGCAACAGTTCAAAATAAAATGCACTTTGGCATTCATGGCAAAACAGGAGCAGAAATAATATATAAACGAGTTGATAGCAAAAAAGACAATCTAGGGATCACTTCTATTCCTAAAAATAAAATTAAGAGAAAAGATGCTTTTGTAGCTAAAAACTATTTATCAAAAGATGAATTACAAGAATTAAATTTAATAGTTGATCAATACCTTTCTTTTGCTGAACTTCAAGCAAGAAATAAGAAAACTATGACTCAAGAAGATTGGATTATGAAATTGGATGATTTTTTAAGACTAAATGAAAAAGAAATTTTGCAAAACAAGGGTAAAATATCTAAAAAAATAGCAGAAGAGAAAGCTAGTAAGGAGTATGATATTTTCAATACTAAAAGACTAAAAAACTACGAGTCAGATTTTGACAAGGAGACAAAAAAAATAATCAAAAAGATAAAAAATTAATTATTTTACTACCTCATCACTTCTCTATATTGTTAGTGTGCAATAAAAAGTGTTGCCCACTGGTTGCCCAAAAAGTGATGAATGGTGGTAAAATTGATTAACGATGATTGAGCTTGAACTTCACGTAATAACCTTTAAAACATGGCTTTAATGTGAATTATCGCTAACAATAAAGCGATACTCAAAACAGCTTAATGAGGGTTCGAATCCCTCCCTCTCCGCATAGTTTGTATCTTTTAGAACTTCACTATAAAAATATTTAACTGCATTAAGTGCTAAATTAATTGTTTGAGGCGAATGCTCTCTATTATGTTTATCTAATAAAATTTCTTCAATTGCTATCTTTTTATTTTTGATTCCTTTTTTATTTGAAAATGTGATACAATTTTTAATGTAAAATAAATAAGATTTACGTGTTTTTGAACTGTAATTTCGTAATTTCAATATTATTTCAGTATTATTTAAAATATTTTTCATAACTAAATAATAACAAAAGTTTGTATAATATACAAAATATTGTTATAATTTGACCATAAAGGTTGTATAATAACCAGTTAAGTGAAATATTCCTTTTCTTTTTTGGGCTATCGCCCAATTGTTTTAAAAAATTTTAAAATTTCTTTTATTATAGAGGGGGATAAGGTGTTTTCTCCGCTATCGCTCCGAAAACAATAAAAAAATAATTAGCACCTATTTTTTAAGCAAGTACCCGGCTTCCAACGCGGCAAATCCAGATTTGACCATTCTGTTATTCCACCTTTTAAGCTGAAAGATTGAACTTTTTCTTTTCTGAGTATGTTAGTTACGGTATTTGATTTTAACCCCAAACTACAAACCACTAAAACTTTTCTTTTTACTAGCTTATTACTGCTGATAACTGTTTTAATTCGAGATATGAAATTTTCATAGTCAACATGGATTGAATCTGGTAAATGAAAGTGATCAAACTCATCTTTTGAGCGCACATCAATTATAATACTACTTTTTTCAACAAACTCCGTTTCTCCTTTGTTAAGCTTTTTTTCAACTTCTTCTTTGCTGTTTTTATAGAATAAAGAAAATGCTTGTTGTGGCTCTATCTCATATCCTTCAATATTCACGCTACCAGGCAATTTTATGTTTTGATCAGGTTTATCAATCAAGATTTCGTAATTACTTATCTCTGGGAAGTTTGATTTATCCAGATATAGAAAATAATCTTTCAGGTATGGGAATGGTGAATCACAACATATAAATACAGCGTTGATAAAACCTTCTTTGTTGGCAAACGATTTTAACAAATCCTTTTCCTTCTGTTTTTTTAAAAAATTAAGAAGACCAGCGAGGGCGAAGCCTGAACTTGGACCAACAACAATACCATGTCGTATCATGTGTAAACTTTCTAAAAACGAATCTTTGGTACCTACTTCTTCGACAAAATCAACATAATTCTTCCAATTAAACGCTATCATCTTGAGTAGTCCTCTTGTTCTCACTCCTGGTACCGGATTATTTGGCGTTCGTATAACACCAAGAGTCTTTATTTTTTGACTTTTCCCTTTTAGATAATCTGCCGTCCCAACCATTGTTCCTGTTGTTCCCAAACCAGCACAAAACATTTGTACATCACCATTCAATTGTTCGAATATTTGTGGTCCAGTAATTTTTTTGTGTCCATCTGGATTGTCTGTGTTTTCATATTGTCCCGGGTTAATCCAATCCTTTCTTTTCCCCCATTTTTTTGCCTTGTAAATTCCTGATGTTTTATCAGCTGGATCGGGGCAAATGGGTTCTTTATTAACTAACGGCTCGACTCCAAAAAGCTGAAGCATCTGCAACTTCCCAAAAAGTACTTCGTATGACACAAATGCTTTGGTATTTGGTATGCCAAGAAGTCTGCCAATAACCGCAAGCGATAAAACCGTGTTCCCTGATGAATTTTCAATTATTGTATGGACATCGTTTAACTCGCCCTTACGATTCATCTCTTTGAGCATATTAAAAGCGGGAATTGATTTAACATTTGTCAGGGGAAGTGTGTTTAACAATTTCGCATATATTCGAACACCGTCATCATAAAATGGGTTCAAAACCTTTGGCAACTCCACTAACGGAGTAAAAATTTGAGATTCAGGGTTCAGATAATCAAGAATCGCATTCTCACCTGTAAATACATTACATCGTTTTTGGTTCATAATTATTCAAATTTAAAATCAGGATCGATTTGATCATTTAAGTCTCCATATCTTTCTTTTACAAACGGCTGAGCAACATACTTCTTATGAAGGTCGTAAATTTTGTTAAGACGACTGTTTCTGAGGTCGGGTAGGGAATCCAATCTCTCAAATATGCTCTTAAGAAGTTGCTGATTAACGGGATGTAGTTTATCAAAAACAATTTTTTCTTCTATTCTGTCAACTTCTCTAATGTGCGGATCGTCTAAGAATGACCCTAAAAATATACTTGTGGGTATTTCATTTTTCAAAAATTTTTCATCATCCGTTTCTCTTATTTTATTTCCAATCGCTATCAAGACATCTGAGACTCCTGCTTTTTGTGCTAAGCTTTCATAGTTTTTGAATACCTCAACACTTTTTTTGGTGGGCTCGGCTACAAAACAAATAAGATCAAACTGCGCATGAAGTGTGCCGGCGAAAGAATCCACTCCAGCAACCATATCCGCAATCAAATAACCGTCTTTGTCATCAAGATGATTGAGAATACTTTCAAAAATAGATAGATTGTTGTGATAGCAACTAGCACCAATTTCATTGTCTTGATACGTGCCGACAGCAAAAACAGTCAGATTTTGCTTGCTCAATCCAAAATTTAGTAACGGTGATAGTTCTAAATTTGTAATTTTTAAAATGTTTGATTTTTTTGTCGGCGGTGTAGTTTTTCTAAATGCCCCAAGATCACTTATTAAATTATCTCCAATAAGCCATCTTTTTATAATTTTTTTCGTCTCAGGATGAGAAAGATGTTTTTCAAAAGGAAGTTTTCCAAGCCCTAAAAGTTCGGGAGCATGAATATTTAAGTCGGCATCTACAACAACAACTGGCTTTTTTGTGTTTTTCGCCAAAAACAAAGAAAACGATGTGGTTATCGTGCTTTTTCCTGCCCCGCCTTTTCCTACAAATGCGATTCTCATATTTTTTTATTTACGCATTTTTGGCAATAACCATAAAATTCAAGCGAATGATGAACAATATTAAATTTGTTTTGCTTGGCAATCTGTTTTTCTTGTTTTTCCAAATGGTTTCCAATATCAACACTACTAATTGAATTACAACTCATACAGACAAGGTGATGGTGGTGGTCTTGCTGTATTTCATAATAATCAGTTCCAGCAATAGTGTTTTTTATAACAATGTTATTATTTGTCAAAAATTGCAGTTCGCGATAAATGGTGGAACGATCTGGCTTGATCTTCTTAATTTTTAATTTCTCGACCAATTCATGTTTTGATAAAAAACAATGGTTTTCGCATAAAACATCAATTATTGCTTTCTTGGTTTTAGTTAGACGACCGCCAGAAACTGTAATTGTTTTATAGACTGTATTCATAATTGTTATTACACCAATGTTGCATTTAGTATATGTTATGAAATTTTACATGTCAAGTCGCATATTGTATAATTTTAACAAGGAGTTTTGGGCTACGGGCATTCACCCCTTAATCCCCTCTGCCCTTCGCCCAAAACGGAAAAAGAAATTTGAAAATTTTTTAAAACAAGTTTTCTTTCAGAAAACAAAAGAAAAGAAATACATCAGCTAACACGGCATATCTGGTTACGGCTTTTATACAAAAGCCTCCACCCATATTTGCCTCCGCTCCGCTACGGCAAACATCAGATATGCCGAAACGTTGTACAAAATCGCTCGCAGGCTCACGATGTTTCGGCATATCTGATTTGTACAACGGCCGCGCCTACCGTCGCTGTTCTGCTAGTCGCTCGTAAGCTCGTGACATCGCACAACAGCGCCTATCCAAAATGATTGTCAAAAAAACTCCGCTAACGCTCCGTTTTTTTCAATCACATTGGATCAGGCGCGGCCGTTATCGGAAATAAATTTTAGTTTTTAATTTTCTAACAAATAATTAACTATGAAATTCGCAAACCCAAATCAATTTGAAAAAAATAAGGCGACTTGAGGGTTTCAAAAATCCCGAAGATATTTGGGATCTTGAAACATACGACGAAATAAAGAGTAAAATCGAAAAAGTCTCGCCTAATGTGAGAGAGTTTGTGCAAGAACATGAGCTTGATAGTGAAACTAAGCGTTGTCTTGATAAAACAAGGGCGTTTTGCTCCGAACTTTCCGAGGAATTTAGGCAGGTCTTTTTATCATTGTTAGAACAATATCGTAACGAACGCCGTCAGATTTCTCAAAAGATCATTGATTATTTGTTGGAAAAAAAATTTGACCTCCCTAATTTTACAATTGCACACGGAGAAAAAGTGCAAGAACTATTGAAAGAATACGATTTAGATGTTGAGGTTAACGGTCAAAATTTGTTGCTTGTATTTCAATTACCCAAACCGCTTGCTCAATTCTGGTGGAAAGGCGGTGCTGATTCTTGGGGTGACATGTCAGAGGATGTGGAAGATGATATAATAGAGTGGGGGCATTTTTATAGAGAACTTATGCCTGTTGTTTGGGAGGAGCAAGGTCGTTATGAAAATGAGAACGGTTTGGATTTCAGCAGAGTAAATGGAGTTGGTGAACATGACCCTAAAAAGTATTATTATATTTGGGAAATGTCCGAATGGGAAAATTGAAATACAAGCAATAAAAACTAAAATTTACATCCGATAATACTGAATATCTGGTTCCGCTACCGCTCCACCCATATTTGCCTCCGCTACGCTACGGCAAACTTTAGATGATACCGAAACGTTGACACTATTATTTTACCTTAACTTAGGTGTCTTTTGCATTAAATTAAGCTTGGGAGCAGAATGTGGGGAGCATGGTTTCCGCCCTTGAAAGAAATATTGGAAATAATATTTTCGATTTTTTGATCTATCTTATGATAAACGAAAGTAATTTTACAAATATTTATTGTTAATTGAGCTTACTAGAAAAGCGATTGCGAGACAACTTGAAGCCGCTAGGATAAAACTTACATGAAAAATGTTTATCAATATAGTTAAAAATCCATAAAAAAACATATTAGCAGACATAGCAAAGAAGTTCCTGTAGGTTGAGACTGATAATGGATCTTTCTTTTTGCTTAATTCAGTGATAGAGCAATCTATGGGAATAGTGATTAATACAGAGAGTAATCCAATAATAAAGACACTTACATAATAGAACGGTTGATTTTCTATAAAAATTCGTAATAGCCAAATCAATGAAAGCATTGTTCCACCAACCACAATCAATTTCTTTTTGTTTTTTTGTGCAATTCTGCCAGTATAATAAGTCAAAATAATTGCAGTGATCGATGCTATTATAGGTAAGTATGCAACGGAACTAATGCTATCAAAAATTAAAAATATATACATTGGCCAGATTATATTCTCACTGTTGTTATGAATTGATCCCAGTCCGATCGATAAATATTTTTTCAATATACCCTCGCTGTTAAAAAAGGATTTAAAGGAGAGTTGTTTAGTGTCTGGTAAGTCTTTAATATTTCTAATTTTAAATAGTGGCCAAATGGATATTGTTAATATGATAATGCTCACTAATATTAATATTTGTTTGTCTAAAAATACTAATATTAATGCACCAATAATGGGTGCACAGATTCCGGCAATTAATCTTATGATATGTAAAGCACTAGTGTTCTTTGAGGTGTTTCGGTTTTTTTCTGACTATATTTATAGAAAATAAATAAATGTGCTACCCAATATAGTGTGTCATAGAAGGCTGCAAGTATCGCTAGTGCTAGTAAGAGTAACCAATTATTAGGTGTTAAATTAAAAAGAACAATAAAATATCCAATAGAGAATATCGAGCCTAATATGATTGCAAATTTAGCACCAAACTTCGCAGTTAAGCTTTGAGCAAGAAAATTAAGTGGCATGTCAAATAAATTATATAAGAAATAATATAATACCACTTCTCCAATCGAATAATTCATTTTTAATAGTAGGATGGGAATAAAAATTGCAATCATTGATCTCGAAAAAGTATGAAGTCAAACTGAAAGGTCAAAAAGCTAAATGTCAGAATGAAAGAAATTGTACAATTTGTTGTGATGGTATCTGTAAAATAATTGCATAGTTTATCGCAAGTGATTTATAATTAGATTGATTAAATTTTAGCTTGTATATATTTTAGCATATGTCTTGAAATATTAATTATAATTTAAATTTTTTTGACAAATCACTAAGTTTTAGTTAAGCTCTTAGATATTAAGTATTAATTTTTTTTTAACAAAATATGTCAGATGAAGTAGTTTTGCGTTTCAATGAAGTCACTTTTGAGTATCAACATAAAAAGCCAATTATTGATGAGGCTAGTTTTAGTGTTCGAAATGGATCTAAGATAACTTTAATGGGACAAAATGGTGCCGGAAAGAGTACAATTTTTAAGTTGATTACTAAGTCAATTAAACCGAATTCTGGTGCGGTACATGTTAAGGAAGGAGCAAGTATTGGTACAGCAAAGCAAGTGATTGAAAAGCAAGATTTAGAATTAAGTGTAGAAAAATATTTCGAAAAGTCATACAGCGATAAGGTGCCATTTAATGCTAAGGGGGATATGAAAAAGGCAATGGACGCAGTTAATTTAACTGTGCCTTTGGTGACGAAAGTTAATGATTTGTCTGGTGGGCAACAGGCGCGTCTGTTATTAGCTTTTGCGTTGATTAGTCATCCAGATATATTGTTACTTGATGAGCCTACTAATAATTTAGACCAAGCGGGAATTAACCATTTGATTGAATTTTTAATTATGTATGATAAGACTGTGATTGTTATTTCTCATGATGCGAATTTTTTAAATTGTTTTACTGAGGGCGTTATTTATTTGGATGTATTTTCTAAAAAGGTAGAGCAATATGTGGGGGATTATTATACTGTAGTGGAAGACATTCAAAATAGAATTGAAAGAGAAAAGAGGCAGAATGCACAACTTGAAAAAAATATTCAAGATAGAAAAGAGAAGGTTAACTTTTTTGCTCATAAGGGTGGTAAGATGCGTAAGTTGGCAAAGAAATTAAAAACGGAAGTGGAGAACGATGAGGAAAGTATGGTGGATGTTAGACGAGAAGATAAAACTATTCGAGATTTTAAAATAGAAGTACAAGATATAAGTGGAGAGATTGTTAAAATTGAAAGTTTGCCAGTCGTGAAAGATCATGAATTGTCAGTTGTGCCATATGAATTTATTTTGCGAAGGAAAGATCATTTATTAATAAAGGGTCCAAATGGAGTAGGGAAAAGTACTTTTTTGCGTAACCTTGTGAGTAGTGAAAGTAAGCATGCAAAAATTTTAGCAGATGTGAGAGTGGGGTATTATAGTCAAGATTTTGCGTCATTAAATTATGATCAAACTGTTTATGATTCTCTTGAAGAAGTACGCTTTGGAAATACAGAAGAAATTGTTATGCGATCGGTGGCAGCTGGTTTTCTGATAACTGGTGGGTTGATGGGACGAAAGGTTCGAGAGTTGTCGGAGGGTCAAAAAGGTTTACTTTGTTTTGCAAGGCTTGTATTGATGAAGCCAGGGTTAATTGTGTTGGACGAGCCGTCTAATCATATTAATTTTAGACACTTACCTGTTATTGCTAAGGCTTTAAGTGATTTTGAGGGTGCAATAATATTGGTTTCACATATGCAAGAATTTGTTGATCAAATAAGAATTGATGCTGAATTGGATTATAATAAATTTTTAAAGTAGGGGATTTAGATATTCTTAGATAAAAAAGTGGGAGCCTGGATGTTATCTTAGCTCCCTTTTGTTATGGTTGAATATTTTAGACGCTGCTTTAAAATTGGCTAAAATTAGGTATTTTATTCCTTAAGCTTTTAGTATAGTTAATTTGATTTTTTTATCTAGAATGTGCTATATTAAGTATTGTAATCTTTTGAAGAAAGGCTTTTTTATTATGAAATATTTGAAAACACCAGAACGAACGAGGATTAGGCAGCTTACTATACCGGTGATTATTCCAATGATAATTCCTTTGGTTTTGTTTGATGTTTTTTTGGAGATATATCATCAAATTTGTTTTAGAGTTTACCGAATACCTATCGTGAAACGAGGAATGTATATTAAAGTTGATAGATATAAGTTGGTTTATTTAAGTTTTTGGCAAAAGGTATTTTGTGTTTATTGTGGTTATGCTAATGGTTTGATGCATTATGCAACAGCTATTGTTGCTAAGACAGAAGAGTACTGGTGTGGAATTCAGCATAAAAGTAGTACTACATTTAAAGCTCCGACTCATCACAAAAAATTTGCAAAGTACAATTCAAAAGAAGAGTTTTGTAAGAAATATAAATCTTAAATATAAGTTAAGCACGGTGCGTAAAGTTTTTTTTGTAGCGTGTAATGAGTATTTTATTTGAAATGGATCAGGATTCTAATCAAGAATTTAATCATCAGGAATATCAGTATAACCAGGAGCCTAAAAAACCTAGAAAAAGAAAAGCTAAAGCGCGAGTTTTGGTTTACTCTTTGGTTTTTAGTGTGGTTGGTGTTTGGTTTTTTTCTTCTAAGTCGGTTACTACAGACGCCGATTCTAGTTTTTGGTATGAAAAAATGCTTTTTACTAATCAAACAGAGCATTTAGTAGAAAATCAAGATCGGGTTGCTCAAGAAAAAATTAAGGATAGGGTTAATATTTTGTTTTTGGGCATGGGTGGTCGAGTGCACGAGGGTGGATACTTGACAGATACAATAATTTTAGCTAGTCTAGAGCTATCAACTAAGAAGATTGCGCTAATTTCAGTCCCTCGCGATTTGTCAGTTCCTGTTCCAGATAAAGGTTGGAGAAAGATTAATGCTATTAATGCTTATGCTGAAGCGGAGAATGCGGGTTCGGGAGGGGAAGATGTAACGAAGGTTTTGAGTGAATTGCTTAATATCCCGATTGATTATTATTTGCGAGTTGATTTTGCAGGTTTTGAAAAGATTGTCGAGGATTTAGGAGGGCTTAAAGTTTATGTAGAAAATTCTTTTGATGATTATCAGTATCCTGTTACTGGGAGAGAAGATGCTGAGGATTATGAAAGTCGTTTTACACATTTGCACTTCGATAAAGGTTGGAATTATATGGACGGAGATTTGGCTTTAAAATATGCTCGTTCGAGACATGGTACGAATGGTGAGGGCTCGGATTTTGCTAGAGGTAGACGACAGCAACAAGTCATAGAGGCTATAAAAAATAAAGCCATTTCAGTTGATATATTAAAGCCATCGGTTTTAACAAGTATTGTTGAAGATCTTAATTATCATATATCTACCGATTTGGGCATTTGGGATGGGATTCGACTCTGGAAGGAATTTAAGGATTTAAATACGGACGATATTATTAATGAAGTGCTTGATAACTCTTATGATGGTTTACTTGTTGAAATGATAAATAGTGAGGGGTCCTATGTTTTATCTCCACGATCAGGAGATTTTGCTGAGATAGCTTACTTGGTAAAAAATATTTTTAATGAAAATAGAGAGGAATTCAAGTCAGCCGTAAGTGTTGAGTCTCCCTCTATTGATATTAGAAATGGTACATTTGTGGGTGGGCTCGCTACGAATAGTGCTAATCAATTACAGAAAATGGGGTTTAATGTTGTGAATATTGGAAATTCTTCTCGAAGAGATTTTGAAAAGTCTATTATTTATGATTTAACCTACGGAGAAAAAATGGCTTCATTAAAAGTTTTAAAAGAGAGGACGGGTGCTAGTATTTCCTTTGGATTACCTAGTTGGATAATAGAAGATTTAGAAAATGAACTAATAGGTGTGACAGAGGATGTAAAGCAACCTGATTTTATTCTCATAATTGGTAAGAATTAAAAAATATGCTGAATGATACGAATGCTATAGATTTAATAAAACAAGAAATGCTACCACAAGTAGCTCTTTTTGGGCGTGCAAATGTAGGTAAATCAAGTTTGTTTAATAAGCTTGTAGGAAAAAATAGAGCTCTTGTGTCTAATATTTCTGGTACTACTCGTGATTGTAATGCGGGGATAGTTGACTGGTGTGGGTTAGAGTTTTGTCTAATTGATACTGGTGGAATAATCAATCTTTCTACATTGTTCCAAAGAAAGAATATTCCTAATAAAATAGAAGCACATGTCCAAAAGCAAGTGAGAGATGTTTTAAAAAAAGCAGATCTGATTTTGTTTGTTGTGGATGCTCGAGTTGGTTTACAGGCTGAAGATAAGCAGGCAATTTTGTTGTTGAAAAAGATTTTTCGAAAAATGAACCACGTGAAACTTGTGGTTAATAAGGTTGATAATGCAAAAGAGGCTAATAGTAGTGCAGATTTTTATAAATTATCTTTGGGTGAACTAAATTTGGTTTCTGCGAATACAGGTAGGGGGACTGGGGATCTACTCGATGTTGTTAATGCTGAGCTAGCTATTCTTAAGCCAGAGTGGTCAAAGGGTGTCGCAGGGTTAGCTGGTGTTGAATTGGGAGAGGCTGTTGAAGAAGATGATAATAGCGAAGATGAAATTGAGTTAGGCGGTGTTCCAGTAGAAGATGATCATGATGATGAAGACAATGAAGACAATGAAGACGATGAAGACGATGAGGATGATGAGGAAAATGAAAGTCCGCTAAGTAATGTTGTTAATGTTGCTTTGCTTGGCAAGCCGAATGTTGGTAAGTCAAGTTTAGTTAATGTTTTACTTGGATCACAGAAGATGATTGTTAGTAGTGAGGCACATACAACCAGAGAATCGAAG
This sequence comes from Patescibacteria group bacterium, assembly GCA_016784175.1. GTDB lineage: Bacteria > Patescibacteriota > Patescibacteriia > Patescibacteriales > BS150m-G62 > BS150m-G62. Next base: position 34,708 of record JADHVC010000005.1, on the reverse strand, counting down.
GATAGTTTTATCGAACATGAGAACTTTATTTATAGATTAATTGATACCGCTGGTATTGTGCGTAGACAGCATAGACAGGTTAAGCAAAATAATAGAGGGTTAATGAATCAAGATAGGTTAAGAGTTGAGTCTGATTTAAATGCGCTTTCGATAGCTGATTCACTTAGTACAATTCGCGATGCGGATATTGTGCTTTTTATGATTGATGTGACGCATGATATTACTGGAGAGGATGCTAAGATTTTGCAGGAAATTGTTGATAGAAAAAAGAGTGTTATTATTCTAGCGAATAAGTGGGATAAAGTTGAAGATAGGGATGTAAAAAAATATACAGATTATATTTATGGTAAATTTCCATATATTACTTGGGCTCCGATTCACTATATGTCAGCCAAGACAGGTCTTAAAGCTGATAAATTACTTGACTTAATTTTGCAGATTTATAAAGAAAGAAATATTAAAATCTCAAAGAGTGTATTGAATAAATTTTTAGTAAAGGTAGTGAAGATACATAAGCCTGCTAAAAGTAAAGGTGTAAAACCTCCTCGTATATATGAATTGTCACAGAGTGCTAGTTCTCCGCCAGAATTCAAAATAAGAATAGGTACAAAAGATACTCTTCATTTTTCATATGTTAAATTTATTGAAAATCGTATTCGAGATAAATATGGTTTTCTTGGTACTCCTATAATCACTTGGGTAAAAAAGGGTAGGTAATACTCTTAAAATATGTTATCATCTAAACAGATAAAGAATTTTATTTATTTGTTTTTTTGTATATGAAAATTATTGTTGGATTGGGTAATCCTGGCGAAAAATATTGCAAAACTAGGCATAATGCTGGATTCATGTTCATTGATGAGTTAGCTAAAAGATTTGATATTAAATTAACTGAAGAGAAGAAGTTAAACGCTTTTGTGGGGAAAAGTCCTGATTTTATTTTGGTTAAACCTATGACATTTATGAATGAATCTGGAAAAGCTGTAAGTAATGTTATGTTATACTACAAATTATTGCCTAAGTATTTTGGAATATTAAAAAAAGCTGATACGAATTTAGAGGAGGTTCTAATAGTCGCTCATGATGATTTAGATATTAAAAGCGGTGAATATAAGGTTTCTGTTGATTCTCGAGCGGCTGGTCACAACGGAGTGCAGTCAATAATTGATAATTTAAAAACAAAGAATTTTAAAAGAATTAGATTGGGGATAAAGCCAAGCGAGGATGTGCGAGTTAATGTGAAGAATTACGTTTTGAATAAATTTTCCCCAAATGAAATAATCCAAATTAATGGTATAATAAAGGAGATCGTAAGTTTAAAGTTGAGTAACATATTTTAACTCAAATTTTTAAGCAGTAAATAATGCAAAAACATATAAAATCAATAATTTTTTCAGCTATTTTTTTGTGCGTCCATTTGACTATTATCGGTGGTTTAATGAGTGGTTTTTTTCGAGATTATTCTTATGATGATTCTTTTGTTTATTCATTGTTATTGATTTTTACTGGTGGTGTTGCTCTATATATTTCTTATTTTGCATATTTTGCTTTTAAACGAAGTAGGAATATCCAGATGTTTATTTTTTCGGCGAGTTTTTTTGTTTATGGGGTTTCTTATTTAATATTCACCTTGTCCGGTCCTGATTTTAATTTTTTGGGGGTATTTAAGACTGTTTTTGCTTTATCGCAGAATTATGGTTTATTTTTCGGATCTATGCTTCTGGGAACTTTACTTTTGCCTTTGGAAAATTATCAAAGGAAGGTGTATGTTCATCGCCTAGAGATATTTCTTTCAATTATTGTTTCGTATTCGTTGGCAATTTTAGCTGTTGTGGTTTATCCGGAATATGCTTTTGATTTGCATGAAATTTCGGGTGTTTTTCTTGGTTCAAGTTACATTCTTTTATTTTTGGTTTTTATTTTTTTATTTCATCAGTTCAGGCAGTTGGGTTCAAGATTTTTGATTAACTTGTGTCTCGGAGTAGTTTTTTTAATTAGTGCTATTATTATTACGTTCTTTGATAGGGTTGGTAGCTTTTTATGGTGGTATGGGCAACTTAGTATTTTTATTAGTTTTGCTATAGTTATTTCGGCTTTCATTCAAGCTCAATGGACAAAATATGGTTTTGAAATTGTTTCTGGTGGTATGCCAATCTCCTCCAGGATAGGAGCTAAATTGTTAGGTAGTTTTTTATTTGTGGCTGCATTGTCAATTTTTTTAACTGGGTATTTTAGTTTTTCGACTGCACAAAATTCCTTAAGAAGCCAGGTTGAAAGTAATCTTGAATTAACTACTCAGTCTAAGGAGTCTGATGTGATCGATTTTATCAATAAGCTTAAGTCTGCAGCGGTGGCATTGGCGACTAGTGAGAGCATGCTTGATGCTATTGTTGATTTTGAAAATAATGGAACAAGTGAGAAGTTATTATCTTTAATGGAGAGTGGTCAAATAGAGTATTATCAGATTGATATTTTAGATAAGGATGGGAATATTGTAGTGTCTACGGATTCTGGGTTGGTTGGTAAAAGTAAGGCAGTTGATTCGTATTCTCAACAGAGAAATGCGCTTCCGGTTGGCGAGGCATATTTGACAGACGTTTATATGCTTTATGGTAGTTTGCCAGTTTTGACATCAATGGCTAATATTTATGAAAATTCTGGTATAAAGCATGGAAGTGTCGCTATTACAATAGAAGCTAAAATACTTGATCAAGCGTTAAAAAATTATAAAGGAGATGCTCGCATGGGACTTGAGACTAAATCTCAAATTGAGGTGTATTTAGTTGGTAGAGAAAACCACATAATAACAACGACTAGTTATTATAAAGATATTTCTTTAAGGCAAGAAAGTTTAACAAAGCCAGTTGTAATGTGTAAGTATGGGGACAGTTTGGTCGGAGAATATGAGGATTATAAGAAGGTGACAGTTGTTGGGGCGTCTATTTGCCTGGGGAATGGCTGGACTTTAATATCTGAAATTTCTACGGATGAAGCATATTCAAGTTTGGAAGTCATAAAAGTTAAAATATTATTAGCATCTTTATTGATTATTATTGTTGTCTTTATACTTGTTTTTGCTTTAATTCGAAAAATTACTGGTCCAATTCAGGAACTATCGAGGGTGGCGAAGAAGATTTCCGAGGGGGATCTAAGTTTAAGAGCGGTGATTAATGAAGGCGGTGAAATGGGATTGCTTGCTCGTAGTTTTAATGATATGACGCAAAATATTGTGTCGGCTAATAAAACTTTAGAGGAGCAGTATGATCAACTTAAAAAAACATCGAATGCATTGGTGGAAGCAAAAGACAATTTAGAAATAAAAGTTAGCGAGAGAACAAAAGAATTAGAAGATGCAAAGAGATTTTTAGAGCAGAAGGTGCGTGAGAGAACAAGAGAACTTCAAGTATTAAATGAAAACTTAGAGCATGAGGTGTTAAATAGAACAAAAGAATTGAATCATAAGTTGGTTGAGTTGGAGCGATTTAATAAGTTGGCTGTTGGCAGAGAACTACGAATGATCGAATTGAAAGATGAATTAAAAGAATTAAAGAGATATCTTAAGTCAAAAAAAATAATTACAAAAGCATAGGAAGATATAAATGACTAAAAAAGAAAATAAGAAAATTCCTCGATTACAAGAAAAGTCAAAAAAAACAGTTTTAAATAAGAAGACTGTTTTAAAAATGGAAAAGTTAGCTCTAGCTAATATTTTAGAAGACATTCAAGAGGATCGAGAGGAAGTGGAAAGTCAAAGAAAGGCAATTTTAAATATTCTTGAGGATGTAAATTTTGCTCAGACAGAATTAAAACAGAAATATAAGGAATTAGAGGCAATAAGTGAATTAACTCATGCTTTGGGTTTAAGTTTAGAATTAACATCTGTAATGCATTCGGCTGGGAATGCTATAAATAATATTATACCTAATTCAATTGTTGTATTTTGTTTGGCAACTTTAGATTCTGACTATATTGATAATAATATTAATATTTATTCTGTTGACTATTTAGGTGAAAGGGATTTAGGCTATATAAAAGAAAAAGTAAATAAAGCATTAACAAGCAAATGTACGATTGATTTTTGTAAGGTAGAGAGAGAAAAATTAAAGATTGAATTTCTATTAGGTGAAAATAAAAAAACAGAAATTAGTATTCCCAAAAAAAATGTTATTGACCATATTGATGTTCCCATTAATATATTGAATAAAAGTGTTGGCTTGATTTCTATTTTTAGAAGAGAAAAAATTAAATCAGAAGATGGTCAGTTTAATGCCGTTAGCACTATTATTGGTAATGTTACTCAAACAATAGAGAGATTAAGAATTTTGGTGTCTTCGGAGTATTCAAGGTTTAGTAACTTGGTAGATAGTATGAGTAACGGAGTTTTGATGTTTGATTTAAATAGAAAATTGTTATTGGTGAACCCAAGAGCTCAGAAGGTGATTGGTCGTGATGACGCTGAATTTACATTGGATGCCTTTTTAAAATCTATTCATGGTATTAAGAAAACATTTTCCGAGGATGTTGGGGGAGTTGACCATGAAAGTGAAGTTGATATAAATAACGTGATTGATAATGTGATAATGAATAATGAGCCAGCTAGTTTTCAAGATGTTGAAATTAATAAAAGGTCTTATGAGTTGTTTATTACCCCAATTAGAGATTTTAAGCGAGAAATATCCGGTGGAGCGATTGTTCTTCATGATATTACATATTTGAAGGAAATTAATCAGTTGAAGAGTGAGTTTGTTTCAGTAGCTTCCCATCAATTAAGAACACCTTTAACATCGATACGGTTATTTAGTGAGATGCTTTTAGATGAAGTGGTGGGAAAAATTAATAAAGACCAGAAAGAGTATGTTGGCAGTATGCATAAGTCTACAGTTGGAATGATTCAATTGGTGAATAATTTGTTAAATTTATCAAGAATAGAAGCGGGACGATTAGAAGTAAGATTAAAGTTAGTTGATCTAGAGACTTTTATTAAAGAAATTATTGAAGAAGTTGAGGGGATTGCTGATGAAAAGGGTGTTGCGATTGTATTTAACAGCTCTACTCCAAAGTTAGCTGATGAGTTGACGGACCCAAATTTATTGAGGCAAGTTATTCACAATTTAGTGGTTAACGCCATTCGGTATTCCGAAGGCAGAAAAAAAGAAGTTTGTATTAGTCTTGCTAAAGAGAATAATGATATTTTGATTAATGTCCGTGATTATGGGATTGGTATTCCAAGCTTGATTCATGAGAGAATTTTTTCAAAGTTTTTTAGAGCTGATAATGCTGTAAAGGTTGAAACGGATGGGAATGGATTGGGATTGTATATTGCAAAAACTATAATTGAGGGGCTTAATGGTGAAATACGCTTTGAATCGGAGGAAAATCAAGGCACAACTTTCTATATTAAATTGCCTTCGAGAAATAAATAAGTGGTGAATAATTGACATGAGCTATCTCATAAGAATATAATACAAATACTAAGCTAAAAAAATAGATAGAAAATATGAGCGAAGAAGAAAAAAAAATAGAACAGAAGGAAGAGGAATCAGGAGAGAAAAAGATTAAAATATTTATTGGAGAGGATGATAAGTTTATTTCTAGGGCATATCAGGATGGCTTAAAAAGAGCTGGTTTTGAGGTGTTTACTGGGTTTGATGGATCGGAAGTTTTAAAAAATATCAAAGAAAATAAACCAGATTTAATTTTGCTTGACTTGATTATGCCTATAAAAAATGGGTTTGAAGTATTGGGAGAAATGAAAATGGATTCTGGATTAAGAAAAATACCAGTAGTTGTTTTGTCTAATCTTGGACAAGACTCGGATATTGAGAGGGCTCGTGAACTTGGGGCAAAGGATTATTTAATTAAGTCAAATTATTCAATGAAAGAAATTGTTGAAAAGGTTCGAGAATATTTAATAAAATATAAGATAATAGTTTAATGAAAGTAACAAATGAAAAGCTAAAAGAATTATTAGTAGAGCCTGGTCATATAAAAGCTGAGGTTTTTACGTCATTAGTTAACGAGTCAGAAAGTCGTAAGACAGATTTGATTGAGTTATTAGTTTCAAAGGATTTAATTAAAGATGATCAAATTGGCAAGTTAATAGCTGAGGATGCGGGTTATCGTTTTGTAAATTTGCGTAACGAAAAAATAGAAGATGACTTGCTTGAGTTGATTCCTGAGCGTGTTGCTAAAGAAAAGGGAGTTATAGTGTTTGGGCGTGATAAGGACGAGATAAAAGTCGCTATGCTAGATATGGATGATATAGAGATTTTGCATATGATCGAAAAGAAGGCTGGTGTAAAAGCAAAGTCTTATTTCGTTACGAAAAATGATTTTTATAATATTTTGGCTAGATACAAGGCTAATATTAAGGTTGCTTTTAATCAGTTGTTGGAAAAATTTGGTGACTTAACTACTAGTGAGGAAGAAAAGGATGAAGCAGTAGTACAGATCGTGGATTCAATGCTTTTGTATGGTTATCAGAATAAAGCCTCTGATATTCATATTGAGCCATATGGTGAAAAAGTTTTAGTTAGGTTTAGAATAGATGGTATAATGCATGATGTTTTGGATGTGCCTCAGACATTGTCGAATCTAATTTTAACTCGTATTAAGATTATGGCAAAAATGAGGACAGATGAACATCGGGCAGCTTTGGATGGAAAACTTAATTTTAAGGCTCAAGATGAGGCTGTGGACGTCAGAGTTTCGATAGTACCAGTTACTGAGGGTGAAAATGTGGTAATGCGTTTACTTTCTTCTCAGAGTAGGCAATACAGTTTAACTGATTTGGGAATGCTTGAGCATGATCTTGAAAAAGTGCAACGAGTCATTAAAAATCCACACGGTATGATTGTGGTTACTGGTCCAACTGGTTCAGGAAAAACAACTACAGTTTACGCCGTAATGAAGATTTTAAACACACGCGATGTTCATATTTCCACTATTGAGGACCCGGTGGAATATGGAATTGAAGGTATTTCACAAATCCAAGTGAATCAAAAAACAGGTTTGACATTTGCTAAGGGGTTGAAAGCGATTGTGCGTCAAGATCCTGATATTATTATGGTAGGAGAAATTCGTGATGAAGAAACATCCAATATCGCAGTGAATGCTGCTATGACTGGTCACTTGGTGCTTTCTACACTTCATGCGAATGATGCTGCTACAACTTTCCCTAGATTAATAGATATGGATGTAGAGCCATACTTGGTTGCATCAACTGTGAGTGTGATTATTGCGCAAAGATTGGTTCGTAGAATTTGTCCTAAATGTAAGGCCTCAACTAAGATAGATGAAGATACGATGAAGATTATTGAAATGAATCCTTCTATTAAAAATATGCTTAAAAAGAAAGGTTATGAAGATTTAAGCAAAGTCTATATTTATAAAGGGATGGGTTGCGGATTGTGCCATAATAAGGGAATTGTTGGTAGGCTTGGTATTTTTGAAGTTATGGAGATGAGTGAACAAGTAAAGGAGTTGGTAATGAAAAAGGCAAATGCTGATGAGATCAATAAGTTAGCTCGTGAGCTAGGTATGAATAGTTTACTTGAGGATGGGGTGGAAAAGGTTTTAAGCGGTATGACAACATTGGATGAGGTGATTAGAGTAACGAAAGAATAGTATTAAAAAAAGAAGTTAAGTGTAATTGCTCAGTAAGTCTACTGAGCAATTTTTTAATTATCAAGTGATCATAATTGTGGTATATTAATTATAATAGATAAATTTTGTTAATAAGTATTTTTTATATAATAAATATTCATTCATGTTAGAAAATTCGACAGAGCAGGGCATGAAAATTAAAAAAAAATCAGCTTTAGAATTCGAGTTTAACATTGGTAAAGTGAATCTTACTCAGAAGGCTTTTTTTTCAAAGAATCTTGCGGTCATGCTTGCGAGTGGTCTTGGTATTGTAGAGGCTTTGGATATTTCAGTCGATTCAACTAAAGGTAAATTTAAAACTATTCTTCAGGGTGTGGCTAAGTCTGTGGAGTCAGGTAGGTCTTTGTCTGATGGTTTTAAGATGTATCCAAAAGTATTTCCAGCTTTTTTTATAAGCGCTGTGTACGCTGGTGAAGAGTCAGGAACATTGGAAGAGAATCTAAATCAAGTTGCAATTCAGTTTAAGAAAGAAAAAGAATTGGTTGATAAAATTAAAGGTGCTATGATTTATCCTGCGGTAATATTGGTTGCAGGTTTGATTTTAAGTTTTTTTGTAGCTTTTTTTATATTGCCTAAAATTCTTCCTCTATTTGAAGGGTTTGGTGTTGAGTTACCATTTACAACAAGAGTATTAATATCATTTTCTCATTTTATGGATGAGTATAAAGCGTTTATCCCTTGGTTTTTAATTGGATCTTTTTTCTTTTTAAATTGGTTGCTTAGGCAGAAATTTACTTTTCCAGTAACTCATAAAATTTTGCTTAGTTTTCCAGTTGTTAAAACTATTTCTCGTGGTGTAAATTTAGCTAGGTTTTCTAGAACATTAGGAACATTGTTGATGAGTGGGCTAAATATTGATGAAGCTTTAGATATTACGGGAAATGCAGTCGGTAATTATTATTATAAGCAAAGTATTATGAGTACTTCAGTGCGTATTCAAAAGGGGTCACTTCTTTCTGAGTGTCTTGATAAATATGAAAGTTTGTATCCACGTATAACTTCTCGAATGATAAGGGTGGGTGAGGAATCTGGTAAGCTCGATGAAACACTTATGTATATTGCTGAGTTTTATGAAGAGGAGGTTGATAATGCTACAAAGTCGCTCTCGGTTGCGTTAGAGCCAATATTATTGGTTGTAATTGGTTTTGCTGTTGGGTTTTTAGCTCTTGCTATTATTACCCCGATCTACAATATTACTGGTAGTATTTCTGGTTAGGTTATTATTTTTTTGAATTAAATTAAATTAATTAAATATTAAATTTTAAAAAAAAATATGTTGGAGTGTATAAAAAAAATAAAAAATATTAAGTTGTCTTATGCGTCGAGATCAGGTGAAAAAGGATTTACGACAATGGAGTTGTTAATGGTGGTTGGTATTGCCGCTTTTCTGGTGTCAACATCTAGCGCTATTTATTCAAATTTGCGACAAGCACAGCTACGTCAAGCGCCACTCCAGTTAATTGAGCATATTAAGCAGCAACAACAAAGATCATGTGTGCAATATGACAATGCAATGCATGGTATAAAACTGGAAAGTAATAAGTATACATTATTTCAAGGTGACTCATATGAAACAAGAGATCCAGCGAAGGATATAGTATATACGCTTGATGATGTGTTAGGTTTGTGTTGGACATTAGTAAGAGAGACAGGTGACTCTAGTGAGAGTGGGTCTAGTGGTGGATCAGCTGTAAGTACATTTACTGACGAAATAATTTTTTCGCCTGATGGATGCAATGTTCCAATTAGTACTGGGCTTATAGCAATAACGCATGTAGTAGAGGGGACAAAAATAATTAACATTAATGCTTTGGGTAGAATTGCATATCAGCCAGAAGTTGAAGAGTATTGTCATTGTGAAGCTGGCTCAACTGCTTTGATCTGTTAGGAAGTGCCCATTTGTCATCATCCATTTGGAGCGGATAGTACATCTCCTGTTTGCAATGGGCAGGCTGCGACAATATATGTGAAAGATAATATTGTTATGGGTGGTCCAGATAGTGGTCAAGTTTACGCAGGAACATTGAATGGTACAAACTCTGCTGATGTGATTGTCGGCACAGCTATGGGAGATACAATTAACGGTAATGGTGGAGATGATGCAATTTGTGCTAATGGTGGAGATAATATTATAAATGGATCGGGAGCTGATTATATTTTTGCTAAAAGAGGGAATGATACAATTAGTTTAGGTAATGGGGATTCAAGAGTTATTGTTGAGGGTGGTAATAATGTTATTAATGGTGGTAATGGTGCAGATTTTATAATAACTGGGGCTGGCAATGATACTATTAACGGCGGTAATGCAAAGGATGTGATTATTAGTTATGGAGGAAATAACAATATTAATGCAGGTGGCGATAACGGTAGGGATATAATTTGCACCGGGAATGGTGATGATATAATTGAGGGCGGTAATGGAAAGGATTTAATAAATTCTCATGGAGGGTCGGATACTATTAACGGTGGTAACGCTCCGGATGTTTGTTTGAATGGTGAGATTTTATCTAATTGTGAGGATACTTTAACGGCTATTCCGGAATGTGAGGGGTATACATATTATGAAGAGGTGGGTGTGCCAATTTGTCATTATTCTCAAGATAATAGTTTTGTAACACAAACTATATTTGTTTCAGAGGCTGATGTGGCATATCATTTATTTCATGGCGATATGGAAGGTTATTGTGATGAGGATGCAATAACTCGAACTATTCATATTGATGGTGTTAATATTCTAGCTCATTTAGATCATGGTGATGGAATTGGTGAGTGTGCAGAAGTATGTCATATTTATCCTGATACGATAATTGATGGGGACGGTGGCGACGGAGTTGGTGGTGATGGCGAAGGTGGTGAGGATGGCGGAATTATTGATGGGACAGTGCCTGGGAGTGATTGTGTAAAGTCTCATAAGGTTGGAATATGTCATATACCACCAGGTAATCCAGCTAATGCTCATAATATTTGTGTTGGCATACCTGCAATTCGTGCTCATCTTGATCATGGAGATATTTTAGGCGGTTGTATTCAGGAGTTGGCTGGTACGCAAGATTCAATGTTGGTTAACCAGGAGGATGTTGATGATCATCTAGCTCATGGTGACACTCTTGGATTATGTGAGGCTCAAATGACAATTTGTCATGAGGGCGCAATTATTGACATTTTAATATCTGATTGGATTGCTCATGAGGCACATGGTGACATTCAAGGTTCATGCCCTCCTGTTGATGAAATTGTAATTTGTCATGAGGGCGAAAATATTAATATATTGCAATCGGAATGGTCTTTCCATGAAGCTCATAGTGATACTCAAGGAGTTTGTCCTAGCGAGTTAGGAGTGTGTGGCGCTTGCGATGGGAAGGTTCGAGAGTTGACAATGAGATATGATGGATTAGCTACAAGCACGATTCAGGTGAGACAAAAGCAAGGCGAAATTGTATTTGATCAGATTCTTAGTCCAGGTGGGGAATTTACCTTCGTTGGTGTTGATGCTCAGAATACCTTAGGTTCTGATATAGATATATTGGTGAACGGTTTACTGAATGGTGAATTCCATACAAGTTGTTCAGTGCCTATTGGTGTTGGAGCAGTAAGTGGGAATTTCGAGATAGTTGCTGGATTTAGTAGGAACGGCGGCTCTCTTTGTGAGCTGACTCAATAACAATCTTTATTTATTAATGATTAAAATAATTAACAGCAATAATAGTGGTGTTTCAATGCTTGGCATAATTCTAGCATTGGGAATATATGCACTTCTTAGCTCAGCTATCGTATCTTTAATGATGGGTAGCTTTGCTGGCATTATGAGAAGTGACCAATGGATTGAGGGTAATAGTTTGGCGCAAGAAGGGTATGAAGCTGTAAGGTCGATAAGGGATAGGGCATGGAATGAGGTTGTTTTATCTAAAAGCGCGATTGCAACCAGTACTATTGGTTGGATTTTTAGTGGTGAAGATACAACCGAACAGATCGGTGATTTTACAAGAACTATTACATTCGAGGATGTATGTCGGAATATTAGTGATAATATAGTTACTTGTCCTGGTGAATATTTAGATATTCAGTCTAAGAAAGTTGATATAAAAGTTGTGTGGCCTATTTCTGCTTTCGATAACGGAGCTACATCATCAGCAGAATATTCGTCGTATTTAACAAATTGGGAGGGATCAAATTGGCTTCAAACTGATTGGTCCAATGCTGATGGTCAGTTGGTTTGGTCAGATGAGTCTCGTTTTGAGTCGGCTGATACTAATATATTTTATTCTGATACTGGAGAGTTGAAGTTGTATACTGCTACCGAGGGAGGTGGTTGGTTTCCAAGTGGTGGTTTTGAAACTACTGATACTAGTGATGTGGATTTTGGATTGGGTGAATTTATAAATACAATGTCAATCCGGACGGGAGATGCTTCAAGTGTTGTTTTGGATGATGGTTACATGTGGAATGAGCACTCTGATAGCACAATAACTACGGTTCAGGGTATTAATGATATTAGTGCTATCGGATCGAGTAATATTTGGGCCGTAACGGATAACGGTGGGATACTAAATTATAATGGAATTTCTTGGGTTGAGCATTCCAATAAAGGTGTAGGTAATTTAAATTCTATAGAGATGGTTGATAGTTCCGATGGTTGGGCGGTGGGTGATAATTGGCAGGTGTATCGTTATGATGGAGGGATTGATGCCTGGATATATCCTTTTGAAGTATTGGCAGTTTCTGATGACTTGATCTCGGAATTTAATCAAGGAAATTTTACTAATACTGTTGCGGTAAGCACTGTCGACGGTGAGGTGGTTTTGGATCAAGTATTGGGTTGGGAAGAGATTCCTGAAAATGGGGCTTTAATTACTGAGGATATAAATTCTATCTCTGCTGTTAATCAAAATGATATTTGGGCGATTGGTGATGGTGGTAAGGTTTTGCACTACGATGGAGCAATTTGGGAGGAGCATAGCGACATGGGCGTTAGCGATATATATGATATAGATATGGTTGATTTAAATGAAGGGTGGGCGGTTGGTGCTAATGCAAAGTTTTATCATTATGATGGGGTTTCTTGGAGTATTGTTCCCGGTTTTGGTAATGACTCTATCTATTCTGTTGAAATGATAAGTGCAAATGAAGGTTGGGTAACTGGACAGAGTAGTAAGATATTTAAGTATGATGGTGTTAGTTGGACAGAGTTTGATGATTTGGGAAATGTAAGAATATATGATATTGATATAGTCGATTCGTCTAATATTTGGGCTGCAGCTGATATGGGGAGAATATATCATTATGATGGAGTGTCTTGGTCTTTATTTTTGGATACTGGAAATACTAGTTGGTATAAGGTTGATTTTATTGATGCAAGTAATGGTTGGATGACAGGAGGTGGTGGGAAGATTTTATATTTTGACGGAGTGTCTTGGTCTGAAGCGATAGATACGGGGAATACTGATTGGTATGGCTTGCATATGTTTGACCTTAATAATGGAATTGCTGTTGGGAGTGGTGGGCAAATTCAGATTTGGGACGGTTTATTTTGGACATCAGTTGCTTCTCCTGTTTCATCAATTTTAAGAGGTGTAGTAATGAATAGTAATTTGGATATATGGGTAGTCGGAGATAATGGTGTAATCATGAATTATGGTGAGCATAAACTTGATAGTGGAGTTTTTGAGTCAAGGATTATTGACTCCCAGAGCGCTTCAGCTGTTTGGGGGACTGCAAGTTGGACAGAAGTGTTGCCAATTGGCTCTGACGTGACTGTCTCTGTGCGTGCAGGTAATACTCCAGCACCAGATATTACTTGGACAGGTTGGAGTGCTGAATTGACCAATGCAAATGGTTCAAGCGTTCCATCTGTTGTTGGGCAATATCTACAATATAGAGCAACCTTTGCAAGGGGGTTAAGTTTGATTCAGTCTCCTTCGTTGCATGATGTAAAAGTGACTTTCAATGAATCTGTTTCGGTAGATTTAAATGATATTAGTGTAGTTTTAACTGATAATAATTGGGTGGTTGGTGATGGTGGTTATATTGCAAATTATGATGGCAATGATTTGGTTGAAGTTGTTTCTCCAGTTAGTGTGAATATTAATACTATCGATATGCTTGACGCAAATGAAGGTTGGGCGGCGGGGGATAGTGGAAAAATTTTATACTATAATGGTGTGACTTGGTCGGAATATGTTGATACTGGCACAATGAATTGGATGGCATTGAAAATGATAACTTCGACGAATGGTTGGTTGGTTGGCAGTGATGGATTAATTTATAATTATAATGGAGTGACTTGGTCGCAATTTTTAGATGCTGGCGCAATGACCTGGAATGATATCAGTATGCTATCTTCTTCTCTTGGATGGATTGTTGGGAATGGGGGGCAAATTTATCAATTTGATGGTGCTGTATGGTTGCCAATGACCTCTCCCTCAGCTTTATCTTTGGGTGCTATTGAGATGATAAGTAATATTGACGGTTGGGTTGGAGGTATTGGAGGTACTATCTTGAATTATAAGTTAAGTAGTTATTCGAGTGGAACTTTTCTGTCGCAGATATTCGATGGCATAGAGATAGATCCAGGTTGGGGTGTTGTTTATTGGCAGGAAAATTTGCCTATTAATTCTGATATAACACTTTTTACGAGAACTGGTGCGACCCCTGCTCCTGATGCGAGTTGGACTGATTGGTCGGCAGAAATGACAAATGAAGTAACAAGTCTTGTTCCTGCCAATCAAAATGATAGATACTTGCAATATAGAGCGACATTAGCATTGAATTCTGCAATATCGTCACCAGAATTGGATTATGTAACAATTACATACGCAGGGGCTACTTCCTTTCAGCTGAATGATATTAGTGTGATAAATTCTAACGATGCTTGGGCCGTGGGTAATACTGGCAAAATCGCTCATCGTGATGGTAGTGGTTGGTCATTGTTTGTGGAATTGGGCGGTAGTAATTTAAATGGAATTGATATGGTTGATTCAAATAATGGTTGGGCAGTGGGGCAAGGAGGTGAATTGAATTATTATGATGGGGTGTCTTGGACATTAGCGCAGGATACTGGTGGAGATATTTGGAATGCTGTTGACATGATTGATGCTGGTGATGGTTGGGTAGTGGGTAATAGTGGCAAAATTTTACATTATGATGGTAGTGCTTGGACCGAATTTGTTGATCTTGGAACTAAAAATTTATATGACATTTTTATGTTAAGCACTAATGAAGGTTGGATAGTAGGCGATCATGGGGTGATCTATTATTATAATGGAGTTGCGTGGTTACTTTTTGATGATGTGGGGGTAACGGATTTGTATGGTATACACATGCTTTCATCAGGTGACGGTTGGATTGTTGGGGCATCTGGGAAAACATTTCATTTTAATGGTGTTAGTTGGGATCCAATATCAACACCTACTGGTCAAAATCTGAATGATGTATATATGTTTTCTTCTGAAAGTGCTTTGGCTGTTGGAGATAACGGAGTGATTTTGGATTGGGATGGCGTTGCTTGGAGTATTGTTAATAATCCTAATTTGGATGATTTATATGCGATTGATATGTTCTCGACTTTGGGCGGTTGGGTTGTTGGCTTTAAGGGTGTTGTCTCTATTTTTAGAGAAGCAGAGAATATAGTCCCTCCTATTGGGGTCTTAATTTCTTCAGCATTTCAAATGGGAACTTCAACTTATCCGGTTGAAGTTATTGAATGGGATGAAGAAATACCAGAAACTTGTTCACCAATTTCTGCTTGTGCTGTTAAGTTTGAGGTGAGAGTAGCTCTTGATAATGCGGGAGTACCTGGTGTCTGGATGGACTGGTATGGTGAGGATGGTCCAGGAACATATTTTACTGAAAGAAGGGGCGGGTTGATTCCTCAAGAATTGAATTGGAATTCTTGGATACAATATAGGGTGACTTTAACATCAGATGAAGTTGTGACCCCGGTTTTACATGAGGTTAGGATTAATTACAAAGACTAAAATGATAAAAATCGTAAAACATTTTTTTGAAAAATATAATTTGAATTCACAAAAAGGAACATCTTTTATTGAGATGCTTTTATATGTGGCAATTATGGCTTTGGTGTTGATTTCGATGGTTGCATTCTCCTTGAGTATTCACTCTTCTTACGTGAAGAATTATGTATCGCAACAAGTTCATGATAATTTACGAGTTGCTTTGTATTACATTACAACCAGAATTAAATTATCTAATGGATTAAATGAAACAAATTCTTTATTGGATGTTGATCCTGGAGTTCTTTATTTAAATACTTTTGATCCGTTTACAAACCCTATTGTTTTTAGTCTAGATCAAGATGATGGGTCCTTGTATTTGTCCGAGGGAGTATCGGTTCCCTTACCTGTTACAAGTGATGAAATTCAATTTACGAAATTTATTTTTTCAAAAGTGAATAGTAAGGGCAGAGATAGTATAAGAATTGTTCTTCGAGCGGAAGCAAAAGGTGACACAATTGAGCACAGATATGCTCAGGAAATATACACAACGGTAAGTTTAAGATATTAATTATGATAAATAAATTATATAAAAAAAATGGAATAATCTCGTCTTTAGTAAATTGTCAGCGTGGAGCGGCTATGGCAATTTATACGATTATCGTAATGTCAGCAGCTTTAATTATGGCAAGTGTATCTGCTGAGGCTGGTTTTTTTGATATTACAATGACATATCGTGATCAGAAAGCAACTGAAGCGCTGTATATAGTAGAGGGATGTGTAGAGGATACGTTGAGGAGGATTGATGTAAATAGTGATTATGGAATAGGTAGTGGTGAAATAGAGTTATCAGTTTTGTCAGGATCATGTATAATAGAAGTGAGAGATGAGGGTGGTGGTGAAAGATTAATTACTGCTGAAGGAACCGCTTATGATGAAGGTAATTATGAATTTCATAAATTAATATATGTTGTTGTATTAATAGATCAAAATACAAAAGAATTAATAATGACTGGATGGACAGAAATATAAAAATTTTTATTAATGAATTTATCACTATTTAAATTGAAAAAAGTTTCCAATATAATCTCTCTGGGTGGCAGAGTGGTAGGTATTGATATCGATGATCGGAGCATTGAAGTAGCAATGGTGGAGAAGTCTGAGGGTAGAGCTAAGGTAAAATCACTTGGCCGAATTGTGATGGATTTTGGTATTGTTGAAAATGGGAGGATTAAGAATGAGAAAAAACTTTCAATATTGTTAAGAAAAGTTTTAGAGCGATCAGTTCCAAAGTCACTGTATCAGAAAAAAGATATAATTAAGGGCGTTAAATTTGTTTTTGGTTTATCGGACAGTCAAGTTTATACACAGATTTTTACATTTAATTTAGATTCTAAAGACCAAAATAAAGGAGAGTTTAAAGAGGCTTTATCATTGTTGATTGATAAGAAAGTTAAATCAAGTATACCACTTGAGCCAAAAGATTTATTGTATAGTTCAAAGATTGTTAAGAAAACTGAAATAGAGACCTCTGTTTTAATAGTGGCTACAAGTAAAATTGTTACAAGTGAATGGTATAATTTTTTTAGGAAAAGCGGTATAGATATAGATTATTTTGATATAGAAGCTATTGCGATTTTTAGAGGATTGCTTATCCGAGGGGAAAAGATGCCAGTCTGCGTGGTTGATTTCGGTGCGTCAAGTACTTTAATTAGTATTTTTAATAAGTCTGGATTGTTTTATTCATATTCTGTTAATATTGCTGGTGATAAATTGACTGATGAAATTGTAAGAAAATTAAAATTAAGATATAACCAAGCTGAAAACTATAAAGAGAAATATGGTCTCTCTGATTCAGGGAAAAAGATATTTCCAATCATAATAAAAGTTTTGGAGCCCGTTGTGGCTGATATAAAAACAGCTTTAGATTTTTATAAAAAACATGGCTCTGGAGTTATTCAAGGCATCGTTACAGTTGGTGGAACTTCAAAATTAAGAGGCCTCAATGATTATCTTAATGCTAACTTGGATATAAAAATATGGTCAGGTAATTCTGCTTTAATAAAAGAAAAGGTGCCATTGGAATACATAGAAGCGATAGGTTTAGCTCTTGGTGGACTAGATGATAAATATAGTGATTTGTTTATTAAATATAAAGAGGAGCAGTTAAAAACAAAAATTGATTTTAAGAATATTGATTTTAAAAATAAAGGTAAGAAAATTGTTTCAAATTTTATAAATAAAATAAATAAAAAAAATAGCTCTTCGGTCGTGAATAGTGGTGATGCAAAAGAGCCGTTATTTGATAAGAAAGTTTTAATTGCTATTTTTATTGTTGCCTTTGTGGTTCTGGCTGGAGCATTTTGGTATCGGGAAAATGAGCGAGTAAAAAGATTAGAAGAGATAAAAGTTAAAGTGAGTCAGTTTGCTCAAACTCAGCAATTGAGAGTCGAGGTGCCTATTGCTATAAACGAGATGGAGTATGGAGATGGTGTTATAAAGGGTCGCGTTATAAGGGATGTGGTAGATATTGCCAAAAATTATGACGATGCTTTAGCTATTTCGAAGGAGCAAGTTGCTAAGGTGAAAGGCCAAGGTGAGGTGATTTGGGAGAATCCAATTAATGATATAAACAGAAGTAATATTATTTTTCCTTTGGAGGTTGATTGGTTAGTTTATGATAGTGATGAGGCGAATGAGTTGATAGTTAATAATATCGATAAGTTAAATACAAAAAAAATAGACTATATATTAAATAGTGTTAATAGTGTTAGTATTTCATACTCGGATAATCCAAATGTGATGGTGTTGATAAGTCGAGTTGTTATTTCATTGCATGAGCCATTTGAGCAAACTAGCTTGAAAGTAAACGATTTTAATCAGCAAGAAGATTCACAAAAAGAAGCTGTAGTTACGGAAATAGAGAAAAAAATAGAGTCAAGTTCTGATGAAGTTTTAGCGGTTATTTTACCTAATATTACAATACTTAGTACTGAAGTAGGTTGGTTAAATGTGAGGAGTGGACCAGGCGTGTCGTACGATTTAGTTGTTAGGATTAACCCAGGAGAAAGTTATCCACTGTTAGAGGATCGTGAAACATGGTATAAAATTAAGATAGATGAAAATAATGAAGGCTGGATTAGTTCGCAATATGCGAAGAAGGAAGACTAATTATTATTAATTTAAAAAAAAGCTTAAATTGCTAAATTGCAATATTGTTGTGTTACTAATATGTAACGTAGCTATTAGGCAATGTAGCAATTGCTATTGTAATTAACAATTTGTATTTTATCATTGTGGATCTAAGAATTCATTAATTGTAAAATATAGATAAATTAAACTATGCCAAATAAGTTAAAGGGCAATAGTGGTTTTACTCTAATCGAGTTATTGTTAGTTATTGCTATTATCGCTATCTTAGCTGCAACAATTTTTGTAGCCTTAGATCCGCTAAAAAGATTCCAAGATACTCGTGATGCTCGAAGATGGTCAGAGGTTGAGGAAATGATTCACGCTATTAAGATCGATCAGATTGATAATCGTGGTAAATATTTAGACGCTATTGCTAATTTACCACAAAATGAGGTTTGGATGATTTCTGCAACTAATACTGCAACAACTTCTTGTAATGTAGCTTGTGCAGCTGTTGCTAGTACAAGTGCTTGTTTGGATTTATCTGGGTTACAAGACGAAGGATATTTGTCAGCTGTACCTGTTAGTCCATCAAGTCCAGACATAGCATCTGATTGGTCAAGTGACTATACTGGTTATACAATCCAAAAGAGTGGTCAATATATAACAATCACAGCTTGTGAAGGTGAGGGTGGTGAAACTATTACTGTTCAAAGATAAAATATAAAAAATAAAAAAAGCGGGTTATAAAGACTCGCTTTTTTGTTTATCTGAAATATGTTATACTATTTTTATAAGTTTTTTAATACACATAAAGAAATTAAAAATTAACTTATTAATTATGTTATTAGGAATCCAAAATAATTCAAGAAAAAAAGGTTTTACTTTAATTGAGCTTTTGCTAGTTATTGCAATTATTGCAATTTTAGCGGCTACTATATTTGTCGCTTTGGATCCTCTAACAAGATTTCAAGATAGTCGTGATTCGCGTAGATGGTCAGATGCCAATTCTATCTTAAGTGCTATTAAGATCGATCAAATTGATAATAGGGGAAAATACTTAGATTCTATACGCGCTATACCGGCTGCAAGTTCTTCTGAAGTTTTTATGATAAGTAATGGTGCGGTAATGTCTGGGTGTGCTAGTGGTAATGCTTATTGCGACACTCCCGTTACGGATGATGATAATTGTGTAGATTTGTCAGGTTTGGTAGCCGAGGGATATATGCCAAATTTACCTGTTGGTCCAGATGGTGACGGAAGCTGGAGTGCTAGCACAACCGGCTTTACTCTTCAAAAAAGTACGCAAGGATATATCACGATTAGAGCTTGTGAGTCAGAGCATAGTGATGAAATAAGTGTTCAGAGATAAAATGAACTAATTGCTTAGGTAAACATTTTGTTTTTAGTTTTTTATTGCGATTGGCTAAAAACAAAATATTTGCCTGAGTTACAAAATTAATAGGCAAAGAAAACACGAAATTCGTTCCATTTCGTGTTTTTTTATTTTTGTGATATTATAAGAAAAAGATGTAAGGTGTTGATGATTTTTTGATTAATATTTTTTGTTCATAATTTATAATATGTTTAGAAAAATTCAATCGTTTAGGAATATTAAAGGATTTACTTTGATCGAATTGCTAATGGTGATAGCTATAATCTCTATACTAGTTTCCGTAATATTTACGGCATTAAATCCTTTAAAGAGATTTAAGGATTCTCGTGATGCGAAGCGATGGCAGGAGGTGCTGTCTATCTTAAATGCTGTTATTATTGATCAAATTGATAACGGAGGGTTTTATGTGGAAGCATTATCGAATTTGTCTCCTAATAGGGTTTATATGGTAGGAACGGCTACGACTGGCTGTGATGATAAAAATGCATACTGTGCAACGGAAGTGGACGGTGATACCTACTGTATTGATTTGTCATTATTGATTAGTGAAAATTATTTGGGTAAGATTCCAGTTGCTCCTCCTGGTAATACGATTTGGTCAACAAGTATTTCTGGTTATACGATAGAAAGAATTTCGTCTGGCAATATTAGCGTAAGGGCTTGCGAGGTGGAAGGTAGTGGTGGTGAAATTTCTGTAACTCATTGATGGTTTAAAAAAAAATCACATAACTATACCTAGAAGCAAAAAAAAACTTTATTTAAGGAATTCAGCAATCGGTAGGAGGGGTTTGATTACTAAGTGCCACTTCTAAGTATAGTTGTATGATTTTTTCTAAGCCATAATTATATCATTCTAATAAACTATGTCAATGAAATGGTAGTAAATAAAAAGACAATATATTTTTCAAGATATGCAGAGGAAAAGTTTGGAATACTTAATAAGCATAAAGTTTATTTGACAAATGAGCAAGTAGAAGATTGTATTCATTTCCCAGAAGAGTGTGGGAAATTGAACCAATACCTTACTGCAAAAAAAGAAGGCTTAAAGGTTGTATATAAAAAAGAACTTGGAACTATTACTGTTTTAACATTTTACCCTAGTGCATGAATTACGATCCTGAGACAAACATTGCTTCTTTTGAATTAACTAAAGCGCCAATTGTTAATGCTATTGAGTTGGGTGGTTTTATTATTCATTTGTCAAAAAAGAATACGCCTGTGCTAATAGAGGTGTTAGATGCTTCGAAATTTAAAACTCAGTTTAATCGGATTGAGGAGATTCCTGATATTCAGGATATTTTATCAGCTAAGTCGCTATCTCATATCGATTCAATAAAAAAACAGACTCAATAAGCTTGAGTCTGTTTTTTTTAAATATTCTACCTTGTTTTGGGTCTAGCTTTTGTATCCTGTTCCTACTGGGATTAGCCTTCCAACAATAACATTTTCTTTGAGTCCTCTTAGATGGTCTACTTTGCCATTTATTGCAGCTTCAATTAATACTCTATTTGTTTCTTGGAACGATGCGGCTGACAAGAAGCTCTCTGTAGTTAATGAGGCCTTGGAGATCCCTAATAGTAGTAATTCGCCCGTAGCTTCCATTTTGCCTTTCTTTTTAGCTTTTTTATTTGCAGCTAAGAAAGTTCCTCTTTCAATAATTTCTCCTGGTAATAAATCTGTATCTCCAACTGTTGTGACAAAATATCTAGAGAACATTTGTTTAACGATTAATTCAATGTGTTTATCGTTAAGTGGTTGTCCTTGAGAAGAGTAAACATGTTGAATCTCTCGAATGATATATTTCTGTGTCTCTAATCGATCCTTTAGTAAAAATAGTTGTTGTAGGTCAATACTCCCATCTGTTAGTTGATCGCCCTTTTTGACAATGTCTCCATCTTTAATTAATATTCCTGTACCTTTTGGTATGATGTATTCGTGTATTTTAGACGAATTCGCAGTGACTATAATTATCGGTGTTTTGCTCTTTGGATTTTCGATTGTAACTGTTCCGCCTCTTTTTGCTTTAATAATTTTGCCTCCTACTTTATATAGTTCAGTTCTTGCGCTAACTTCGTCTCCTTCAGTTACTAAAATCTTTACTTCTATTAATGTTTTTTTGTCATCATTTTTTGAGCTAAGTTCAAGTTTTTTGGCCATATGACTTGTTACATATTTGTCAGCATCACTTCCTTCATAAGCAATTTTTATGACCTTAGATTGAGGGTTGATAGTAGTAATCTCTTTGTCACCTGACATGATAGTTCTTTGAGATGACTCTACAATTACCTTGCCACCAACTTCAGCGATATAGGCTTTTCTTTTTGGATTTCTTGCTTCGAATATTTCTTCAACACGAGGAAGACCTTGTGTGATATCCTCTGAACTAGCAACACCACCAGTATGGAACGTTCTCATTGTTAGCTGTGTGCCTGGCTCACCAATTGATTGAGCAGCAATAATACCAACAGCAGTACCTTTTTTGACGATTTTATTGTGTCCTAAGTCAATACCGTAGCATTTTGAACATACTCCTCTCATTAGCTTGCAGCTAAGAACTGATCTAACCGGGGCTTCATTAATTTGTTCTTTTTTAAGTTTTGCGGCTATATCATCTGTGATCAGTTCGCCTTTCTTTAGTAAAACTTTTCCATCTGTGTTCACTAAGTCGCCAGATAAGTATCGACCAGTAATACGTGCTGTTAATTCAAATCCCATAGCTTCACTCTCTTTTTCGGTTAATACGATTCCATGTTCTTCTCCACAATCTTTATCATTAATAATAGTGTCTTGAGCAACGTCAACTAGTCTTCTTGTTAGGTAACCTGCATTAGCAGTTCTAAGAGCTGTATCAGATAGACCTTTTCTTACTCCATGAGTAGAAATAAAATATTCAATAACATCAAAGCCGTGTTTAAAATTACCCTTTACCGGCAGTTCGATGATATCACCAGAAGGTGAAGTTACTAAACCCTTCATTCCGATGATCTGAGTTAACTGAGTCCAACTTCCTCTAGCTCCAGAGTCGATCATTGAGAATAGGGGATTGTTATAACCATCCTTAGCTAAGCCTGTTTTACATGTTTCTGTTACTCTTTCTTTAACTCCAGACCACAATTCAATAACCTTGGCGTATCTTTCAGATTCAGTTAGTAATCCTTCGTCAAATTGATCTTGAATTTCTACTACTTTCTTGTTAGCTTCTTTTACTAATGTATACTTCTCTTCGTAATGAGGAGTATCATTCATTCCCCAAGATAAACCACTTTTAGTGATGATTGCGAAACTTTTTAATTTTAGGTCATCAAGCAACAATACTGTTTTTTCTGGGCCATATTCTAAAAAGCATTGTTTAACTATATTTTTTAGTTTACCTTTTGCTACAACTTCATTTACGTAGCGTAATCTTGTTGGAAGCATCTCATTGAACATTAATCTTCCGACTGTTGTTCTTGTTAGTATTCCATTAATTCGAACATTGATTATTTGATCTAGTTTAATAACCTTGAATTCATAAGCCATCTTTGCTTCTTCTGGATTGGTGTAGTGCTTAAGTGTATTGCTTTCTTCGCCTAGGTCGTTTGCTCTTGTCATATAGTAAGTTCCCCATACGATATCTTGAGATGGGGTTACTATTGGATCACCAGTAGCCGGTTTTAGTAAGTTTTTAGAAGAAAGCATGATGTCGCGAGCTTCTGCTTTAGCTTCACTTGTAAGTGGAACATGAACTGCCATTTGATCACCATCAAAATCAGCGTTAAACGCTGTACATGTTAACGGGTGAATTTGGATTGCTTTACCTTCAATTAATTTTGGTTTAAATGCTTGAATACCTAGTCTGTGTAGGGTCGGTGCTCTGTTTAATAGAACATGCGCGTCTTCAATTATTTCTTCCAAGATATCCCATACTTCATTTTTTCCAGATTCAATAAATTTAGAAGCACTTCTTACGTTGTGTACGAGTTCACGTTTAATAAGTTTAGAGATTATGAAGGGTTTGAATAGCTCAAGTGCCATTGACTTAGGTAACCCGCATTCGTTTAATTTTAAATATGGGTTTACAACAATTACAGATCTTCCAGAGTAGTCGATTCTTTTTCCGAGTAAGTTCTGTCTGAATCTTCCTTGTTTTCCTTTTAATGAGTCAGCAAGAGATTTTAAGTTTCTTTTTTGACCAGTAGAGGCAACAACAGTTTTGCTTTGTCTGGCAGAGTTGTCAATTAATGCGTCTACTGCTTCTTGAAGCATTCTCTTCTCATTTCTAGTAATTACTTCTGGCGCATTTAATCCCATTAACTGCTTTAATCTGTTGTTTCTATTTATTACTCTTCTGTATAGGTCGTTAAGATCAGATGCTGCAAATCTACCACCGTCTAGGGCAACCATAGGGCGCAAGTCAGGAGGGATAATTGGAATAACATCAAGAATCATTGACTCTGGTAGTATCTGGTTAGCCTTTAAGCTTTTAAAATGTTTTAGTCGTCGTGTTAATTTTTCTTTTTTCGAATCAACCACGTTTAGTAAATCATCTTCCAATCTTTCAATTGTTTTTGTGATGTCAATTTCTTTTAGTAGAGTTTTAATAGCGATCGCTCCAATGCCTGCTTCGAAAATATGACCAAATTTTTGTGACAATTCTTGGTAGGAATTTTCAGAAATAATTGCCATTGGCTTTAACCCGTTGAGTTCCTTTTGGATAATATCAAATATTTCAGTAAGCTCTGAGAGTTTTTCTTCTTTGGCTTTTTCTAATTGTTCAATTTTTTGAGCAGTATTATTTTTTTGGCTTTCGTCGCTTTTTTCATTATCGCTAATGGTTTTTAGTTCTGCTTTAAAATCTTTTTCGATTGCTTTAGATTTTGTTTTAAATTCTTCTTTGATTTGTTCTAGTGTTTCATTTCTGAGTTCCTCGTTTACATTTGTTATAATGAAACTGGCATAGTAAACAACTTTCTCTAGGGCTGATACAGATAGGTCTAGGGTTATTGATATTTTTGAAGAAGTACCTCTTAAAAACCAAATATGTGTAGTTGGCGTTTCTAATTGAATGTGACCCATTCTTTCACGTCTAACAATTGATCGTGTTACCTCAACGCCGCATTTGTCGCATACAATGCCTTTGTATCTATTTTTCTTATATTTTCCACAATAACATTCCCAGTCTTTTGATGGCCCAAAAATACGTTCGCAAAATAAACCAGCCTTTTCAGGTTTTTGAGTTCTATAGTTAATTGTTTCTGGTCTCGTAACTTCACCGTATGACCACTTGAGTATATCTTCGGGGGATGCAACTTTTAATCTTATTGCGCAGAAATCAGAAGTTTTAATTGGATCTAGCATAAATTAGAATTTTAGAATTTAGAAGTTATGATTTGAGTATTAATAAATTATTTAGGCTTATTGTTTATTTTTGCTCACTTTCGTCTATTTCGACGATAGTATTTGCTACTTCATCTACCTTTTCTTTATTTGTGCCGTTTTTCTCTATTAGTTCAACATCAAAGCATAGCGCTTTTAATTCTCTTACTAGTACATTAAACGATTCTGGGATATTTAATTTGCCGATTGATTCTCCTTTAATGATCGACTCATAAGCCTTACTTCTGCCTGCTACATCATCAGATTTAATGGTTAGAATTTCTTGTAGAGTATGAGCAGCACCATAAGCTTGTAGTGCCCATACTTCCATCTCTCCAAATCTTTGTCCACCAAATTGTGCCTTACCTCCAAGTGGTTGTTGTGTAATTAATGAATATGGTCCAATAGATCTTTGGTGGATCTTATCTTCAACCATGTGGTTTAATTTTAGAATATATTTGTAACCAATGGTTATTTTGTTGTCATAAGGTAGTCCTGTCTTACCATCAAATAATTCCACTTTTCCATCTTCTGGGAAACCTGCTCGCTTTAATTCTGACTTGATTGTTTCTTCGCTTATTCCGTTTAGCGGGGGAGTTGCTACTTTGTAATTTAGGGTTTTTGCGGCTAGTCCTAAGTGAGTTTCTAATAACTGCCCAAGGTTCATACGAGAAATAATACCTAGCGGTGGTAATATTACATCAATTGTTGTTCCATCGGCCATGAAAGGCATGTCTTCTCTTGGAACAATTTTTGAAATAACACCTTTGTTCCCATGGCGACCAGCTAGCTTGTCACCAGCTTGAATCTTTCTTAGTCCAGCAACAGAAATTTGAACAGATTTGATAATTCCAGCTGATAGTTTATCTCCATCTTCTCTGGAAAATATCTTAACATCAACAATTTTACCGTGCTCACCGTGTTCTAAGTATAATGAAGAGTCTCTTACATCTTTAGCTTTTTCACCGAAAATTGCTTTAAGTAATTTTTCTTCGGCAGATAATTCTGTTTCGCCTTTAGGTGTAATTTTACCAACTAGAATATCACCAGACTTAACATCGGCTCCTATGCGAATGATACCTTCTTCGTCTAGGTCTTTTAGTTTTTCTTCACTAATATTTGGTATGTCGTTAGTGATAAGTTCTGGGCCTAGCTTTGTATCTCTGATATCGATTGTGTGATTTTCGATGTGGATAGATGTGAAGGTATCTCTGTGAACTAAGGTGTCTGCGATAATGATAGCATCTTCATAGTTGTAACCCTCCCAACTCATAAAGGCAATTAAAACATTTTTACCTAATGCTAGTTCACCATTTTCGGTAGCGTATGAGTCGTTTAGCGAATCTCCTTTTTTGATGATTTGGCCAATGTTTACAAGCGGTTGTTGGTTAATACAAGTTGACGCATTAGATTTTAAGAATTTTGTTAATTGATAAATTTTTTCTTCATCTTTTTTGTTTTTTATTGTAATTGTAAATCCATCAACTTGAGTAACAACTCCATCTTCTGAAGCAATTAAAATATGCCCAGAGTCTTTTGCAGCTCTCGCTTCAATACCTGTTCCTACAATGGGGGATTCCGAAATAATTAATGGAATTGCCTGTCGTTGCATGTTTGTTCCCATTAAAGCACGTTGTCCATCATCGTGCTCCATGAATGGGATTAGGGCAGTAGCAATAGAAATAATTTGATGAGCAGCCACTCCGATAAAATCAATTTCTGTTACATCAACAGTGTTTGGCTTGCCATGCTTTCTTCCGTCACAACTATCAACCAAGAAATAACCTTCTTTGTCACGAGGTACAGTAAAAGCAGCTGTGGTATATTTTTCTTCTTCAAATGCATCAAGATATTCAATTTGATCTGTGAGTACTGGTTTAATTGCTATTGTCCTGTCTTTTTTTAATGTTTTTGCAAGTAATTTTGCTTTTTCGTTGCTAATTTTTGTGCCAGCTCTGACAATAACTTTATTAGCTTTGTCTTTTATGTCTTCTCGGGCAATTTTTCCAGTAGTAATAAGAGGATCATTAGGGATATCATGTAAAGCACGTAAATATGGGGCCTCTAAGAAGCCGTAGCTATTCAATCGAGAATAACTAGCAAGATGACCTACTAAACCAATGTTCGGTCCTTCTGGAGTAGCAATCGGACAAATTCTTCCATAGTGAGTTGTATGTACATCTCGAACATCGAATCCAGCTCTTTCACGTGATAAACCACCTGGTCCCATAGCTGACAATCTTCTTTTGTGTTCAAGTTCAGAAAGTGGATTGGTTTGGTCCATGAATTGGGAGAGTTGAGAGGACATGAAGAACTCTTTTACTACACCAATAATTGGTCGAGCATTAATTAGTTTGTTCGGCGTTAAAGTAGAAACATCAGCTGTACTCATTTTATCTCTGATGATTCTTTCTAATCTTGAAAGTCCTATTCTGAATTTATTTTGAATTAATTCACCGATAGCTCTTATTCTTCTATTTCCCAGATGATCAATATCGTCTTCTGGAGCTTGAGTTATGTTTAATCTAATAATTTCTCCAATGACAGAGACAATATCTTCTGGTCGTAAGACTCTAGTCGATTTGTTAACTGGAATATCAAAGCCAAATCGTTTGTTAATTTTGTATCTACCAACTCTATCAAAATCATATCGATCGAATCGATAGAACATAGAATGGATTAATTGTCGTGCATTTTCTGTTGTAGCTAAATCACCAGGTCTAATTCTTTTGTAGACTTCTTTTATTCCTTCGTCTTCATTCGAAGCAGCATCTTTAGCAAGAGTTGCTTCTATATAAGTTTTCTCATCATCATCGGCTTTAATATCAATGTCTTTATAAAGTTTTATGATTTCTTCGTCAGTTCCATACCCAAATACTCTTAATAAAGAAGTGGCTGCTACTTTTCTTTTTCTATCAATACGAACCCAAATAACTTTATTGGAGTCTGTCTCGAATTCAAGCCAGGCACCTCTATTAGGAATAACTTTAGCTCCGTAGTATTTGCTTCCTCTTGATAGTTCGGCAGTAAAGATAACACCTGAACTACGAATAAGTTGCGAAACGATAACTCTCTCAATTCCGTTAATAATAAAAGTCCCGTTTTCTGTCATTAAAGGGAAGTCGCCTAAAAATACTTCTTGTTTAATAGATTGACCAGTTCTTTTATTGATTAACTTAGTGTTAACGCGTAAAGGAGCTTCGTATGTAGCATTTTTAGCTCTTGATTCTGCTTCGTTGAATTTTGGTTCATCAAAGTAATAATCATCAAACGATAACTCAAGATCTCTCCCTAGGATATCTGTAATAGGAGATATTTCATCAAATAAATTAGCTAATCCCTCTTTTGCGAACCAGTCATATGAGTTTTTTTGTATTTCATATAAATCTGGTAATGGCATAGCTTTATCTTGCCCAGTGAAATATTTGCGTTTAGCATGGTTTGACATAATAAAAAAAACTAATATTATTTATTTTATAAATATTTCTCCAATAATAGCTATTATTAAGAAAATATTTATCCAATAAATTTTTAATTATTACCTTGACTTGACCCTCACAACAAAAAATATCAACCCAGTTTGGCTTGATTTGCTATATGTATTTTAAACTTTGATAGTTTGTATTTGAACCACGTTAATGGGCGTGTTAGCGCCTTTTTAAGGATTAGGGCATGGGAATCCTTTTTGAAAATGTTTATATACTTTATCAAGGAAAAATACATATGTCAAGACTATTTATGATACTTACCTAAAAACAATTTTTTCATTCTATACTAGTGATAATTTTTTTGTAAAGACTAGTTATCCACAGGCATATTGTTGAGAAGTATGAACAATTTTTTGTACCGCCACGGGGAATTGAACCCCGATTACCAGGATGAAAACCTGGTGTCCTAACCATTAGACGATGGCGGCAAAATTAACTATATTTTAACTTTCGAAATCTATTATAGCAAAATTATTCATTGAGTCAATATAGTGAATATTATATTAGGTATATTTGTTATAATAATAGATATGCGTATTATTGTATTATTAATTTTAATATTTTTAAGCGCTTGTTCAAGTAATCAAGATCGAGCAAGTGTTATAAATCAAAAAATTGTTGATTTTAGTCAATCTGAATCTAATTCTAAATATTATTTAGTTACAAAAGTTGTTGACGGAGATACTATATATGTCGATATTGATGGCGAAGAAAAAGCAATAAGACTGATTGGCATAAACACTCCAGAGACGGTTGACCCAAGACGACTAGTTGAGTGCTTTGGTAAAGAGGCGAGTGAGCGTGCCAAAGAACTACTGCTTGGTAAGACAGTGTCACTTCTAACTGATGATTCTCAAGAGAATATTGATAAATATGGTCGATTGCTTAGATATGCAAAAATAAAAGATGATTTTTTTTATAATCTGGAAATAATAAAACAAGGCTATGCTTTTGAGTATACCTACAAGTATCCATACAAATATCAGGCAGATTTTTTGAAGGCCCAAGACTATGCAAAAAGTAACGAATTGGGTCTTTGGAAGCCCGGTGCATGTGAGTAGGTAACCAGTTACTCAATATTGTATTGCATTTTTTAAATTATAGTGTTATATTAGTATTAATTAAATAATAGCCTTTACTTCTATGCTCAAAAATAACTTAATGCAATTAGGTCTTTCTGAAAAGGAAGCGAGTGTTTACTTAGCTGCACTTCAACTTGGTGTTTCGACTGTTCAAAAAATAGCTCTAGAAGCTCGCATTAATCGGGCTACCACCTATGTTATAATAGAGTCTTTATCAAAAAAAGGTTTAATGAGCGATGTTGAGAAAGACGGTAAAACATATTATTCGGCGGAAGATCCGGCAAATTTAACTCGGCTATTACAAAAACAAAAAAAAGAAATTGACGACAAAGAGAAAACTTTGCAGTTGATGTTAGAAGAATTAAACGTGCTTTATAGAACAACAGGGGATAGACCTGTTGTTCGTTTTTTTGAAGGGGTAGAGGGA
Source organism: Patescibacteria group bacterium (assembly GCA_016784175.1). Lineage (GTDB taxonomy): Bacteria > Patescibacteriota > Patescibacteriia > Patescibacteriales > BS150m-G62 > BS150m-G62. The sequence continues at coordinate 4,214 of JADHVC010000005.1, read as the reverse complement.
ACAAAGACTATCCGCAGTGAACTTTTTAAAATGAAGTCAAAGCAGACTTACGGAACAACCATATTAGATGAGTTGTACAAAGCTTTTCCAAAACACGATGAAGAGATGACAAAAAAGAGAATTAAAAAAGGTATTGAAAGTAAGGTTATTTATACAAGTTCACAGGGTAAGGTTGCTGATGCTACCAGTAAGTCTAAATTGCGAGAAGCTCGGTTTGTCCCGTATGAATTTTTTGGTGATACTGGTACGAGTATCACAATTTTTGATAACAAAATATCTATTATGACATATAAAAATAGACCCGGTGGTATCCTAATAGAAGACAAAAATATTGCTGAGTTTATGAAAAAGCTTTTTGAATTAGCTTGGGAAGGTTCTAGTAAGTATAATAAATAAAAAAGGTAAGTAGATTGTTGACATCTTTTGTATTTTAATATACAATAAAGTTAATCTTGGTTGTTTTTCTTTTCTTTTCTTTAGAATTAAAATTTTAAAGGAGGTGGTTTCTAGCAGTCGAAGAGTTACAAAATGTACCTTAATTAATAAGAAAAGGAGGACTCGACATGGACCTATGGTGATCGTTCATGGGGGGAGTCTGAATAAAAAAAACAAAAAAAAGGAAAACTTCATGGATGATGTCCAAAAGAAGTAAAATGCAGACCACACGATGGTCAAAATCAACGCCGGGAATTATTTTATGTGATTAAACACATAAATAATCCCGGCTCTTATTTTAAATATTCTTGTGAAAGTAAAAAAGACCAAGTAGTTGCTTGGTCTTTTGTTTGTTGTGTTCTTGAATTCATTTCACCTTTTTTTTATGGCGAGAAAATATTTTACTCCAGTTATCTCGTCAATAATCCCTAATGGAGTAAAACCTTCTTCTTTTTCATCGGTAATAATCCAAAGGTCTTTGTCAGTAGGAATCTGGATTTTTTTTTCTCCAGGTTGAAGTGGAATATATTTTTTTGCTTCTGCTAGTGTGCTTTTGGATATTTCAATCATTGTAGTTCTCCTTTATGAAAGGAAAGAAAACATAAACTTATACAAGAATGATATCATAGTAAATTATTCTTGTCAAGTAGTAAGGTTTTCTTTGGTTGATTAATTCGGAATATTAAGATTTTTTTGTTTATTTCGCATAATGCGTAATGCCCGTATGTGTTCTTTTAAGTATTCATTATCATCTTTAAGTTCTAGATTATGTTCCTCAAGAAAATAAGGATTTTCGCCAACAGGGTGGTGGATTGATCTGCCTGGATCAATGACGAATAATTCTCCTGTTTCTATGTTGATCATGATATTTCTATCATGAAGGTCTCTATGATAAATATTATTGCTGTGCATCGCCTCTACATATTTTTCTAATTTTGATATGCAGCTATCAAAGTCAAAGTCAGGTGGTACGGCCACTCTGCCTAAAAGAATATCCTCAAGATTAACGGCATCTAATCTTTCAATAACCATTATGTGTTTATCGCCCTTCCGAATACTAAACTTTGCTTCTGGGGCTCTTATGCCATCAATTTTGATCATTTCATTAAGTAGATCTAGCAAATCCATTTCATAATCTACACTGTTTCCCATTCTATAGTGTCGACTGCTGACATCTTTAATTACTTTAAAGCAATAATTTGGATATTTGTCATGAAAAAAAATAAAAGCAACATTACCCTCACCAAGTAAATTGCCATATTGTTCAGATTCTTCTATTAATGCAATAATGTCGCTAACGGATTGTGATAATGCTTCTTTAGACAGTCCAGTCTTGCGAACATCTATCTCAAAATCAAGTTCTTTTGTTTGTTGTATTTTAATTTTAAAGTCTTTAATCTCTTTAAGCAATGCAATGGGGTCTACTTCCGGGTCATTATCAAAAATGTATGCCCATTCTTTTTTCTTTTTATCTGGGATTGTATTGTCAGAAATAAGAATTTCATCAATTTGAGCTTCTGCTTGAGCGGGTGTCAAAGCTTTTTCTGGTATTGGGCGAATTTGTTTAAAACTTTCCATATCGTTATATATTATAAATATTTCTATATATAGTAAAGTGTTAATAACATAGTTGGAAATTTGTTTTGCGATAGTTGTCCCCACCTGTTTACGATAAATTATGCTATAATAATATAGAATCTTTGTGTTGAATGTAAGGATTCTTAATTGTTTATTGAAAAGAAAAAAACACCCGCACTTTTCGTTTGGGTGTTGTGAACTTCGGAACGCCTTTGTTGGCGCCCCGAGGTTCGGTTGATGGGTGGTTTATTCGTTGGTTATTTGTTTGGAAAGACGAACTCGTTGGGCTCGATACCTGCGGCATTTAGCCGCTTGGAAATTGGGACTTTATAAAAATGTGGCATTCGATCTACGGCGTAGGTTAGCTTGGTACGCAGTGGTTGTGGTGGATTGATCTTTAGACCCTCGGGCCACGAACCGGTTACATAACCGATCAATGGCAAGAGAGCCATGTTGCTGGTGTCTATTATCGTTACGGTCAATTGTTTTCTCGAGCTTTTGAAGTGGCCCAAGAAGCCGGCGAATGGAACGCGGTGGCTTGTCCACCACAGTACAACCATTAATGTTGCATCGATTGGGCTGCAACCATCCCATTGCCAACTTTTTCGTGGGTCGTCTGCACTTGGTGTTTCGCCTCGTTTCAGTCGCCAAACAGCGGCCGGATTGGGAATGTGGTGTTGGTTGACGATAGAGTAAAATAAAGCTTTTGGAAACTTAGCCTCGTCGTTTCGCTCATGTGCGTTCATTAACTTATACGATCTATTCCACGCAACTTCGTGTGCATTAGGTTGTTTAACGAAGTCATCAAGCCTGACCAACTTTCTAACATTTTGGTTTTTGTCTATCTCTGCAACTGGTAGATAGAGCGATCGACGGCAGACTTTCCCGCCGCTTGACTCAACGCTGACTTCAGTCAGCTGAACTATTTGTTTCTTTTTTGGAACAAAAAAGATACCTTGACCTTTGTCGTCTATTTCGGTTTGTTCCCAACCTTCACTGCCAGGTGGCGTGAAAATGAGTTGCCCGTCAGCTAGTGGGTATTTTGCAGCGAGATCATTTAGTCCGTACGGGTCAAAGTTGATTTCTTTTTTTGGTTGTGGTGGCGCACTGCGTAGGATAAGTTGTCTTCTTGGTGCGGGGGTTTCTGCTTCGGCTTTGACGGATTTGTCAACTTCGACCCTTGATAATTGATCGCCTGCATTCTTTTTGGACATGTGGTGTTTCTCCTTAATTGGGTGACTGCGAATAATCCAGTAGTTTATTAGCTACCGGTAATAAAAAGAACAAGCGGTTGGTATACCTTGATTCTTCCGCAAGTTCTGTACCACACTGCTATTAATTACATTATACACTATTTAACACTGAATGTCAATAGTTTTTGATAAAATAAGCAATATTATTATATTTTTTTGTTTAATATTAGGTAATTATTAAATTATATGATGGAAACAAGAAGTGAGACAACTGTGCAAAATTTAGAAGAAGATACTAAGCTTCCTGAAGGTGAGACGAATCTCAAGGATTTAACGACGGCAAAGGAAGGAGCGGTTAAGCTACAAAGAGCTGTGGGTACTGAAAACGCTTCGCCAGAGCCGGAGTCGCCCACCGAAGATACTACAGAAATCGTTACGGATGAAGATAATGATCTTGCTGAAGCTGTAATTCCTGCTGAGGAATTATCGCAACAAAAAGTTGACTACAATTCACTGTCTTATTTAAAAGGCCTTATTAATCAAGGAAAAGAAATTATTTTACCGGGCGTGCAAGATAACGGTGCATTTAAACCATCCAAAACTGATATAAAAACTCAAGGAATTCTGAAATTCCTTGGAGAGTTTGAATTGAAGAATAAAGTAGTATTCGTTGACCCTAAAGAAAGAGGTTCGCAGTATACAACATCATTAGTGAATTTAATTGTTGCTGTAAAAGATGTGCATAATGTAGAAGCCGATGAAGATACAAGTAAAAAAGTAGAGGAATATGAAAAAGTTGCAAAATTTATTGATGGGGCTGAAGGGCGCACGTATGCAAGCGAGGATGAATTAAAAGCATCAGCAAATACGCTAGCTGGTGTTTATGACCAATTAAAAGAGAAAGGTTTTGAAGATATTTTTAAACTTATTAATCAGTTTACGAAGGATAAGAAAGAATATAATGATTTAAGTAATGGAAACATAAGCGTAGCTGATTTAAATAATGAA
>JADHVC010000036.1 GCA_016784175.1 Patescibacteria group bacterium | reverse complement strand
TTTTATAACAATGAACGTCCACACCAATCATTAAATGACAGATATCCTGCTGAAAAGTATTTAAATATGTAATTTTATTAAAATGCTAAAATTAATTAATTAGACTATCTCTCTTTTTCTGCAATTCAGTGTCTAGATAGCCGGAACCACTATAAACTTGGCAACAAAGAAAATAAATTAATACTAACACCCATAAAAATTACAGAACAATAAAACATCTTTAACACACTGCAGTCTTTAACATAAGGGCTGCAGTCTTTTTATTTAAAAAAAATTTACTCCCCTGCTAAGTTACTATTAAATCAATCATTAATTTTAAATGTATGGACAAACTTAAACTTATTTATTGTATACTCAATAAATTTATATAAACAACATATAAGTCAATATGCAACAATATTATAGTAATAATTTTTTTGCTAATATTAGTCTATAATATAATTTATTTGCCATATCTAGTCAATCACTATTGACAAATTAAATTATCTATGTTATACTGGTATTATAAAATAAATTCTTTAACAAACATGAAGTAGGTTATAAAGCTTATAACATACTTCTAACAAATAGAACAGCATTTTCTTTGTTAAATAGTAGCAAAAATAATGTATAGGGAGAGAGTACTTATAATTCTATCTTTAGGTTAAAACCTAATTTTGGAATAATAAGTCATATTGAGTAAGCATATATTAAGGCATAAAATTATATATTCGGCCATTGATCTAAGTTCAAAAAATCAATTTCCTTTACATTATTTTGACTATTATTAAAACAATTCAAAACAAATAGATATATTGAAATCACTTCAAGAAGTGGTTACTAAAAGGTTATAAAGTATCATACTCTTACATTAGTGTGAGTGAGCCTCTAACTTCTTTAATTTATTAAAGAAAAAAAACTCTCTCCAATGGAAGCTTGTTCACTACTCACAAGAGAATGGAACGGCTAACGCTATTCTATCGATTACTTTATAACCTTTTGGTAAAAATATATAATATTCATTAATTTTAAAACCCTCTACAGCTTGTCGTAAAGGGTTTTAATTTTGCAAAAAAATGTGGGACTTCTTACTGGGTAAGCTTCGTATTGACATAATTCATACATTTGCTGTAATTATAGAGTAATTTGATATTTACAAATTCACTTTCCTCTTTTTTGTTACAGGAGTTTTTCCATGAAAAAATGTAACGTAGGTCACTTATTTGGTGGAGCTGGAACAGCGCTAATAACGCCATTTAACAATGACACAAGGGGTGGTTCATTACAACTTGAACCTTTAATCGACTTTAAAGCTTTAGAATGGCTTGTTGAAGAACAGATTAAGGCTGGCATCAATTTTTTAGTACCAGCTGGCACGACTGGAGAAGCGCCATGTCTTAACCCTAGTGAGCAAATCGACGTAATCAAATGCGTTGTAAAGACCACTAATGGTCGAGTGCCTATTCTTGCTGGAACCGGATCTAACTCTACAAGAGAAGCAGTCGAATTAACCATACGTGCTAAAGATGTTGGTGCTAATGGAGCACTGGTCGTATCACCCTATTACAATAAGCCAATGCTAGCAGGTATGCGACATTATTTTGAATCTGTTGCTAGCGTAGGCCTTCCAATTATACTCTATGACATCCCTGGGCGCACTGCTAAAGGTGTACCAACTCAATTAATCATCGACCTCGCAAATGATGGCATTATCGCTGGTATTAAATGGGCTAGCGGCGACCTTATCCAACTGGAAGAAATATTAAAAAATACACCTAGCACATTCACTGTTCTTTCTGGTGATGACGGCAAAACCCTAGATCTCTTAAAGATGTGTGGGCATGGGGTAATATCTGTTGTATCACATATAATACCGCGTACTATCATTAAAATGGTTAATGCTATTATTGGGGTTACTCCAAACAAAGACCTTGCGCAAAAAATACACACCGAAATCTCACCGCTAATCGAAGTGATGTTTATTGAGACCAACCCTGTCCCGGTAAAAACAGCAATGGCATTTTTACACAGTAACATAAAGCCGATCTTTCGCTCACCCATGTGCCCACTAGAACCAAAGTCAATTGAAAAACTGAAGCAGGTTCTTTTATATCAACTTTACAACAAAGATGGAACAAATAAAGGAAATTAATGTCTAAAAAAAACCACTTGCGTCTGCAGATAATTTGCAGACGTTTTTTTTATTTAAAAAAAGCCCACAATATTTTTTAGGTATTATGGGTTTTGAATAATATTTTTACTTATGTTGTACAGGGATTATTAAGCTAAAGGTAGAGCCTTTTTCTGGATTATTATCCACCAAAATCTTTCCACCATGATCCCGAACAATTTGACGACAAAGTGCTAAGCCTAGCCCTTTTCCACTTGCTCCATGGTCTGTGCGAGAGCTAAGAGTAAACGGATCGAAAATACTTTCTAACTCACCGTCTGGAATACCACACCCAGCATCGGTCACTAAAACTTTAACAAAACCATCCTCTTTGGTTATTTGTAGCGTAACAACTGTATCTTTTTGCGAATATTTAACTGCATTAATTAGAAGCTCTGCAAACACTTGGCCCATTCGCAAACCATCACACCAAACACTTATTTTTTCTAGGGTGTTTGTTTTAATTTGAATATTCTTTGCTTGAGCATATATTTCTACATTTTCTATAGCATAGTTTACAAGCTCTTGAAGTTCCTTTTGCATGAATCTGTAAATAATATGCCCTGCCTGCAGTTGTGAAAGATCAATAATTCGGTCAAAAAGCGTGAGCAATCGATCAGAATTTTCATGAGCCCATGTTATAAACTTCAATGCCTCAGCAACTTCACCTTTCGTTATTTTTTTAACAGCTATATCCAGAAAGCCATTCACCCCGTTTGTTGAAGTTCTTGCTTCGTGATTCATATTTTCTATAAACCGCGACTTTAGATGATTAGCCTGCTCAGCTGCTCTTCTGGCGACTTCCGACTCTTGCAACATTATTTGCAACTTTAAAGATTTAAGCGTTCGACTAACAACAATTTTTAAAAAGTCGGGGTCGAATGGCTTAGATATAAAATCGTCAGCTCCATCTCGGAATGCTTGAACTGCGATACCTTGATTAGAATCAGCCGTGAGCATAACCACTGGCACTTTATCGTTACTCTGTCTAAGTTTCTGAAGCATAGTTAAACCTGTCATATCTGGCATGTGATAGTCGAGTAAAACAAGATCTGGGCGACAAAGTGCTATTTGTTCAAGACCTTCTTTTCCACTTGAAGCTTCTTCAACCTCATAGCCTTCCATTTCAATATGAAAGCGCACCATTACTCGCACTTCTTTCATGTCGTCCACAATTAATATTTTAGGCATTAACCTGCTCCAATATTTTTGCAACGCGTGCTTCAAAGTCCTCGCCAATTGGCTTTGTTATACAATAGTCACAACCAGCAGTAAGTGCTCTATTTGAATCAGTAACCATTGCCGAAGCTGTAACTGCGCAAATTAATCCTATGTAACCTTTCTCTCGTAATATTGCAACTTCTTCATGACCATTCATAACGGGCATGTGCATATCTGTTAAAATTAAATCTGGCTTAAGCTTCAACGCCATCTCAACGCCAACTTTTCCATTTTCAGCTTCATGAATTTCATGACCCTCTATCATAAGTCTTAAAGTAAGCATCTCTCGAATATCGGCTTGGTCTTCTACTAAAAGGATAATTGCCATTTCTCTACTCCTCTCTTGCGCTTGGAATTGTAAAGATAAATGTTGATCCAACATCCATCTTGCTTTCGATGCGTATTTGTCCGCCATGAAGCTCGATTAACTTTTTAGTTATAGCTAAACCTAGTCCAGTTCCACCCTTCTTGCGAGTAGCAGATGAATCGACTTGCTGAAATTTAGCAAATACTAGGTCCAATTGATCTTCTGGTATTCCACATCCAGAATCTGACACTCGAAACTCAACAATATCATTTACAAGCGAGACATTAACCCTAACATCTCCTTCATCAGTGAATTTAATAGCATTCCCAACGAGATTAATTAAAATCTGCTTTAATCTTATCTCGTCAGCAAAAATAGACACATCAGACCCAGAATGAACCAGCATAATGCCTTTTTCTTGCGCTTTCACTAAGAGGTCATTATTAACTGATTCAACGATGTTAATGGCCGAGAGTGATTGGAGATCAAGAATCATCTTACCTGCTTCAATTTTTGACAAGTCAAGTAGGTCATTTATCAAAGTAAGTAGATGTTTACCCGAACTATCCATTTTGGTGCCCAGCATTTTAAGGACACTTAGGATTGGCTGAAAATCGGCAAGAAACTGATCATTTCCTTCGATTTTTTGCAATAGCTTTTTAAACATTGGGAGCGACTCTGGCTTGGCTAAGACTGGAGTATAACCAAGAATTACAGTAAGTGGTGTTCGAAGTTCATGACTCATAACATTCAAAAACTCTGACTTAGCACGGTTTGCTGCCTCAGCTGCTTCTTTTGCGGCAATTAACGCAACTTCTGTTTGTTTTCGTTCGGTTATATCTACCATGCAACCGACAAAAAGTCGAGCATCATCAATTTTTGTTGTACCAACCGAAAGCCAAAGCGGAAAAGTTATGCCGTTTTTACGAAGACCAATAACCTCCCGTCCAGTTCCAACTATCCGCTGCTCTCCTGTTTCTATATGCTTTTCCACATAATTATCGTGTTGACTATGAAATGGTTCAGGTATTAAGAGGTTTACATTTTTACCTATCACTTCATCAGCCTTATACCCAAACATTTGCTCTGCTGCAGGATTAAAGCTTAGAATCAACCTATTCTCACCCATAGTAACAATAGCGTTTACTACTGTGTCCAGAATTGCGCGAGTACTTTTTTCGCTAACAATTAAGTCTTTTGTCATTTGCTTTGCCAACTCAACCGCTCGACTATGCGAACGAGCAAGTCCATGAACAAAGCCAAAAAAAAGCAAACTGCCAAAAACACCACCAACAACAATTAACCATTGTTTACTTTTATCTATAGTCTTACTGAACCCTGGGGTACTTGAAAAACTAAGTATCCAATTCCGACCTGCGAACTTAAATTCTACATCTCTCTCAAATTGAGCCTTTTCTTCGTGAGTAAAAATATCGTCTGAATCGTACATCAATTCCGACTCTTGTTTTAGTACTCCATCAAAGATATGAAGATCAACTAAATAGCTTCTATTACCAAGAATCCCACGCATCAAGTCATCCATCCTAAAAGGTGCATATACAAACCCGATAATCGCTCTTCTTCGGTCTTCAATAGTTACAATCGGTACATGCTTTTTATAAACAGGAAGATACATAAGCATACCTGCCTGTACTTTTCCTTTAATCTCTTGAACAAGTGTCACTCGACCAGAATTAGTGGCAGTGCCAGTGTCTCTCGCTTGCTCCATAGCAGCACGCCGCATTGACTGCGAAAACATATCATAACCAAATGCTTGCTGATTACGCTCATCGAATGGCTCTAGATAAATAATTGCTGAATACATCTTTCTATCACCAAATGGCTTAATGTGGTAATTAGGAAATCCTTCTGCGCGAATTCTTTCGGTGTGCTCTACCACCTCCTCTGGTCTAACAAAAACTGACCACCCATAACCCTGAATACCTGGAAAGCTTTGCCTTACTCGTAAATTTTCAACAAAATCCTTCCATTCATCACGATCAACCTCATTGCTCGAATTAATAAACGCCACACCACTACGAAGTGCTTGTTCGTATGTCTCCAGTCTGTGATAAATAGCTGCAATATGCTCTGTAATTTCTGCATTAAACCGTTCGTTTGCATAAACAATCTCTATATTTCGAGCAAACTGCCAACCAAAAAATGTCGCAATTAGACCAGCCACAAGAGTTAACCATGGCGTAAAGCTTGGTAAATCAATCCAAGCCTTACTTCTTTTTTCAATTTTTCTGTTTTGATACTCTACTTCTTTTTTCACTTATCGTACTCCTTTAATGTGTGTGTGTCCGCTTCGATATTTGAAACTTGTCAAAGAACAAATTAATAACTAAATAATATTAGTATTTAGTTATAAATAATTTACCAATTCAAGTATGATAAAAAAATAACATTTACATGATAAAAAAAATCCGTAGAGTATTCCATCTACGGATATATTGACTATTTTTGTAAGTTCATAACTGCTAATACCTCATTCCCACATCCAAAATATTCTAGATGGTCAAAGGTAATCTTATTACAAAGAGCAATTCCTCTTCCGTGCATATGGAATGCTCTTGCAGGATCAAGCTCCATATAGTTTTCCCAGTTAAACCCGGAGCCTTCATCTTTAACTCTGAATTGAAGCTCATTTTTCGTTCGAATAAATGTAAACCGAGCCCAGCGGTTTATATATTTTGAATCTTGCAACCTTTGAGCAATCTCTGTGAATAGTTTTTTTTCTGCCATAAGCACATTTTTTTCAGCATATGTAATGCCAAGGTTTCCATGTTGGATAGCATTGTAGAACAATTGAATCAAACCCACCATAAGCTTAGAAGGGTTTTTCTTGTATGCTCTTGCCATCATACTAGCAAGTTCTTGGGCCTGTGAAATTGTTTGAAAACGATGTTCACTTTTTTCCAAATATTCTTGCCTTTCCCCTACTGACTCATATTTTTCAAGTTTTTTTAACAACTCCTGTTGAAGTTCAAAATCCTGAATTGTGGCGTAGAGAACTGCCTGAAGCTTAAATTGATCAAAAGGTTTACACAGGTAATTTCTTGCACCCGCCAAAAAGCCCTTTTGAATATCGGCTTGCATAACCTTCGCTGTCTGTAAGATAACTGGGATTCTTCGCAAAACTGGGTCCTTTTTCATTTCCTTTAAAACGCTAATACCATCCATCCGTGGCATCATCCAGTCAAGCAATACTGCGGAAAAATTAGCTGGACTCTCTCTCAAAATCTTTAATGCTGTATCTCCATCATCGGCTGTAACAACTTCATACTCGGTACCTTCTAACTGATCAAGTAGAAGTTCCAGATTTTGAGGAATGTCATCTACAACTAAAATTGTGCGCTTCACTACCATTTTCTCTCTCCCTGTTTAGTCTTGATATTGGTTATTGACTTGCATGGTTTGCGGTACAATCCTGATAAACTGGTCAACAAGTTGTGGTTCAAAATGGTGATCCTTTTCTTTTTGAAGTAGTTCTAAAACTTTTCCTAAAGGCCATGGCTCTTTATACGGACGACGAGACATTAGTGCATCAAAAACATCTGCAATTGCAATAATACGACCACTAAGTGGAATATCCTCCCCTTTTATCCCCTGTGGATAACCAGATCCATCCCATTTTTCATGATGAGAATATGCAATTTCTGCAGCTCCTTGAATCAAAGATGATGAATGATCCTTTAATATTATCCATCCAGTTTCGGCATGATTTTTCATGCGCGTCCACTCAATACTATTCAACTTCCCCGGCTTTAGTAAAATATTATCGGGTGTATCAACTTTTCCTATGTCATGCAATGGTGCTGTATGTAAAAGTAACTCAGCGTCATTAACATTCATCCCAACTGCTTTTGCAAGTAACATAGAATAATGTCCCATCCTTTTCATATGTAACGCCGTTTCGTTATCTCGAAATTCAGCCATTAAAGCCATGCGCCAAAGCATATCATAGTAGTTATCTGTTAGATTTTGATTAGCCTGCTCAAGTTCTTTAGTGCGCTCATAAACCAAAGAATCAAGAGTTAATGTATGGTTCTCTAGACGCTTAGTATTAAAATGCGCCTTCAAATGAACCTCTATTCTCAAGACCAGCTCTTTTATATTAAAAGGACGAGTAATAAAATCACTCACTCCTTTTTCTAGGGCTCTATTTCTTGTATCTTGGTCCTGTCTTGCAGTTAAAGCTAAGATCGGAGTAACTAAACAATTAGACCTGATGCCGTCAATAACTCCAAAACCATCAACGCCTGGCATCATAATATCCAGTAATATCAGATCAAATAACATTTCCTCTTGACCCATCTTTGTAAAATAAACCTCAAGAGCTCTTCTTGAATTAACTTCTCCAGTCAAATTACAAAAACCCTCATCCTTTAACTGTTCAAGCAGAAGCTTGATATTTTGCAGATTGTCATCGATTATCAAGATTCTTGCCTGCTTTACAGTTTGCTGACTAATCGGGATACAACAACTGGTTACCATAACATTATTATCCTTTGTAGTATGGAAGACTTATAACAGTAACTACTCACTATACCTGCATCACTTTTTCGCTTAGGATGGAATATTCGGCAATTTTTTACGCACAATTTAACAAAAATTTTAAACTCGCTTCACTCAAATTCCTCCACTAAGTATTTTTAGTTCTCTTCCATGAAAACCTTTATTGTTAAGGAGCTAATTCATTTCAGTTCAAAATAGACTATAATAAACTTTGATACCATTGTAAAATAGTAAAGATGATAATAAAATATAAAAAACATGATAAAAAAATAGCAGCTTAAAAAACTTGCATCATTTAATAAAATAGACTATAGTTTAAATTAAGTGCCATACGATGGTACATCGATCCTTTAAAGAGTTCTTATTTATAGTAACTCTAAACAATTAACAAGCGAGGTATGTATGAAATCTAGAACAGCTTTACTTAAAGTGGCAAAACCAATTACTAACAACCCGATACTAACAACTATACTTCGAAGTGTACACTCAGAAGAAGAAGCACTCACGAAAGTCACAAATTATGCGGAAAAAGAAAGTAAATTATGCATTGATGAACTAAAAGTTGCAGCAATTGCATTCCAAGATTTAAGAAAATTTCACCCAAAACAATTTCAAATCCTCACAAAGAATTTGAGCGTTAATCTCCAGCGAATGAACAGCAATCGTAAAAAAGGAAAAAAATTCATAAACTCGCGAGTCCAAGTCATTGCTGGACACGCATAAATCCTCAACACAAAAGGCCTTTGGATAAAGGCCTTTTTTTCTTTGTGCTTTTTTTAAATTATATCTCTATTCCTTTACAATATAATCAAGTGTTGATTTATAGTTACTAATAACTTCTTTTATAGCTTCCTCAACTTCTTCGTCAAGCGCCCCCTTAGCATTAATTAAATTGTATAACCCTGATTTATTATTCTCAATATATTTATACATTCCAACTTCAAATTCTCGAATTTTATCTACCGCAATATCGTCTAATAACCCGTTAGACACAGCATAAAATACAACAACTTGTTTTTCAACTATCAATGGTGCGTATTGGTCTTGCTTAAGCACTTCGATAATTCTTTTACCTCTTTCTAATTTTCTTTTTGTGTCATCGTCTAAGTCTGAACCAAATTGTGCAAATACTTCTAGCTCGCGATATTGAGCAACCTCTAGTCTCATCTTTCCAGCTACTTTTTTCATAGCCTTAGTTTGAGCTGATGATCCTACACGCGACACAGATAAACCTGCATTTACGGCTGGTCTTAAACCTTGGTTAAACAAATTTGACTCCAAAAATATTTGCCCATCAGTAATCGATATAACATTTGTTGGAATATAAGCAGAAACATCTCCAGCTTGCGTTTCAATAATTGGCAGAGCTGTGATCGAACCGCCTCCGTAATCATCGTTTAATTTACATGCTCTTTCCAAGAGCCTTGAATGCAAATAAAATACATCTCCTGGATAAGCCTCGCGTCCTGGCGGTCTTCTTAATAAAGATGATATCTCTCTATAAGCAACGGCATGTTTACTTAAATCATCATAAATAATCAAAACATCCTCACCTTTGTCTAAGAAATATTCTGCAATAGCACATCCAGTATAAGGCGCTATGTAAAGCATAGATGCTGGATCCGAAGCACCAGCTAAAACAACCGTCGTATAATCCATCGCACCAGCTTCACTTAATTTTGTAACTAAATTAGCAATTTTAGATTCTTTTTGACCAATAGCTACATAAACACATTTCATGTTCTGTCCTTGTTGATTCAAAATTGTATCTATTGCAATAGCTGTTTTCCCAACTTGTCTATCTCCAATAATCAATTCTCTTTGACCTCTTCCAACAGGAATCATAGCGTCAATTGCCTTTATACCAGTTTGAACTGGTTGGTGAACAGACTTTCTAGAAATAACACCAGGAGCGATCTTTTCGATTGGGTTGTATTTTTCGGCTTTAATGTCACCTTTTCCATCAATGACCTGACCAAGTGCATCAACAACGCGACCGATTACACTCTCTCCTACAGGTACTTCCAGCACTCTTTTTAAAGACCGCACGCTATCCCCTTCTTTAATTTTAGAATACTCTCCCAATATAATCGCTCCGACTGCATCTTCTTCTAGGTTTAGTGCCACACCAAATACCTTTTCACCACCATGTGTACTAAACTCAAGCATCTCACTCATCATAGCCTCTCCTAAGCCTGATACTTTTGCGATTCCATCACCAATAGACAACACAATACCAACAGACTCTTCAGTAACTTGAGTATTAAACCCATCTATTTGTTTTTTTAATTGTTCTACAACAAAATCTTTTGTACTCGACATATTTATTTATATTATTTAATGAATTCTGCTTTTAAATTATTAATACGCGTACGCAAACATGCGTCAATAACTTTATCTTTGTATTTAATAATTATCCCACCCAAAACTTCATCCTTATCTATTCTTTCTTCAATATTAATACTATTCGCTTTAGTTTTTAGTTTTATAAAATTCTTTATTTCTCCAATTAATACTTCGTCTAATCTTTCTCCACAAGTAACACTAGCATTAATTATGCCTTTCTCGTTATCCCAAATCTCGCCGAACTTTTCAATAATTCTGCTAAATTTGGCTTTATCATTATTTTTAAATACAATACTTGCGAACTTTTGAGTATTTTCGGCAACAACTTCATTACTTTTTTCATTCACGAGTTCAAATAACAGTTCAGCGTATTGTTTAATGCTTATCTTCATAAGTCTATTTGTTTTCTGCTATTATTTTTTTTATTAACTCGTGATCAGTTGAAGAGTTCACTTTTTGCCCAACTATCTTTTCAACAGTACTTATCACCAAGCTGCCAATATCACTTTTAATTTCGGCAATAGTGTTTAATTTTTCAAGTTGCATCTTTTGTTTCTCTTGACTAATAATCTCGGTTATTTGTTTTTTAGCTTTGTCTATATATTCTTCTTGCTTTTTATCTGCTTCGATCCTAGCTTGCTCCAATATATCATTCGCCTCTTTTCTGGCATCGTGTATGATCTTTTCTGTGTCAATTTTTGCTTGTGCAAATTTCTTATCGATCGATTTTGCATCTTCTAAACTTTTTTCAATTTTTTTAGTTCTCTCTTTCATCACCTTTTGCAATGGTGTTATAACAAAACGATACAACACAAAAAAAACTATGCCAAAGTTTATAACTTGAGCAATAACTATTCGTATATCAATATGAAACATTTCGATTATATTCTCCATATATACCAATAAATAATTTATATTTTTCTACTAATTACCCCTAACTCTTACAACACTAAACGCAAGGAATTAGTTAATCATGAACGCGATTACTAAC
>JADHVC010000035.1 GCA_016784175.1 Patescibacteria group bacterium | reverse complement strand
CGGCACGTCCATACAAACCAGCATGGTCTGTGACTAGGGCCGTGGCCATGATTCAAGAAGGAAGTGGAACCCAGTTTGAACCAAATATTGTTGCAGCCTTTGTTAGCGCCTTACCAAAAATCTTAACAATCAAAGATCAACACAAAGAAGGAGTGGTACCATGAATAAAACGCCTAAAATTCTTGTAGTCGATGATGAAGTAGACAATCTTACGGTTTTGAAAATTTATCTACGAGATGCTCAGTACGAAGTTGAGTCTGCTAAGAGTAGCGAGGAAGCCTGGAAAATGTTGATTTCAATGAAAGGTAAATATGATGTTGCTTTGCTTGATTGGATGATGCCGGGTCGAAGTGGCCTGGAGCTTTTGCATCAAATGCAAAAACATTGGCAGTTTCGTCATATTCAGGTCATCATGCAAACTGCAAAGGCACGGGCTGAAGAGATACAGCAAGGTATCGAAGCAGGGGCCTGGTATTATCTAACCAAACCTTTTGCCGAAGAGACATTGCTATCTATTGTTCGTACAGCTTTGTCAGATCGTCAAAATTATTTGGACATGCAGCAATCTATTCGTGATCATACTCCAGGTGTATCATATGGTAATCGTTTCGCAATCCGTACTTTAGAAGAGGCGCGAAATCTTGCAGCCCTATTGGCTAAACTTTGTCATGATCCCGAAAAAATGGGACTAGGGTTTCTAGAGATTTTGTTGAACGCAATTGAACATGGAAACCTGGGCATCAGCTATGAAGACAAATCAAGGCTGCTTGCGGAAGGGACGTGGAAAGAGGAGATAAACCATCGTTTGTTGCTGCCCGAAAACAAGGACAAGTTTGTTGAGGTATACATTGATCCTCATGAAAATGGTGTTTCTTTTCTAATAAAAGATCAGGGAAATGGGTTTGACTGGGAGCAATATTTAATATTTGACCCTCGTCGTGTCACACATACCCATGGTCGCGGCATAGCTATGGCTAAACACATTAGTTTTGATCACTTGGAGTACCGTGGTTTTGGTAATGAAGTGTTTATTAACGTAGACCGAAAGGAGGCAGATAAATCTCTTGAAGTAACGAAGTAAGAGAGCGCACAAGAGGAATGCGTTTTCTAAACTCTAAGAAACATACTGCTAATATATGGTAGTGTATTTCTACAAAAGCTCTAATTTTTTTTAGAGCTTTCTTTTTTTGTAAAAAACTAGCACTCTCTTGACATGAGTGCCAGGTATGCTATAGTATAATTGATTATGAATAAGAAAAATCTTTTAGATATTATTATAAAAGAACATATTGCAACTGGAGTGCCGGTAGGGTCAAATATTTTAGTAGATAAATATAAGTTAAATATTTCGCCGGCAACAGCAAGGCAAAGAATGGCAGAATTGGAGTCAGAAGGGCTCATATTTCAGCCGCATACGTCAGCAGGAAGGGTGCCAACTGAAAAGGCCTATAATTTATTCGTTGATCAAATCGTGAAAAATAAAATATCCACGTCTTCAATAAAAGATTTTGATGAAATTTTAAACACAGAAGAAGTTGAAAAAGAATTGATTTTTAAAAGACTTGCAAAGAGACTTGCAAAAAAATCTAAGCTAGCTGTTTTTTGGGCATTTCATAGACACAATTTGTATTACACCGGAATATCAAATCTTTTGGCTCAGCCTGAATTTGCGCAATTAAACAAGGTATATGACATCTCTAATATTATTGACGAAATTGACGAAATAATTGACAATATATATGATGATATAAAACAAGGAATGAATATATTGATTGGTTCACAAAACCCTTTTGGAGATTTTTGTGGAACAGTATTAACTAAATATACAACAAGTAATTCACAAGGAATGTTTGGTGTCATTGGTCCAATGAGAATGGATTATGAAAAAAATTTTAATTTAATTAGTTATATATATAAAAAGATATGAAAAACAAAAAGATAAAAACACTGGAAGAAAAATATAGTTTATTAAAAGTAAGAAAACAAGAATTAGAAGTGAACCACAAGCGTGCCTTGGCTGATTATCAAAATTTAGTAAAACAGAACGTACGTGAAAAACAAGAATTTACTAAATATGCCAATGAACAATTATTATATGAAATTATCCCAGTGTACGATAACTTAAAAATATCTTTGGAACATTTTAAAGAAGGTGGCAATCATTCAAGTTGGCTAGAAGGAGTTAAATATGTTGTAAAACAATTTGCTGATGCATTAAAAAATATGGGACTTGAAGAAATTACAACAGAGGGTAAAGAGTTTAATTATAACACAATGGAAGCTTTGGAAGGCGATGGAAAAAAAGTAAAAAAAGAAGTAAAATCAGGTTATAAGTTGAATGGCAAGGTTATTATACCTGCCAAAGTAATATTAGAAAACATATAACATATAATTAAATTTTTAATTTTCAAACAATTTTTCAATGACTTAATTTTTAAAACATCAAAGAATTTAGTGATTGTCTAGAAATTGAAAATTAGAAATTAATATGATTATTAATCATTCATTCTTCATTACTCATGCGTTATGTTGAATGAAAAAAATTCTATGTCTTTAATAAAATGGAGTCCGAATATTTTTGAACCATTTGAAGAAATGGATACAATGTTTAATTCTTTAGCACCTCAAGTTGCCAGATCTTTTGCACCAGCAATTGATATGTATGAAGACAAAAATAATGTAATTGTTGAAACTCAATTGGCCGGTGTTGATCCGGAACAAGTTGATATCTCAATTGAAAATGACGTTTTAACTATTCAGGGAAAAAGTGAGAAAAAAACTGAAGTTGAAGAACAAGATTATTATAAAAAAGAAATAAGGCGTGGTAGTTTTTACAGATGTGTTCAATTACCAACTCATGTGATAAGCGATAAGGCAAAGGCAGAAGCAATTGACGGAGTTTTAAAAATTACCGTCCCTAAAGCACTCGAAGGTAAAAAGAAAAAAACTATTAAGATTGATATAAAGAAGAAGTAACTATTGTTAAATTGTTGCATTGCCATATTTTTTATAAAAATATGGCAATAAGATAATTTAGTAATAAAATATGAAAAACAAGAAACTAACAACAAAATATTGTCAGTATTTTAAAACAAGCTGAAATGTCAAAAGATAAATTTATTAATTTAATAAATAAAAAATAATATGAAAAACAAAAAAAAAGCTTGTCATAACCGCTTTTGCGGCTGGGAGGGCATAAAAATTTTAATAATACTATTATTTACTTTTTCTTTATCTACATTTGGTTATTTAATAATTAAAGAAAATAAGATAAAGACAAAAGAGATTAGTATTTCAGAAAAGCATATTGAGCAAGCAAGGCAAGCCGAAATTGAAATGCAAGACCAGGTTAGAAAATTACAAGAAGATATTTTGAATGGTAAAAAAATATAATTAATTAAAAAATAATTAAAATCAACATGAGCATATAAGTACATAAAATATTGTTGTGTGTTATATGTTGTGTGTTACGTGAAACAATGAGTAAAATATTAGGAATCGACCTTGGTACAACAAATAGTGCTATTGCTATCATGGAAGGTGGACAGCCAAAAATTTTAGAAAATGCTGAAGGAAATCGTACTACACCTTCGATCGCTGCAATTTCAAAAAACAATGAACGTTTAGTAGGCTTAACTGCAAAACGTCAGGGTGTAACAAACCCAGAAAATACAGTCTTTGAAATCAAAAGACTTATAGGTCGCAAATTTAGCGATGAGGCAATACAAAAAGATGTAAAAACAATGCCATATAAAATTGTGCAGTCAGGCGAGGGTGCAAAAATTAAAATGGGGGACAAAGAATATTCGCCTCAAGAAGTGTCTGGCATGATTTTGTCTAAACTGAAAGCCGATGCTGAAGCTAAAATTGGTGAAAAAATTACAGAAGCAGTTATCACAGTTCCAGCTTATTTTGACGACGCCCAACGTCAAGCCACAAAAGATGCGGGTAAAATTGCTGGGCTTGAAGTTAAGCGCATTATTAATGAACCAACTGCCGCAGCCTTGGCCTATGGTTTTGACAAGAAAAAAGGACAGCAAATTGCAGTGTACGATTTGGGCGGAGGAACTTTTGATGTATCAATTCTTGATGTTTCAGAAGATACAGTAGAAGTTAAATCAACCAATGGTGACACTCACTTGGGAGGCGCCGATTTTGACAAAAGAATTATTGATTGGATTATCGAAGAGTTTAAAAAAGATACTAGCATTGATTTATCAAAAGACACTCTTGCTTTGCAAAGAATTAAAGAAGCAGCAGAAAAAGCAAAAATTGAATTGTCTAGCGCTGCTGAGACAGAAATTAATCAACCTTTTATTACAACAGATGCTGAAGGACCAAAACATTTAGTTATGAAAATAACTCGCTCAAAACTAGAAGAATTAGTCGGCGACTTAGTTGAAAAAACAATTGAACCTTGCAAGAATGCTTTAAGTGACGCTGGTTTTAAAGTGGAGGATATTGAAGAGATTATATTGGTAGGAGGCATGACTCGTATGCCTTTGGTTCAGCAAAAAGTAAAAGACTTTTTTAAGAAAGAGCCAAATTTGAGTGTTAATCCAGATGAAGTTGTTGCAATGGGAGCAGCAGTTCAAGCCGGAGTTTTACAAGGGGACGTTAAAGATGTTCTTTTGCTTGATGTTACTCCACTGACTCTAGGTCTTGAAACAATGGGTAGCGTTTCTACTCCTTTGATTGAACGCAATACTACTATTCCTACTTCAAAGTCTCAAATTTTCTCAACCGCAGCAGATAATCAACCAAGTGTAGAAATTCATGTTTTGCAAGGTGAACGTTCAATGGCGTCGGACAATAAAACTTTAGGTAGATTTATGTTAGATGGCATTCCTCCTGCTCCTCGCGGTATACCTCAAATTGAAGTTAAGTTTGATATGGACGCCAATGGAATTTTAAATGTATCTGCAAAAGATAAAGCAACTGGAAAAGAGCAAAAAATTACTATTACGTCTTCTAGCGGATTAAGCGAAGAAGAAATAGAGAAAATGAAAAAAGACGCAGAAGCGCATGCCGATGAAGATAAAAAGAAAAAAGAACAAGCTGAAATTAAAAATCAGTCTGACGCTGTAGTATTCCAAACTGAAAAATTATTAAAAGAATCTGGTGAAAAAATGAAACCAGAGGATAAAAAAGAATTAGAAGAAAAATTAGAAGCCTTAAAAAAAGTAAAAGATTCTAATAATGCTGATGAAGTTAAAAAGAAATTAGATGAAATGAATGTTGTAGCACAAAGAATTGGAGCTGCAATGTATCAAGCGCAAGCTGCGCAAGGAAAGCCAGGTGCAGACAGTACTCCTGGAGATAATCAAGCAAAAAAACAAGACGAAGATAAAGACAAAAAAGAAAAAGAAGGTGGAGATAATGTTGTTGAAGGAGAAGTTGAAGATAAGAAATAATTAATAAAAAAACTAATTATGAATAATCAAAAAATAAAAATTAAAGAGGGTCTGTCCCAGCGAAAGCGAGGGTATGAAGAAAAAATTGGATGGTATGAATTAACAGGAAGAAGTTTTGAAAAAATATGGGACAATCCCAAAGATGATGAGATATGGAAAAAATATTTAGAAAAATAAAACAAAAAGATATTTGGTTGTCTCCATTCCCATTCTCTGATTTTAGCGAAACAAAAATTAGACCTGTTTTAGTTATGTCTAATAATAACATAAACAATAATTATGATATTATTGTTTGCGCTATAACAACTTCTATTAAAGAAAATCAATATATTGTAAAGATTGATAATACAAATTTAGAAGAGGGTTATTTGATATGCTCATCTTCAGTAAGAACAGAAAATATTTTAAAAATAAATAAAAAATTATTAATTAAAAAAATTGGTAAATTAAATAATCAAACTTTTGAGTTAGTTATTGAAAAATTCAAATCAATTTTTGATGAGGATTTATAAAAAATGGATTATTACAAAACACTAGACGTTGAAAAAGGCGCATCGCAAGATGAAATAAAAAAAGCGTTTAGAAAAAAAGCGCACGTTTATCATCCTGATAAAAAAGGCGGGGATGAAGCCAAGTTCAAAGAAGTAAACGAGGCTTACCAAGTTTTGGGGGACGAAAAAAAACGATCTCAATATGACCAATTTGGTCCGTCTTTTCAGCACGGGCAAGCAGGCGGTGGTGCTGGAGGGTCTCAAGATTTTGGAGGTTTTTCACAAGGAGGGTTTACCATTAATATGGATGATTTGGGAGACGCGTTTAGTGATTTTTTTGGTGGGTCCAGAACTAATCAAAGAGGTAGAAGAGGTTCTGATATTGAAACAATTGTAGATATAGATTTTCGCGAAGCTGTTTTTGGTACAGAAAAAGAAATTAATTTAACTAAAAATAATCAATGCGGTTATTGTGATGGCAATGGAGTAGAGCCAGGAGCCAAAATTGATACTTGCAAGCCTTGCAATGGCTCGGGTCGTGTTACAAAGATTCAAAGAACTATTTTGGGTCAAATGCAAGTGCAAGCAACTTGTACTACTTGCGGAGGCGATGGAAAAACTTATAGTCAAAAGTGTACCAAATGTAGTGGTATTGGGGCGACTAGAGGAACGTCTAAAATAAACGTAAAAATACCAGCAGGTATTGACGAAGGCCAGAGTATTCGTCTGAACGGCCAAGGGGAGGCAGGACAACAAGGAGCGCAAAACGGTGACTTATATTTATTAATAAAAATAAACTCAGACCCTGATTTTAGTCGCGAAGGAGACACTGTTTTATCAAAAGAATATATTAATTTTTCGCAAGCGGCGCTAGGAGACAAAATTGAAATAAAAACAGTCGATGGTGCGCTTAAACTGAAAATACCAGAAGGTACGCAGTCCGGGACTCAATTTAGATTGCGTGGCAAGGGCGTTCACCGTTTAAACCAACGAGGAATGTTTAGCGGTATTCAAAATATACGCGGAGATCATTTGGTCGAAGTTATTGTTAATACACCGACTAAGTTAACTAGAAAGCAAAAGAAGTTGCTGGAAGAACTAGACGCTTAATATCTTTAAATTTGACAAAAACAGAAAATTGCTGCTAAGATTCAGTCAGTTGAATTTTGGTTAGGACTTTTATCTGGAGTGATAAAATGACACGAGATGAACTGGCAAATCAAATAAATGCTATTGTCGTTATGGCAACAAAACAAGTTGTCTCACGCGGATGACGTATTTTTTTTGTCAAAATTAATTTTTTAATTTATCAACAATAACGCTCACCAATATTAAATACCCAATTCCTAGTGGATGATTTAAGTATGGCGTGAAGACATTTACGCACATTATCACAACCAAGCCAATAAGTAGTCCGATTATAGAGACGTTGCAATGAAACGTTTTTATGTATTTAGATTTTTCTAGTAACTCAAAACCAGATTTTAAAATCTTTCCAATTAGAAATAGATAAGCCAAAAATCCAAACAAACCTATTTTTAACCAGACATCAAGCCAGCCCCATTCAAAAGCGTAAGCAGTATAGTAACCAGTTGCGTTTGACTCCAAAACTCTTGGGTCGCTTGTTTTGTAAGTAACAGTTGCGCCAAAGCCTTGACCTAAAAAAGGATTTTTTAATATTTGTTCTCCCAATTTTGGTAGCAATTCCCATCTAGACGAAACTGCCGCCTCTCCTGTAATTTTTGTGGCTCGTTCTCCAAAAATTTGCGCTGCATTAAAGTTCCCAAAAGGAGAAGGGTAGGGGAATTTAACAATTCCAACAATCAAGCAAGCGCTTAAAATAAAGGTTATAAGCAATAGGCCAAAAGCATGGATTAATTTTTTAAATCCTTGTGACCATACAATAAAGCAGAAATATAAAAATATACCGACTATTAGTCCGACCCAAAAACTTCGAGAAAAACTAATTAATATTACAGATAGCAAGCAACACATAATGCTTAAATTTTGAATCTTGAATCTTGAATTTTTACTAGCTAGTGTCAAAAAAATAAAAAACCCTATTAAAATATAAATATGAGATTGGAAAAAGATGCGATAAAAACTATCATTCATTTGTGTGATTTCTCCTACTCCTGTGACTCTGACCCATTTGTATACTTCTGAAATAATGCTTGTCATGTTGTGCGAAAAAATAAATAGTAGAAAAAATGTTTTTATGCTTAGCCAAATAATTGACGCAAGAAATATTTTATAAATAACATAAAGATCAAATTCTTTTTTATCAAAAGCAGCATAAACAGGAAAAATTAATAAAAAATAAAGCCACCCATTTATATCAAAAAAGATATTATTAAAACTATTTTGATTTAAAAATCCATTTATAACACCCCATGTTACAAAAATAAATAAAGCCAGATAATATGGAAAAAAGTCAGATTTTAGAAAGTAGAAACAAGGCAATGCCTTGTTATTATTATTGATGAATTTAGTTTTATTTTGTCTTTTGTCTAATGGTATTTCTACAAAATTATTCAATTTATCGCGTATTTTTTCAAAAAATTTAACTCGTATTTTCTTTTTAAATATATTTGGAATATAACGATGATTTTCGTATAGTTTAAATACATGTATTAGCCAAGCGCCAATAACAATTAGCCATAGAGTAATTCTAATAGATATTTTAAAGCCATCAATTTCGTAATAAAATAAATAACCTTGAGATCCTATAAAAAGTTCTGCTAGAAGTACATAAATACCATATTCTAGCCGTATCAAAGATAAAATTAAAACAAGGATTGCAATAATAAAAAATGCCGCGTTTCTGAAATTTGGCAATAAAAATCCATAAAATGAAAAAATTTCAAATAAAAAAATAAAGCCTATAATAAGCCATAGTTTCATGTTGTTTTCTGGTTTTTTTCCTGGATTTTTTATTGACATACGTTAAATATTCGCTATTATAAAACTATAATTTACAAATATGAAAAATACAAATTACTTTATTTATTCTATACGATTAATATTATGAAAAAAGTTAACGATAACAAAACAAATCTTAGTAATGAAAAATTAATTGAATTAATTTTAGAACTAAAAAAGAAAAGAAATGCTGTTATTTTAGTTCATAATTATCAGAGTCCTGAAATTTATAAAGTAGCTGATTTTATGGGAGACTCTTTGGGTCTTTCTGTTAAGGCTTCAGAAACTGACGCTGATGTCATTGTTTTTTGTGGCGTTAGCTTTATGGCAGAGACTGCAAAAATTTTAAGTCCACAAAAAACTGTATTACTGCCCAACATGGAAGCTGGCTGCGCTTTGGCAGATATGGCAACAGTTGAAAAGTTAAAAAAAGTAAAAAAGGCTCATCCTGATGCCAAAGTAGTAAGTTATGTTAACACTAATGCTGATGTTAAAGCAATGTCTGATATATGTTGCACTTCAGCTAATGCTGTAAAAATTGTAAATTCACTTGACTGCGATAAAGTAATTTTTTTGCCGGATAAGAATTTAGGCAGATATGTTTCCAAGCATACTGACAAAGAAATTATTCTTTGGGATGGTTATTGTTTTGTTCATGAAAAGCTTGATAGTAAAGTTTTGTTAGATTTTCAAAAAAAATATCCTGATTCAAAAATTATAGCTCACCCAGAATGCAAAGATGAATTACTTGAAGTATCAGACCATATTTGTGGTACTGGTGGTATGGCCAAATTTGCAAAATCTGATGGTTCTAAAGATTTTATTATTGTTACTGAATGCGGAATGACTGATAAGTTGAGAGAAGATGTGCCTCAGAAAAATTTCCACTCTTTTTGTAATATTTGCCCTTTTATGAAATTTACAACTTTGGAACTTATTGTAAAATCATTAACTCTTAATCAACATGAAATTGTAGTTCCAAAAGATATAGCAGATAAAGCGAGAATTGCAATTCAGAGGATGATTGATGTTTCAAAATAAATTATGTTCTCTAAAAAAAACAACTCATTAATTTTAGAATTTTTTGACAGAAAAGATAGATTGACTATTAAAAATAAGAATTATAAAAAAAATATTTTAGACTTTTTTATTAAGTCCATAAAATATGACGAGGGCGAAAGAGATGAGACTTCTTTTAGTATTTTTTCTAAAAATAAAACAATATCCGCTCAATTAATTTCAAAAGATCAGGGAATACTTTGCGGGTTAGAAGAAATTAAATTACTTTTAGATCATTTTGATCTTCAATATAAATTTCACAAAAAAGAAGGCGACAAAGTTATGGATGGTGAGCGATTGTTAGACATAGATGGAATCGCTTATAAAGTTTTATTAATAGAGAGAACACTAATTAATGTTTTGTCTAGGATGAGTGGCATTGCTAGCTTGACCCGCCAATTTGTTTCAAAAGTTGATGGTAAAATAAAAATTTTAGGCACAAGAAAAACTATTTGGAATTTGCTTGATAAAAAGGCCATTTCGCAAGGAGGTGGATTGACTCATAGAATAAATCTGGATGATTTTATTTTAATCAAAGACAATCATTTAGCAGCCGTTGATGGCGATATCGAATTAGCTTTAGAAAAAAGTTCGCTAAATAAAAATATAGATTTTATTGAAATTGAAGTAGATAAAAAGAAAGATGCAATAACAGCGGCTCAATTTATTCTAAGTATAAATAATAATAAAAAATATGCGATCATGTTTGATAATATGAAATCTGAATCTATTAAAAATATTATTAAAGAAATTGGTTCACTAAGCCCTAAAAAAATTATTTTATTTGAAGCTTCTGGAGGTATTAATTCTAATAATATAAAAAGTTATATTAATACTGGCGTGGATGCTGTTTCGCTAGGATGTTTGACGCATTCAGTCAGGTCATTAGACTTTTCGTTAAAGGTTATTAAATAGTATGATAAAAACAGCAATAATAGGCTGCGGAAATATTGGTTCGCAAATTAGTAAATTCATTGACCAAGAGCATAAAGATACTCTTTGTTTAGATTATTTAGTTGATGTTGATGAAAATAATATTTTTAATATAAAAAATAAGTTGGTTAATAATAAACCAGAGAGTGTTAATTTGGATGAAGCGATTGAAATGTCCGATTTAATTATCGAATGTGCTCATCCTGTAGCTGCGCAATATATTTTGAATTATAAAAATATTGATTCAGGCAAAAAGTTTATAATTGCAAGCACTGGTGGCGCGATTAATTTTACTACAAAAATTGACAATCTAAAGAAATCAAAAATTTTTTTCCCAAGTGGCGCTATTTCTGGTCTTGACGCTATTGGCGCTGTCCGCAATGATATTGAATTTTTATCTATCACCACTACAAAGAGTCCCAAAGGATTGGATGGGGCTCCATATATTTTAAAAAATAATATTCAAATTGATCAAAATTCAATACAAGAAATATTTAGCGGTGGCCTTGAGGAGGCTATAAAAGGTTTCCCTAAAAATATAAATGTCGCTGCGACTCTTTTTTTGGCAACTAGGTTTTGCGATATTAAAATTAAAATTATATCTGACCCAGAGCACAAAGATAATGTTCACGAAATTTTTGCTAAAGGAGTTTTTGGTGAAATTAAAACAATTACTAAAAACAAGCCGAGTATTAATCCTAAAACTAGTCAATTAGCGATTTATAGTATTTTTGATTTAATAAATAATTTAGTTTAAATTCTTTTGAAAAATTTTCTTCCTTAATAATTCTATGGTATACTGTTGATATCTTAAAATTAATTATTAATGACTAATTATCATTAATTAATGACTAAAAAATTAATTAGTAATTAGTTGAATGAAAAAATGAAACAAAATAAAAAAGGGTTTACATTAATTGAGCTTT
>JADHVC010000034.1 GCA_016784175.1 Patescibacteria group bacterium | reverse complement strand
CGTTGGCTAATTTTTGTAATTCTGTTTTCCAGAGTCTTACTCTGGAACCATTGCTGCCACCTCCATCAGCGGTAATCATAATCTTTTTAGCAGTCGGATATATTGGTTTGCCCATTTCTTGCCACCAGGTTCTGATGCTTTCTACTGCGAACTCTACCGTATCTGAGCTTATTCCTACATTAACCCAGCCCTTGTTTTGTACAATGTCGTAAATGCCATAAGGCGCTACTTTCCCTAGTTTTTTATCAACAAAATCATAAACGTTAACTTCTTCAGGGTTTTTCTTTTTGTGGTATTCTTTTCCATTATTTTTAAAATTTCCAATGTTTTCCTTTTTCTTTGTATCGACTGATATCACAGGTTGATTCCATTTTTGAAAGTCTCTGACTTTCTTGTTTATATATTCAAATTGTTCATTTCTATCTGGATGATCCCCACCTTCATTTGTCTTTTTGTTGGCTTGTAGACTGTAACCTGATTTTTTTAATAAATCACATACCTTAGAATGACTGATTTTAGAGTCTGCTAATTTAAATTTGAAGTGCAAGTGGTGCTTGCAATTTCATTTTCGTAGTGTAATTACATCGCAGTAAAAAAATCTTGTCAATACATTCGTCAATTTTTTGCTAATATTTGGTTTAAAATGATCAAAAATTGGTTAAAAAAGTGCAACTGATGTGAGATAAGAAATAATAATGTTATAGGTATTTTTTGTTTTTTTTCTTTAACATGATCCATTCAGTGTGTAAATATTGAACAATCTCTCAACTTTGATAAAATTAATAATCTAAGAGTAGTTTATAATAAAAATTATATTCATGAGCGAAAAAAAACCAACAATAAGTATAATATGTGCAATGGCTGAAAGTAATCGTGCGATTGGCAAGGAGAATCAACTGCTCTGGCATATTAGTGATGACTTAAAGAACTTTAAAAGACTTACAAGTGGTCACCCAATAATTATGGGACAAAAGACTTATGAGTCAATTGGAAAGCCACTACCCAATAGAACTAATATTGTTTTAACAAAGGATTATAAATTAGAAATAGAGGGTTGCGTTGTCGCGTTCTCAATTGAAGACGCTATAAATAAAGCGCAAGATGTTGATAGCGAAGAAATTTTTATCATTGGTGGTGGTCAGGTTTATCAGCAAACTATTGGACTTGCTGATAAACTATACCTGACTTTAATCGAGGGCGATTTTGAGGCTGATACCTTCTTTCCTGATTATAGTCTTTTTAAAAAAATAGATGAAAGCGAAATACAAATTGCAGGCGCTTTTAAATATAAATTTGTTGAATTGATTAAATAAATAAAACAAACTATGACACAATTCGATGAGCAATATAAAAATGCGATCTGGGAAATTATGAATTCTGGCTACGAAGAATATAACGAAAGGACTCAACATAAAACAAAAATTATTCCGGGCATTACCTTTCAGCTTGACAACGGTTTTCCACTTTTGACATTAAGAAAAATACCACTTAAGATTTTTATAGCTGAACAAATTTGGTTCTTAACTGGATCTAATAGACCTGACTACTTCCTAAGAGAATACACAAAGATCTGGGATGATTTTACTGAAGAAGATGGAACTATTAGCGCTGCCTATGGGTATCGGTGGAGAAATCATTTCGGACGCGATCAAATCGAACATTTAATTAAGCATTTACAGACGCAACCTGGCTCAAGGCATGCTGTCGTTATTACTTGGGATCCGGCTGATGACGGACTTGGTAGTGGTACATCAAAAAAGAATGTACCTTGCCCATATACCTTTACTGTTAATATTGTTGGCAACAGACTTCATCTTCATAATATTGTAAGGTCAAACGATATGATATTGGGTTGCCCGCACGATGTAGCCGGCTTTGCACTTTTGCAACATATTTTAGCTGCAAAATTAAATGTGAAGCCAGGGAGACTAACACACACGATCAGCAATGCTCATATTTATGATATTCACTACAAAGCAGCATGGGAACTTCTTGAACGAAATAATGACCATAAAAAAATTTCATTATTGCCGCAAAACAATTGGTATGAACGAGCCGTCAATGCAGATACTTCACTTGTATTAGAAATATTTAAGAATCTTAGCAATCAATATAACCCATCAGAACCTATAAAAAATCTTAAAATTGTACTTTAAATTTATATGTCTATATTATCAAAATACACAATTCTACAAAAAATAAGAGAAAATAAAATTACATTTTCTCCAGAGCTAGATAAGTTTCAAATCCAACCACACACAATAGATCTACGACTGGGGTACAGTTTTTATGTGCCAAAAAAGTGGGAATATAATGAAAAGGGACGAATAGCACTAAACTCAGATTACCTTGATACAGACAAAGATTCTCAAAATAATTTTGACTTGATAAAACTTAAGCCCGGTCAATATTTTGAATTACTACCAAAAGAATTTATTATTTCTTCTTCTTTGGAAAAAATTTTTCTAAACTCTGACAATATTATGGCAAATTTAGATGCTCGCAGTTCTATAATGCGAAGAGGACTTTGGGTAACTAGTGGTACTATCGATGTGCGATACCAAGGATCACTTACCTTTCCGATCGTTAACCATACAGAGCAAATTATTAAACTATTCCCTGGTGAGCGCATTTGTCACTTAACTTTTTTATACATAGATGAAAGCATAAAGGATGAAGATGCATTATTGCACGGAAATGCCCAATCAAAATATTACGAATCAACCCCATACAGCCTTGAAAGTAGAACAGATTCACTAGAAGAAATAAATTTAATAAAATCTGGAAATATTGATAAAATTAAATCAGAATATAAAATTTTCTAGTTATGAATATTCCATACCCCTACATACCAGAAGGCAAAAATATAAAATATGTCCAAAGCGATAATTTTTTTATCAACGAGGCCAAAAAAATTGCACAAGAAGGTGGCTGTAAAAAACAATCAACTGGTGCTGTTATTGTTAAAAATGGCGTAATACTTGCAAAAGGTTGCAATGCAGGAAAAAAAGTTGATATTTGCCCTCGAGTAACCGCGAACTACAAAACAGGTGAAGGGTATCACCTTTGCCGAGAAGTTTGTCAACAAGAGGGTCATGCAGAAGTTAGCGCTATAATTAATGCCAGAAAAAATGAACAAAATATAAAAGGTGCCAATCTTTATCTATATGGGCATTGGTGGTGTTGTCAAAATTGCTGGAATCACATGATCGAAGCTGAAATTAATGATGTATATTTACTAAATAATTCACATTTAATATTTAATATGAATACAGAAAAACAAAAAGTTTACATATCTGGAGCATTAACAATAATTAAAGCAGACAGTGATATTAAAAATATTTACGAGAATCTAGCTACTATCTGCGAAAATAATAATTGTACTACCTATGTCCCCCACCTAAATGGAACCGACCCAATAAAAAATCCACAAGTTACGCCATTTGATGTTTGGAAGAAAGACCATCTAGAAGTTAGTACTAGCGATATTGTCATTGCATATGTTGGACAGCCATCACTCGGAGTTGGCGGTGAATTGGAGATGGCCAGAGTGACGAATTCAAAAATTATTTTGTGGTGGTTTAAAAACGAAATAGTAAGTCGACTACCTAAGGGTAACCCCGCTGTATATGCTCAACTTGAAGTAGAAAATGAAGACGAGCTATTCTACAAAATCGCTCAATTATTGAAAGAATTAGCCTAACCCTAAATTAAAATTTAATTAATAAATAAATGCAAAATAAAATTGTGATTGGTTTAGTTGGAGAAATAGCCAGCGGTAAAGGCACAGTAGCAAATTATTTAATAAGTAAATATAACGCAGTTTCTTTTCGCTTTTCGACTCCTCTAAGAGATGTGCTAACTAGAATGCACGTTGATATAAGTCGAGAGAATATGCAAACACTTTCCACTAATCTGCGTCAATGCTTTGGACAAGATTTACTAGCTAAAATTATCGCCAAAGATGTTCGTCAAAGTTCAAACAATATTATTGTAGTTGACGGAATTAGAAGAATGGAAGACATCAAACATTTGCGTGTCTTGCCAGAATTTAAATTGGTGCATGTAGCGGCCGATCTTGAAGTAAGGCATAGTAGGATTATTTTGCGAGGTGAAAACGAGGATGACAATACAAAAACACTAGAACAGTTCAAAAAGGACCATGAGGCTGAAACAGAACTAGAGATCCCAAAGGTTGCAGTTAACGCAGATATCTTAATCGATAACAACATAACAGTAGAGGAATTATACAAAAAAATTGATGAATTAATTGGATAAAAAAATTTCAACGGAGCATAAATAAAAATATATGTCTAGTTCAAATGCAAAATTTATAGTTTTATACGGAATAAATAACCTTGGAAAAACAACTCAGGCTAAACTTTTAGTTAATCGATTTATTAGTGCAGGACATAAAGCGGAATATCTTAAATATCCTGTTTATGATATTGAACCATCTGGAACTATTCTTAATAACTATTTAAGAAAAGGAAACCAACTTAATTTGACCGTGCGAGAAGCGCAAATCATATATGCTTTAAATAGAACTCAATTCGAATATATGCTGATGCAAAAATTAGATGATGGCGTACATGTAGTAGCCGAAGATTATGTTGGTACAGGATTAGCCTGGGGCATTGGAACAGGGGTTAATGAAAACTTCTTAAGACACATAAATTCACACTTACTAAAGGAAGATATTGGCTTTTTACTGGATGGAGAGCGCTTTAAAGAATCAACTGAGCACAACCATAAACACGAGACACAAGACGAATTAATGATAAATGTTCGACATATACACCAACAACTTGGGCGAGAATTTGGCTGGCATAAAATTAACGCGAACGAAGGCGTCCCTCAAATTCACGCAAAGATTTGGGAGATTATCAAGAACAATTTTGATTTAACAATAACTACAAATAGCGTTTCACTCGACATGAGCAATTACAGCTCAATTAATCATGAAATTAAAATAGAGCTTGATGACCCTAAAACAGAGGACGAACTATTGGATTACGCTCCAATAACTGAGACGATAGACTTATCTACACAGGCAGACTTGAACGAAGTCACCGAAAATATTACCAAAGAACAAGTGCTAAAAATAGAAAAAATATCCCCTTTAACCAAGACTCCTTCACGTGCACATTTAGGTGATGCTGGCCTAGATATTTATTCGTCACAATATTATACACTAATGTCAGGCGAAAAGGCGTTAATATCTACTGGCATAAAGTTAGCAATACCAGAAGGTTGTGTTGGATTAGTTTGGGACAAAAGTGGCATAGCAAAACAAGGAATACATGCGATGGCTGGTGTAATTGACTCTGGATACCGTGGAGAAGTTCTTGTAAATTTGATCAATCTAAGTAATAATATATATACAATAGCTCCAGGTCAAAAAATTGCTCAATTACTTATTCAAAAAGTTGAAACACCACTTATAATCGAAGATAAAGTTGAAAATAATACAAGCAGAGGTGAAGGAAGTTTTGGCTCAACTGGTATTTAATATTAATTAACTCATCTTTTTATTCGTAACTACCTAAATTTTTATATATGCAATACGATGTAATAATCGGTCTTGAAATACATGCCGAACTTAAAACAAAGTCCAAAATGTTTTGTGGTTGCGACAATAACGCTGGAGGAAAAGAACCAAACAGTGTAGTTTGTCCTATCTGTTTAGGACATCCTGGCACACTTCCTGTTCCAAACAAGCAAGCTATAGAATGGACGATTCTAACTGGTCTTGCTCTTGATTGTAAAGTTAACCGCTTAACAAAATTTGATCGTAAGCACTATTTTTACCCTGACTTACCAAAGGGATACCAAATATCTCAATATGATTTACCTTTTGTAAAAAATGGGAAACTGGAGGTTGATGACGAGGAAGTTCTAATTACACGAATTCACCTTGAGGAAGACACAGGCAAATCTACGCACCCAAAGGATAAATCATATTCTTTAGTTGATTATAATAGAGCTGGTACACCATTAATGGAGCTAGTAACTGAGCCTGTTATTAAAAATGCTGAACAGGCTAAGGAGTTCTGTCAGTTATATCAGCAAATACTTAGGTATTTAAATATATCTAACGCAGATATGGAAAAAGGTGAAATGCGTTGTGAAGCAAATATTAGCCTTCAAGAGCAAGGCAAATGGAAATACAAAGACGGAGAAATTAAATCACTAGGAGACTACAAATTAAACAATAAAGTTGAAGTAAAAAATATCAATTCTTTTAAAGCACTTGAAAAAGCGATAAACTATGAAATCAAAAGACAAGAAAAAGCAATAGTGAGTGGTGAAAAGATTGAACAAGAAACAAGGGGTTGGAATGACAATGATTCAAAAACTGTAAGCCAAAGAAAGAAAGAGGGAGCAGCCGACTACAGATATTTTTTTGAACCAGATATTCCCCCGCTAAATATTAAATCTGATTGGTTAATTCAAATAAGAGAAAAGCTTTGTGAACTCCCACCTGCAAAAATCAAAAGATTTAAAGCAGAATATAGTTTCTCACAAGATTCAGCTGAAATAATTGCCAGCGATAAACAATTAGCCGATTTTACAGAGAGAGTAATTTCTGAGAGTCGTGCTTGGATTATTGCAACTGGTGATGATTGGGAACGACAAAGCAATAAACTTGCTAAAACTGCTTCAAATTGGCTTATTTCAGAACTTTTTAAACACTTGAACGCCGATGGAAAAACAATCAAAGACATAAAAATTACGCCAGAAAATTTCGCTGAGTTTATTATTCTCGTTCATCAAGACAAGGTAAATTCAACTGGAGCTCAAACGATACTAGCAAAGATGTACAATGATGGCGGTGACCCATCTGATATTATGTTAGAATTAGGCTTGGAGCAAAATAATAATAGTGAAGAATTAACAGAAACAATTAAAAAGGTAATCCAAGAAAATCCAAAACAAGTTATCGATTATCAAAAAGGAAAGGATGCTTTATTGCAATTTTTTGTCGGAAGAGTAATGGCAGAGACTAAAGGAAAGTCTAATCCAACGATAACAAGGAAGTTGTTAATAGACTTGCTAAAAAAATAAAGGTAAGTTATACTATTATTAATAAAGAGAAATTATACACAATGATTCAAAATCGACATGAAAATCTAAGAATTATATTCAAGAAGAAGGTGGAATTCGCTGAAAGTATTAAATTTTTAATTTTTTAATTTATACTCCCGAAAGGGAGTATTTTTTTTGCTCTTTTTAAAGTAACTGGCTGCCAGACTATATATTTAAAATAACCGTTAAATATTTAGTCTGGCAGCCAGTTAAACCCTAACGCATTGAGGTAACAATGGACAAAACGATGCTTCTACCACAACATAATAAGACGATCCAACCTGGAAAATGCAAATACTGTGGATCTGAAAGCGACCATACAATCCTAATAAATGATAGATTTCGTGCGTGCAAATCTTGCTTTAATCTTCTTATTGCTCCCATTTGGATCACCAATTTAGGTTGGGCCCAAGAACAAACGGATAAATATCGTGACCTTGGAATTTCAAAGGAGACCAGAATATACAGCGAAGTTGAAACGATTGTTCCGCCAAAAGAAGTAGAAATGTGCACCTGCGAGTATATCTGCGAATTCTGGGGTGCTGGTTGTCGAAAATCGCAACAAAAAGACTGCCCGAGCGCAATACTTCCGGTCGTCATTCCCTTGAAAGTAAGATATGCTAACGCTGCGTAACAAACATGATCTTTTTAATACAACACATATACCTTAGGCTAGTGCTTTATGCTCTAGCCATTTTTATTTGTATAAAACAAACCATCATTTATATTAACACACTCACTTTTTTTGTAACTACTCACTATACCTGCATCACTTTTTCGCTTAGGATGGAATATTGGTCAATTTTTTACACACAATTTAACAAAAATTTTAAACTCGCTTCACTCAAACATAAAATTTTTTTAGTTAAATTGTGCTAAAAAATACTACATATTCCATATGTGCTCAAAAATAATGAAGATATAGTGAGTAATTATCTTTTTTTGTATTGACATTTCTATTTTTTCTAGTAATATGAATACATACTATAAATATTAGCAATTATTAATATGTCTAAAAGATGCGATATATGTATTCGTGGATCTCAGAAAGGGGCTACACGTTCACATTCAAATATAAAAACAAACAAACAACAAAAAATCAACTTACAATCGCGTAAGATTGAAGGCGGAAAAATTAAAATCTGTATTAAATGCATTAAAACATTAAACAAATAAAATTTCTCCAAGTATTCTTAAACTGCTCAGTAAAATTCTATTGAGTAGTTTATTTTTTTCCGTCGCTACTTTATCGTAAGCGCTCACTATATACACATGACTTTTTCGCTTAGGATGGAATATTGTGCATTTTTTTACGCACAATTTAACAAAAATTTTAAACTCGCTTCACTCAAACATAAAATTTTTTAAGTTAAATTGTGCTAAAAATTACTACATATTCCATATGCGCTCAAAAATAATGCAGGCATAGTGAGTAGTTACACTATATCCACAGGACAGGTTTTTAAAACCATGTTATTATTTATGTACCTCTACCGTAGGTATGGGTATAAACATAAATATTAATAATTATGATAAAAAACAATATTGAAAAATCGCAAATCAATTTTAAAAAAACCATATCACTGTTAAATAAAATCAATAGCATGGTTGAAAACAAAGACTATTGTGTCGATATAATGCAGCAGAATTTAGCTGCGATCGGTCTTCTAAAATCGGCTCATCATATGTTAATGGAAAACCATCTTAGCACTTGCTTTTCAAACGCAATGAATTCAAAGAATGAAAAATTAAAAAATGATATGATTGATGAAATTTTAAAAGTTAGTAAAATAGCTAATAAATAAATATATAAATTTATGCTTACAAAAGAAACATTTACAATTAAAGGTATTCATTGCAAAAGTTGCAAAACACTTATCGAAACCGAAATTGGAGTATTAGTTGGTGTTGTTGATATTAGCGTTGACTATATCAATGAATTATGTACGATAGAATTCGATAACACCAAAATCAAACTTGATAAAATTTTTTCTGAGATCACAAAGCTAAATTATAACCCAATAGTTAAAGGACAACACTTGCATGAAATAAAGCAAAAAGATAAAACTAGTGAAAAAGAGAATAATATTTTTAACTCGTTCTGGTTTGGACTATCTGTACCCTTAGCACTGCTTATAATTGTTGGTAGTTATTATTTTATAACTAAATCTAGTGGCCTAGAGATTATGTCAAAGTTAAGCACTGGTGAGGCTAGCCTAGGAATCATTTTCTTAATTGGTATACTAGCTGGCTTTCATTGCGTTGGGATGTGTGGAGGGCTAGTTATTTCGTATACCGCTAAAAATGCAATTAACAAGGAAGGTAATATTAAACAACACTTGCACTATAACCTGGGCAGACTTGTATCTTACTCAATAATTGGTGGAATTCTGGGTGGGGTAGGGAGCTTTTTTGGAATTAGTCCAAGCTTCAGTGGGGGCTTATTGCTAGTTACTGGGTTTTTTATGTTTATTATGGGCTTGTCTTTTGTAACTGGCTTCCCTATTTTTGAGTCGATTAAACTAAAAACGCCTCAAAAAATTGCGCGTTACTTATATGGTCAAAAACATTCTAAAAGACCAAAAGGGCCGTTCATTGTTGGTTTACTTAATGGGTTTATGCCTTGTGGACCGCTCCAAGCGATGCAACTCTATGCACTTGCTAGTGGCAGTTTTTTTTATGGAATGACGATAATGGGAATTTACGCCCTAGGCACAATACCAATGATGTTTGGTTTTGGAGCATTTATCTCAAAGTTGGGTCAAAATAAAATTCATAAAGTTATAAAGCTATCGGGCTTTTTAATTATTATATTGGGGTTTATTATGATCAATCGAGGTCTTATTAATTTTGAACTAGGGTTTAATTTTGCTAGATCAGAAAGTAATGCTACAGTGACAATTCCAAAAGAAGTTATTACCAATACAAACAATCAAGATGTTCAGATAATCAAAATGAAATTAGGTTATTATGGATACGAACCTAGCACGCTATACATAAAGCGTGGCGTGCCTGTTCGTTGGGTAATTGATGCAACAAGCGTAACTGGTTGCACCAATGCTATCATGATTGAAAGCTTAGGTATAAAGAAGAATTTAATAAAAGGCGAAAATATAATAGAGTTCACTCCCCCATCCAATGTAAATGAAATTAAGTTTTCATGCTGGATGCGCATGGTCTGGGGTAAATTTATCGTCACAGATTAATTTAAAAATTAAATATTATTTAGTAATAAAAAAATACTATGTCTGAAAAAATCATACTTCATATTAGCGGAATGCATTGCGCGTCCTGCTCTACAAACATAGAACATTCATTGGCAAAAAAAGAAGGTATTCAGGAAGCGAATGTAAATTTTGCACGCAAATCGGCTAGCATAACATTCGAGCCATCAAAAATAAATGAGACTGCCATTAAAAACGAAATTAAAGGTCTTGGTTTTGGCGTAACCACACAAGAGGAGCACAATAAAGATGGCGGGGATGAGAAAAATGAAGTCGATACCTATAAAAAAAGATTTATTTATGCCACTATTTTTGGAATCCCAGTTATGTATTTAGCGATGGGACCAATGGTTGGATTGCCAGTCATCGCAGGCCTTAAAGCTTATAACATCGCTATTCAAACCCTGTTTACATCCATCATTATCCTAATTTGTAACTCAATATGGATAAACGGTGCAAGAAACCTATACAAATTGCGACCAAATATGGACTCGTTAATATTCTTAGGCACATTCACCGCTTATGCTTATAGTATAACCCAAGCATCTCTTTTCTTATTTAATGTTATAGATAAAGAACCTCACCTATATTATGAAAGTGCAGCTTTTATTTTAATTTTTATAACTCTAGGCAAATTTCTTGAGGCTTTAAGTAAAGGTAAGGCAGGAAGTGCAATCAAAAAGTTAATTGGATTACAACCCAAAACAGCTACTTTAATTGACAATGACCAAGAGATTCAAACGCCAATAGCTCAAGTTCGGATAGATAATATACTTTTAGTTAGACCCGGCGAGAAGATTCCAGTGGATGGTGTTGTAGTGGAAGGCTATTCTGGTGTTGATGAAAAAGCTATTACAGGAGAGAGTATCCCCGTTGAAAAAACTGTTGGCAGTACGGTGATTGGGGCAACTATTAATAAAACAGGTGTGCTAAAAATTAAAGCTATTCGAGTCGGGAATGATACAATGTTAGCGCAAATTGTAAAGACAGTTGAAGAAGCTCTTGGGACAAAAGCACCAATTCAATTATTAGCAGATAGAATTTCTTTCTACTTTGTACCAAGCGTTTTAGGCATAGCTTTAGTAACACTTGGAGTCTGGTTGACCTTTGGTAACGATTCAACCTTTGCAGTCTCAGCATTCGTTGCGGTCTTAATTATTGCCTGCCCCTGTGCACTTGGACTAGCAACACCAACTGCAGTTATGGTCGGAACTGGAGTAGCAGCGCGCAATGGTATATTAATAAAAACTTCGAAAGCCTTAGAAGTTGCACACTCCATAAACATGATCGTCTTTGATAAAACTGGAACGCTTACAATTGGTGAACCAAAGCTAACTAACATTATTATAGCTAAAGATATTAAAACAGATTCATTAAAAATTTTAGAACTAGCAGCTTCTATTGAAAATAATTCTGAACATCCGTTAGCTCAAGCTATCGTTAATGATGCAAAAGAAAAAAATATAAAGATGCTTAAGGTAACCAATTTTGATGCAATTCCTGGCAAGGGAGTGATGGGCACCATTAGTAAAGAAAAGGTTTTACTTGGTACTCGAAAATTAATGCAAGAATTTAAGATTTCGATTACAGGAGTAGACAACGAG
>JADHVC010000033.1 GCA_016784175.1 Patescibacteria group bacterium | reverse complement strand
ACTTAAGTCCACGCTACTGTGGACTTAAGTTGAAATAAAATAGAAAAATTACCATTAGTTAAAAAAACTTAAGTCCACAATGTTGTGGACTTAAGTTTTTCTTGACCTACTCTGTAAACCAAATGTTTGAGTAAATATATTTATTAAAATAAATTTTAGATATTGTCAAATAGAGAAAATTATAAAAGTCTCTTTACTATAAATTCAAAATATCAAAAACCAACTAACAGTTACTGATCGGATGCAGATTAATTTGGCACTGAGTGGCATCGTAAGCGTTTATTCATTAAATTTCACAGATTGATACATCTTAAGTTAATAAACGAAATAAAGATGGTTTTTTGGACAAATTAGCAACACTAACGAATTCAACTAACCATCTGACTGAAGTCCAACGGAAACCATGATTACAGAAAAACAATATCTCGACCTAAGCAACTCCATAAACGAAGTAAAAAATTCGCCTTACAGCGAATTTTTTACTTTACTTGCTAAATAGTAGTTAGCTGAATTACTTAGAAGCCTCTTCTATTTCTTTAATTAAAGCTTCTTTGCTCTTCATACCCACTATTTCCTTTACTTTTTTACCCGCCTTAAACACGATTAAAGTAGGAATACTGACAACGTTATATTTAGCAGCTGCTTCTCCACACTCATCTATATCAATTTTAGCAATTTTAATGTTACTCTTCCCCTCATATTGCTTTGTTAACTCTTCAATAACTGGCATCATCATTTTGCATGGACCACACCAAATTGCAAAAAAATCAACCAAAACAATACCCTCAAAGTCTTCTACTTGTTCTTTAAAATTTTTATCAGTTAATTGCATATTACTGTACCAATATTGCAAAACTTTAAACTAAATATCTAGTTAAACTTTTACAATAAGTGTTTAATTATATGTTTTCTTGCTTTAGCTACAACAAGAATGGATTATACTAGTGGACCGTACCGGATTCGAACCGGTGACCCCTTGCATGCCATGCAAGTACTCTAGCCAGCTGAGCTAACGGCCCAAACATCAAAATGATTTAAATGACTTAGTAAATTAATTATTGATTAATTAATAATAATTGTCAATTTACTTAAACCTTAAGTAAAGTTAATGAATACAATTTTTTTTCTCCGATTAATATGAAACTTAAGTCCACATTCTTGTGGACTTATCTTTTTTAACTATCCTAATATTAACTAAACATAATTTATTTAGAAGATAAGTCTACATTGTTGTGGACTTATCTTTTTCATTTTACCTAAGATTAGCATTTTCAAATTTAATATATTTAACACTTTTGCACTCCCAGATGTTTTTTATGCAACTAGACTTAAGTCCACAGTGTTGTGGACTTATCTTTTTCATTTTGTTTAATATTAGCTAAAGTTTATTGTCATAAAGATAAGTCCACAACACTGTGGACTTATCTTTTAACAATTTACTAATATTCGCTATTTTATTATCTTATTATTATCGAACTTTTTTACCTCTTTAAGTCCACAACACTGTGGACTTAAGTTTACGTAATTTATATCGATATCCTTAGGTCAGTCTGACTTAAGTCCATTTATATTTTCTTCAATCTAAATTCAAATGTGTCCCCGAGAGGAATTGAACCTCTATTTAAGACTTAGGAGATCCTTGTTCTATCCGTTTGAACTACGGGGACTTTCGATAACATTATCTTACTTTTACTACTTTGACAAATATTCTTGCGTTGAATACAATTAGAATATAAAAAAATTTTTATATGTTCAATAAACAAAATGACAATGATATATTAAAAGATGTTGAGGCAGTTGTTGGCCCAAACACCCACGTCAAAGGCAAATTTAATTGCACTGGTAATATTGTTGTAGAAGGGGAATTAAATGGAAGCATCAAAACTGGAGGGTTTCTTTTAGTTGGGGCTCAGGCTAAAATCACTGCTACTATTGAGGCAAATGAGGCTAAAATTGGTGGCATAATAGATGGAGGTATAAAAATAAAAAATGTGTTACATATTACAGGAAGTGCGATCATACTAGGTGATATCGAATGTGGGGCACTAATTATTGAAGAGGGGGCTCAATTTAATGGCAAATGCGGTATGACTAGTGGATCTAAAGAAACAAAAGGAATCAAAAAATCAACAGAAAAACAAAAAAAATCTTCCGTAGGAGAAGAGAAAGAGAAAAAGAAATAAATTTTTTATATATGCATCTATACCTGTATGATTCTTTTTTATATACTAGAAATTTTTCTAAAATTATTGACGGTATTGAAACAAGATTAACTGATTTGGGCTTAAATGGACCATCTGTAGTAATGGATCTTAGTAATAAGATGCCTATTTTAATTGAAAAAGAATTAAAAATAGGGGCAAACACTATTGTAGTTATTGGTAACGATCACAGCATAACCAATGCGATTAATATTATTTCTCGAGTAAATCCAAACACGCTCACACTAAACGATACTGCAATAGGCATGATACCAATAGGGAAGAATGATAACGAAATTGCCAAAATGCTAGGTATCGATTTTGAGATAAACGGCTGTGAAATCCTTGCTAAAAGAAGATTAGAGAAAATTGATCTTGGGTTAATTAATAATAATATACATTTTCTAACGAATATAAATTTTTATTGTGATAAGGAAGTGTCAATTGAAATTGATGGTGACTATGAACTCATCATCAATACTGGGGCTAATGTCAGCATTATTAATTTAGCCACAGAAGGAATACGAGATGTAATAATGAAAGAAAAAATAAACTCTAGTCCTGTTGATGGGGTTTTTGAAATAATTATTAAAGATGCCTTTAATCATAGCTTTAATTGGCTCAAAAAAAAGCCAAGACTTACTATTGTAAAGGCAAAAAAATTCAAGATAACCGGTGTGGATTTTATTAATGTTGATAATTTATTAAAAGCTGAGAAACCAAGTACAATTAAAAATCTTAGATCTAAAATTGACTTCATAGTTGGGAAAAATAGAGGATTTTAATTTACTCAAAAGAATCTTTTATTTATTGAATTACTTCACCTTCTACTACTTGAGAAGATGGTGAAGTATTTTTT
Source organism: Patescibacteria group bacterium (assembly GCA_016784175.1). Classification (GTDB taxonomy): domain Bacteria; phylum Patescibacteriota; class Patescibacteriia; order Patescibacteriales; family BS150m-G62; genus BS150m-G62. Next base: position 8,976 of record JADHVC010000033.1, on the reverse strand, counting down.
GTTTTTTGGATTATGTTTTGTTGAATAATTGTAATTATTGTTGTAGTAAGCCAATAAAGAGATAGGCCTCCTGGTAGTGTAAGTCCAATAACAACTGTTAGAATAGGCATAAAATAAAGCATTTGTTTATTCATAATAGCCTGAATGTCATTTTTAGAATCTACGCTTTGTACTTGCGTATCTAGAGTTATTTTAGCTTGCCAGTATTGAGCAACACCAGCCAAAAAAGCAAATGCGGCGACTTTTTGAGATAAATCAATAAAACCAAATGAAACACTATTAATTAACTCTGGCTTATTTATAAATGAATACACTAAATCTAGTGATCCATTATTAAAACCATCGCGAAACACATGAAAAACTGCGATAAAGAATGGAAGTTGAATAATTAACGGTAAACATGATGAAAATGGATTAACTTTTTTAGTTTTATAGAGATTCATCATCGCACGACCAAGCTCCTCTTTGTTTTCTTTATGTTCTTTTTTGATATTCTCCATTTCTGGTTGAAGTTCTTGAAGGTTTTTTTGTGATTGTAGTGCTTGACGAGAGAGGGGCCAAAGTGCCACCTTTATAACAATAGTTAATAAAATAATAGCAATCCCGAGATCATGACCTGGGACGATATTATATAGAAAAATCAATAGATTAAGGATTGGTTGATAAAAAAATATTTCAAACATTGAACTTAAATTTAGGAATTAACTTTTTGAAAATTACTTATGTACTGTGGAGCTACTTTACTGGATCATTACCACCTTTATTAAATGGATTGCATCTAATAATCCGATATAGTGCTTTAACTCCGCCCTTTACTATACCATATTTAGATATGGCATCAATTGCATAATTGGAGCAAGTTGGGTGAAACCGACAAAAACCAAAGGCGTGTAGGTGTTTAAAGATTCCATGATCGGGGGATATAGTTTTTTGATATACTTTAATTATGTATATAACTACATATTCTATCATTTATATTTTAATCAATACTTCTATTTTTTTAATAAGAATAGTTTATAAAATAAAAAAGCTAAGGATGATTCCACTTCCTTATAGGGTACTTGCTTAATAGCACTGTACGTTACAATAATTATGTCAAATCCTTGGTTAATTTTAGCTTTATTTTTTTGGAGAATGTGCTTTATTTGACGCTTAATCTTATTACGCTCTATAGCTTTTTTACTTACTTTATTGCTAACTACTATACCATATCTATTTATGATTAAGTTATTTTTTAAAAGTATTACTTTAAATAGATTTGAATGTTTAATTTTACCATTTTTATATATGTTCTTAAAGTCCTTAATTTTAGTAAGTCGTATTGATTTTTTCAGCATTGTTTATATAAAGCTAGGTAATTTAAATTCATTATAATATATAAAACAAGTATATAGAAGTGTTATATTTTATACTTTTTGTAAAAACAAACCACTAAAATCTTCCATGACTTTATTTTGTAAGCTGAATTCTACCTTTTTCGCGACGAGCTTTAATTATGTTGCGACCACTTTTTGTTAACATGCGCGCACGAAAACCATGCTTCTTTTTAGCTCTCCGTACATTTGGTTGATATGTTCTTTTTGGCATAAGATTTATTTAGGTAATTATAGTGCTTAGATTGTAGCCAATATCTATAAAGAAGTCAATATATATGCGCATATAATATTATATTTAACTTCTAAACAAGTATAATTAAAGGGATATGTAAAAACATCAACACTTATTACTCAAATATTATGAGTTATCCACCATTTACACAAGTTATCAACAAGCTGTTAACATTGATTTTTATTATCTTGATAATCACTGGTTGATTGCTTAGAGTGGATAACTTTGATAACATTATCCTAAATGGATTTACAAAAATTATTTACTTAAGATTTAATAAATATGGATAATGATCAACTATGGCAAGCTACTTTAGGAGAGATTGAACTTAGTTTATCTAAAGCTAATTTCGCCACATGGTTTAAAAACACTTTTATATCTTCACAAAAAGATGAATCAATTATTGTTGGCGTGCCAAGTGGTTTTGTGAAAAGCTGGCTAGAAGGAAAATTCCATAAAGAGTTAGTAAACACAATGGAGAAGATATCGGGGAAAAAATTAAAAAGTGTTATTTATAAAATTGAGACCAGAAAAGATCAAACTCCAATAAATTTTTTAAACAATAGTGTTAATATAAGTACTATATCAAACACTAATTCATCTACTAGTGTTAAAAGTAATTACACAGGAGCTAAGAGTGGGGGATTAAACGCAAAATATATTTTTGAAACTTTCATAAAGGGAAGTGGTAATGACTTAGCTTATGCTGCTTGCCAAGCGGTAGCTAATAAACCAGGTCAAGCTTATAATCCATTATTTATATATGGTGGTGTTGGTCTTGGAAAAACTCATCTAATGCAAGCAATTGGGCATGAAGTAAGTAAAAAAGGAAAACGAGTGCATTATGGAACTTGTGAGCAATTTACCAATGATTATATAAATATGATAAAAAATGGTGAAGCTAAAGATTTTAAAAGTCGTTATCGTGATGTTGACATTCTTTTAATTGATGATATTCAATTTATGGCAGGAAAAGATGGAACTCAACAAGAATTTTTTCATACATTTAATGAACTGCATCAAGCTGACAAGCAGGTTGTTATAACATCTGATAGGCCACCAAAATCTATACCTGGTCTTGAAAAAAGATTACTCTCCAGATTTGAGTGGGGTATGATTGCAGATGTTGTACCTCCAGATATTGAGACAAAAATTGCAATTCTAGAGTCAAAGTGTAACGAAAAAAACTATTTACTAGATACTGATATTTTATATTTCTTAGCATCTAATATTCAAAGTAACGTTAGAGAGTTAGAGGGTGCGCTTAATAGATTAATAGCATATCACGAATTTAATAATACAAAACCAACTATAGATTCAACAAAAGAAGTATTAAGTTCTATTATTGCCAATCTTCAAACAAAATCCAAAACACCTAAATCTATTATTGATGTAGTATCAAAATATTTTGATGTCACCGATAAAGATATAATTGGTAAATGTCGGAAGAAAGATTTGGTTATGCCAAGACAAATTATTATGTACTTAATGCGCGAAGAATGCAGAGCTTCTTATCCGACAATCGGGGATGAGCTTGGTGGCCGAGATCATACTACAGCTATGCATGCATGTAATAAAATTATCAGGGAGTTAAAAGAAAATGTTAAATTAAAACAAGATGTGGAGTCTATAAGACAAATGATAAATGATGGGGCTATCAGATAATAAGATTAGTAAGGAGGTATTGTAGGTAAAATTGTTATTAAATTGAGTATAAGTTGTGAGCAGGTTGTTTAAGGGTTATTTACTGGTTGTTTAAAACAATGGATGTTATCCACTTAAATTTAATAATAATTTAGGTAAAAAAAGTTGGTTGTTGATAAGCGAGAGTTATTAGACCCTAATTAACAATTTCATGCACAACCATCAAAGAGGTAAATCAAGCGAATATTAAGTAAAATGTAAAGTTATACACCAAATACACAACACTTATTATTATTATTATATATATCTATATAAATTAAAAGAAAAGCTGTGGACAGATAAAATTAATTCTTAAGAGAGGGTAAGTAAAACATTAAAATGAAGATTTCTATATTACAAGAAAATATAAAAAAAGGACTTTCAGTAGTAAGTCATGCAACAGGTAAAAATCCAAATCTACCAATACTCTCAAATGTATTATTTGATATAGTTGGCGGAGAAATTAAATTAATTACCACTAATTTGGAAATTGGAATAGTTAATAAAGTAAGAGGTGGAATTGATGAAGAAGGATCTATAACAGTAGATGCAAAACTAATTTTAGATTACATATCTTTATTACCAAATCAAAAAGTTAAAATTCGTACCACTGATAACAAATTATCAATTGAATCTGAAAACTATAAAACAAGAATAATAGGGCAGGGTGCAGAAGATTTTCCAATTATACCAAAAGTTAGTCGAATGATTGAATATAAAGCTAATTTGGGAGAATTTAAAAAAGCTCTTTCAGGTGTTATTTTTTCTACAGCAATAAGTGAAATAAGATTTGAATTAACTGGTGTGTTATTTGAATTTAAAGATGAAAGATTAGTATTAGCAGCGACTGATAGTTTTAGATTAAGTGAGAAAAAAATTAAAATCACAAAAACTGTAAATAAAATTAAAGAAAAAACAGAAAGTGATGAAAATAAAAATAATGAAAGTGATAAAAATAATGAAGTTGCAGATAGTGATGAGATTGGAAAGTTTATCGTACCTTCTAAAACCTTACAGGAATTAGTAAGGATTTTAGGAATAGTAATAGATGTGGAGCCAGAAGAAGAGGCGATGATTAAATTTTATGTAAGTGATAATCAAATATTATTTAGTTTTGCTAATACTGAGTTAGTTTCAAGATTAATAGAGGGGCAATATCCTGATTATGTTCAAATTATTCCAAAAATAAATAAAACAAAAATTAAAGTTGAAAAAAATGATTTAGTTAGAGCTATAAAATCATCGGCTATTTTTTCTAAAGCGGGGGTAAATGACATTAATTTGGATTTTCCAAAAGGTAAAAATAAAATAATAGTTTCTGCATCAAGTGGTGCGCAAGGTGAAAATATTGTTGAAATTGATGCAAAAAGTGAAGGTGAAGATAATAGTGTTGTGGTTAATTATAAATACTTATTAGATGGATTGGGTGTATTGAATGGTGAGAAAATTACTATTGAGGTGGTTGATAACAACACACCATGTATTATTAAGTGCGAAGAAAATAAAGAATATTTATATTTAATTATGCCAATCAAACAATAAAATAAAAAAAAAAGTTATTAAAGTAATTATTAAACTTGAAAAAAATATCGGAAGGCATAAAACATTGCGTTGTGGAGAAGTGTGGTTATTTATGTGGTTGGTTGTGTTTTTTTTTGTATTTTATTGTCTTAAAGTCTATGTACTAAAACTGTTTTAGCAATAATTATGGTTAGTTAGAGAATACTAACCTTTTTTATTTGCAAAAAAAGTGAATTGTGGTAATGTTTTTATATCCCTAATTGATTTAGGAATCTTCTTTTAGAAAAATTTAAATTAATAAATTGATCATTAAACAGATAGTGCTGGTTTATAAGTCCAGTTTTATTGTTTAATGATCAATATATATAAATGGAAAAACGAGAATATAAAATGAACTGGCTCGGAAGAGAGTTGGTAATAAAAAGTGGTCAAATGGCTCGCCAAGCAACTGCTAGTTTAACTTTGCAGTATGGAGAGACTGTCATACTTGCAACTATTGTTGAGTCAGAAAGTGAACGTGATGGAGTTGATTTTTTTCCACTAATGGTGGAGTTTGAAGAAAAATTATATGCAGCTGGAATTATTAAAGGATCTCGTTGGGTAAAGCGTGAGGGGAGACCAACAGATGAAGCTGTATTGGCAGGTCGAATGGTTGATAGAAGTATACGACCGCTATTTAATCAGGCCGGTAAAAAAGACATTCAAGTAATTCTTTCTGTTTTATCAACTGATAAGGAGAATGATTTTGATGTTTTGGGTTTGGTAGCAGCTTCAGCAGTTTTAAGTATGAGTGGGATTGAATGGCGCGGACCAATTGCTGGCATAAGAGTTGGGAGAGTAGATGGAAAATTTATATATAATCCAACTTATACGGAACGAAAAGTGAGTGATCTTGATTTAATAGTTGCTAGTACAAAAGAGAAAGTGATAATGATTGAGGCTGGAGCAAATGAAGTAACAAGTGAAGATATGTATACAGCAATTCAAGAAGGATTTCGTGAAAGTCAAAGTGTTTTAGAATTTATTCTTGGAATTAAGAAAGATTATATTGGTAAAATTAAAGAGGAGGTTGAGATTATTAAAGAAGTGAATGTTGATAAAGATAGAATAAAAAATGAGACTAATAAATGGTTAGATAGTAATATACAAGGAATATTATTCAATAAAGAATATTATTCAAAATTTGAAAGAAAATTAGCTGTAAAGGAGATAAAAAAACAATTAACTCTATTTTTAGTTGGTTTAGGATATGAAGAATCTTTAGTGAAATGGGTAAAAAGTGAGTTGGTGGAAATGCGAGTTGAAGCTGAAGTGACAAATGGAATTATTAAAAATAAAAAGAGGGTTGATGGTAGAGTTCTTAATGAGATTAGAGAGTTGAGTTCAGAAGTTAAGATTCTTCCTAGAGTACATGGTTCAAGTTTATTTTCTCGTGGGGAAACACAAGTAATGAGTATTGTAACATTGGCATCACCTGGTAATTATTTAATGTTGGAGGGTATTGAGGGTGAAGAAAAAAAACGCTATATGCACCATTATAATTTTCCACCATTTAGTGTTGGGGAAGCTAAACCAATGCGATCTATTGGTAGACGCGAAATTGGTCACGGTGCATTAGCGGAAAAAGCTTTAGCACCCGTATTGCCAAGTTTAGAAGATTTTCCTTATACTATTCGTGTAGTAAGTGAAACACTTGGATCTAATGGTTCTAGTAGTATGGCAAGTACTTGTGCTAGTACTTTAGCATTAATGGATGCTGGAGTTCCATTAACAAAAAAGGTTGGTGGTATTGCTATGGGACTTGCAAGTAATGATGATATGAGTGAATGGGAGGTTATTACAGATATTCAAGACTTGGAAGATGGAAAAGGTGGAATGGATTTTAAGATTACTGGAACTAGAGACGGTATAACGGCTATACAGCTTGATACTAAGACGGATGGACTTGCATTCGAAATTGTAAAAAAAGCGTTACTACAGGGATGTGAGGGGGTAATAAAGGTAATTGAGAACTTAGATACTGCTATAGAAAAATCAAGAGACGAGATTAGTGAATATGCACCAAAAATTGTTGGGTTTGAAATAAATCCAGCAAAAATTGGAGAAGTTATTGGCGGTGGTGGCAAGACGATAAATAAAATTATTGAAATGTTTGAAGTTACTGTAGATATTGAAGATAATGGTATGGTTATGGTAGGTGGAATTGATATTGTAAGAGTGAGGCAAGCGGTTGAATATATTAAAGAGCTTGTGAAGGAATATTTACCAGGAGAAAAAGCAATTGGTAAAGTTGTGCGTGTTGAAAGTTTTGGAGCGTTTGTAGCAATTACTGCTATGCATGAAGGACTTGTGCATGTTAGTGAAATAGCTCCATATAGAGTTGAGAATGTTGGTGATATACTGAAGATTGGGGATGTTGTTAATGTACAAGTAAAAGAAATTAATGATAAAGGGCAAATTTCTTTAACTATGAAAGGGTTGGAGGGAAATGAAGAATTATTTAAAGGTGAAAAAGGAAAATCTGCTGGCGGTGGTGGAGGATTTAGTGGTAGACTGAGTGGTGATGCTCCACGAACGAGCGGTGGATTTAATAGAAGTGGTGGTAATAGTGGCGGTGGTGGAGGATTTGGTAGAGGTGGGTATACGAAGAGATAGGTTAATGTTGAAGTAAAATAGATTGAAAAAAAAGCGGCGAAGTTATTGTATACTTCGCCGTTATTGTTGTATTTGTTTTTTTTTGTGAGTGTGGGTAATGAAAAATATTAGCAGGAAAAAGGTGCTTTATTTTGAATTTGGCTAATTAATTGACGGTGGTTATCTATAGATGATGTTAATAATATGAAGTTATCTAAAATAAGATCACCTTTTTCTTCTCGTATAATATCTGCTATTTTTATGGGTTTTGAATGTATATCACCACAAAAACCTCCAGCCTCGGTGATTGCGAGTGCCATGCAGCTAAAATCAAGAAGCATTGTTTTTTTTACAAAATAGGCAAATATTACTCCTCTAAGTAGAGCAAGTGTGTTGTAACATGATGCGCCAAAATTTTGATTGTTCGGAAAATAGTCGTAAAAGTGCTTCATGGTAGAACTTATCCTGACTGGAGAATTAAGTGAAATCTTTTCTCTTGGATTAAATATTATTCTTTGTTTATTAATGTAAGTTCCAAAGTTTAATCTCGTTTCTAGCAGTGTATTAATAGCTGGATAATATATTACCCCAGCAATAATATTTTTTCCAAAAGCAAGAGCAATTGATATTCCAAAATAATTAGCGTTTTTTGAGCCTTTATTTAGATAATTTTTTGATCCATCTATTGGGTCTATAATAAAAGTGTATTTATCTTTAATAAGACAATTTTTGTGGGAGAAGTAACTTATTAATTGATTAACTTGATCTGAGTGTTCTTCTGTATATACACCACAATACCTATAATCTTTACCAAGTATATGTAAAATATTTGATTGGCAACTTAAATCTGCCATTGATAAATATGCTTTATTATCCCAATTATCTGAACCTGTAGGTGATTGTCCTATGTGTTTTCCAATATTTATAGCACATTCTCGTAAGTTTAATGCAATTTGCCCAGCCTTTATTGCTGCTTTTTTCATTATAGCGAGGTGATTATGTGTAATTATGGTATTTTTCACTTTAGTTCTCCTGATGTTTGTTTGAGTATTTGTAAAAGAGCAATGAAATAATTATATATTATTATAATCTTTATGTTGTTTTTGTCAATTGAAAAAAAATAATTTGTTAGCAGTTTTTCAAAAGTGGACTAAAATATTTTTCAAAAGTGGACTTTTTTGACAATTAAATTGGTTTACAGCGTTTTATTATTAAGGCATAATATTTGGTTAATTCTTAATTTTTAACCAAACATATATGAGCAATCAACAAATACACAAGAGACTAAGCAAGGAACAAGTTGTTTTAATTCTAGAGAAATATTTATCAAACGCATCTTAAATAAGGTTTTTCGTAATATTAGTGGAGAACCTATTTTTTTGGCTAAAATTCTAGTCACGACTTTATGTTAGTTATCCACATTGATGTATGCATAATTACTTGATATAATGAAAACATATTTAACATAAATTAGTGAATTAATATGTATATTATTCAAAATACTCGTAAAAAGGCAGGGAAAGAATATTC
>JADHVC010000032.1 GCA_016784175.1 Patescibacteria group bacterium | reverse complement strand
AGGAAAGGCTGCTGAACCAAGACTTCTGCCTGTTGTATTTGGAATAATGTCTGCAACTGACAAGTTACCAGTAATAATCGTATCTCCAACTACATCCAACTCCGCCCCTGGATTCGTTGTGCCGATGCCGACGTTGCCGGCTTTTAACACCATGGTATCGCCATACCAGCTACCACCGTCTTTTGTGGAGAAAGCTGCGTAATCACCAGTTGTATTATAACCTAACATTAATTGACCGTCGTCTGTCGAAGATTGAATTAAAATATTTGGGTCTGTTGCCTCTGTCACTGTTAATATATCGTTTAATGTTGTTGCACCAGTAACATCAAGAGTTCCCGTGATAGATGTATTTCCAACATTCATATCTCCGGTCAAAACGATGCCAACTGGACTATCATCAGTTCCATTTAAAGCCAAGTCTCCATCTTCTTCCTGTAGTTTAATAGCACCCATGTATATAGTTCCACCAGATACCCACAAATCTTTCCATGGAAATTCCGAACTACCTAAGTTCCTGCTAAGGGTGTTTGGAATAATACTACCGGAAGTAACATTGCCATCCGAATCTAGATTAAACTTTGCACTAGTTATTGTTAAAGGCTTAGTGCCAGCAACAACATCTCCGCTTACAACAGATAAGCCGTCTGAATTAAAGGCAATAGACCCAAGCGTTGAGGTTGCACCATTCGCAAACACCTTAATTGCATTATCAGTTCCAATCCGCATGCCTGGCCCAACACTTAGAGATTTTTTAAGTCTAAGGTTATTCTCAAAAACAGCATCTCCTCCAACATTCAAATCCCCTGACCCACCCGATGCTAGTGATCCCACTGTTACATTACCAGTACCAGCAGCCACAGAAAATCTTGCAACACCTTGAGAATCAATGACTTCCAAATTACCCTTAAGTAAAGAACTACCAATAACATCTAGGTTATCATCAATTACCACACTACCGGTTTGATTTGAAATTTTACCGTTCCCACCAATCAACAAATAATCCTGATCATTACCTTTAGGTCCAACACCAACCCTAAGAGTATCACTAATTTCATAATCGCCTGTGTACAAAGTAGCATCTGATACAAATTTCTCACCACTAGTGACCACCAAATCTCCATCTATACTTAAAGTACCATTAGAATAAGTCATACCTCCCTCTCCATATCCGCCTCCAACATTTAAAGTTCCCAAAATAGAAGTATCACCAGTATCTTTAGCTACACTGAATTTTCCATCATTCATTGTTAACCCTCCATCAAGCGTCGTTAATTCATCAACTACTAAAATGCCACGAACATTAGTTCTAGCACCAACACTAGCTAAATTTACTGCACCATCTACATCCAACGTACCAGCAACATTTGTATTACCACCTTCACTCTCGACAACAAATTTATTATCACCTATTGTCAATCCACCGTTAAGAGCAGTCGAGTCACTTACGCTTAAAATTCCTGCTATTACTGTGTTTCCAGTATCACTCATGATACTAAATTTATTTGTATTAATAATAAGATCTCCCTTTAAATTAAGTCCGCCAGATGCTGTAAAATTAGTATTAACATTACCAATATTTAATACTTTACTTCCATTCATGTTCAAATCACTATTTTGAGTAAAGATTCCTGAAACAGTTAAATTATTAGCAACAATATCTCCCGTATATATATTACCATCGACTTCTAGATTGCCCTCTGCATAAATGTCATTTAAGTTAGAGCTATTATTAAAATTAGAAATATTACCTACGACAAGATCGTTGCTAAAGGTAGTTTTACCAAACACTCCCAAAGTTCCACTAATATCCACGTTACCACTTACATCAACATTCCCAGTTTTTATACTCGCGCTTGTAACATCGCCATTCAAATTAATAAAAAAACCATTACCAACACTTAACGGATACGCTAAGCTTGATGTTGCGATACCAGTATTTCCAGTTAAACTAGAAGTACCCTCGACATTCATATTACCTTCCGTTTCAATATTCTCTCCAACATCAGTTGCCCTAGCAATATTAACCAAAGCAAAACAAAGGAAGAGACAGACTAGTATATAATTATGTTTTTTTATTTGCATTTATTAATTCAAAACTTTAATAAAGTTCCTATCGCATTGCACCACTATAGGCAATAGCTCGTACAGCGTCCCAATCGGATGCACTCTTTGGATCATATTTAAAAATAGCTGTAAAAATCTTAATTGCATTTTTTTCTGAATTTAAATTTCTATTAGCAGGTCTTAAACCATAAGCCATAATCGTAACGGCTGCATCATCATGTGGATTGTTTCTATTGGGATCACTCAAGTAGATTGTTTTATATGTTCGCGTAGCCCTATCTTCCGATTCTTGACTTCTAGCTTGAGGCCAACGACCATTAGCAATTTTTAAAACATCATTCCAGTCCTCTTGTGTAACTGGTACTCCGCTAAAACTACTTTTGAACGAACTAACAACGCCTGCTCTCTCACCTGTACCAAGGATTTTTGTACTTTTCGTTCCGTACACAATAAAATTATTTATCGAGTAGATACTATTTTGATTTAAATTTTTCTCTTTTCCTATTAACGGCTTAGTATAATAATCCATACCATAAATATATCCATCAATATTCTCACTTACATCATTGCTAATCAAAATCTTATTCAAGGATTCACCACTTTCATGCACAGTTATAGCATCGGCTAAAAGTTGACGAAGTTGAGAATCAGCATCAGCCTTTTTTAATGGTCTCATAATACCAAAACTACTTATATGATCAATTTCTATCACTAGATTATTATTAATTAGCTTACCACCTTCATCTTTCTTCTCCCAAACTTGCTTCTCTTCGTTAAACCATGAAACTTGTAATTCTTGCTTATTAGATATACTAGCAACATCAAAAATAAGCTTAATTAATTCTGGTAATTTTTTAACACTTTTACCATTAACGAATAAATCGACATTGAAAACATCAAAACCAATCAGATATATCCCCGCTCGAGCACTATCCAGTCTTTGATAATCCTTAGCTTTTTCTGAAGTTATTTTAACGACAATATCAGCTCCAACACCATAAATATTTCGTAGACTACTTAATAATCGTGCAGGCATCTCCAAGGTAAAGTTTTGCACTTGTGATGTACTATGAGCTAATAGCTCAAGAGATATTGCACTCTGATAATCAGCATTTAACTTAAAATTTGCTGTAAGCTCTGTACTTACAATAATTCCCTTCAATATATGATCAGTATATTCAACTTCATAGGTCGTGCCATCTGGCAAAACATATGATCGCGTAACTGTCTCATCTTTGTCCTCTAGTACTGGACCGATTGGTATTGGCTGAGTAGTGATGGGCGCAGGTGTCCATATTACTGTATCACTACCACCGCCACCGCCACCGCCACCGCCACCGCCACCGCCACCGCTTGTCTCTTTTTTACAAGCCCCATTCACCAAATCATAGCCTTGATTACAACTAGTTACATTACAAGAATTATCATACGATGCAGCGTAACTCACCAAACTACAGCTAAGTCCATTCGGAGTACTATCTATACTATTTGGCGTTCCGTCACCATCAATATCATCATCTTGCGCATTTGGTATACCATCACCATCCATATCGTTATCCTGATTATTTAATACTCCATCACCATCGATATCAACATCATCAATATTAAGTATCCCATCACCATCTGTATCGTTATCACAAATACTACTCCTTGGAATAATATTAAATATACCAGCACCTTCAATTGTTGCCTTACTTGACCCAACAATCGCATTATTAATACAAGTTTTTGCACCAACCGGAGAAGTATACTCAAAACTTTTAACCAACGCATCACTCGAACCAACAGAAAAACTTGAGCCAGAACTTAGCTGAACATTAAAGTTCCCATCTTTTATACTCCAATTCTCAGCGCTCGAACCTGCAAATATCTTCATATTCGCTACAACTCCAGTGCCAGTCACTCCAATAACATTAACATCATTACTTGACTCAAAGGTATTAAAAGCTGCATTTACAACTTGTGGAAATGCCAATAACAAAAATAAAAAATGGAGCTTAAATATACGATTATTACTCATTAATATTTATTCTACTAACTCTAGATATTACTTATATAGTATACAGTATTAAATATACCATAGATCGAGAAAAAGTGTCTGTTAATAAACTAAACTCCACAACTATATACACTAAAAAAAACCCGTATCGGCTTATAGCCAATGCGGGTTGGTAATTTTTTATTTATATTTTGTTAATGATCCACCTGGAAGCGTCCCTGGTGGCAATTTGTCAACATTCACCTCATAAGGTCTGACATGCACAATTTTAGGATAAGTTGGGTCGTTACCTTTACCTGGTGGTCTACGAACATGTCTCGGAATAACATAATAACCGGCTGCCTTACGAATAGCTCTTGGAATTATGTTTTCCGGAACCTTACCTCCATTAGCATGTATTTTTTTTTCAAAACTTGATATCTCGATCAAACTTTTTACAAAACAAACATCACCTTCCTGAGTTATACCATTTACACTAGCTTCTTCTCGTATTTTCTTTTTTTTGATTACTCTTTGTTTTTCAAAAAAGCTCTGGTTATTATTTTGCATTCCTAACTCTAAATAGACCGAAAAGCCTGCAAATAATTTAGCAAAATAGTTAACCATTTTCCAAAATTCATCGGTTACATCTACTTTTAAAAAAGTAATACGAGAATCCGTCTCTCGATCTTTAAACATCACATCTTTCAATCCATCGCAAACGCGATGCTCCCTTAAAACCTCTTCTGCCTCATCGAATGTTGCATGATAGATAGCTCTTTTTTTACTCGCTATTGTCTCCAATTTTTTTGAAGCAAATCTATAAACTTCTTTCCAATTTTTTTCCTCTATCAATTTTCGCAACCTATACTTAGTTCTATCATCTAAACCTACGTATTCCTTTCTCGAAAATAAATGAAAATTATATCTAACTTCTTCATCAGGATCAGATTCATCCTCCTTGATTCTTGAAAAAAGCATACAATCAATTTCAATATCATTCATAAACCGATATGGTCGCTCCAGGGTAATAGCATACGAATCAAAAGGCAAATAAACACCCCCCCATTTTAAATCACAAAGCGAAGTCACTTCTAAAAAATCAAGTACACTATTTTCAAGATGATACACTCTACGAGACTTTTTAGTCCACTGATATAAGATATGTGGTACTTCCCAAAGAAAATTAAATCTTTGAATTAACTCTGCATTAGACGACATGTACTGCTCGTGCACGAACCTATTACTTTTCTTTGAGTCTAATAAATATTGCCGAAAAGACGACCAATTACAAAGCGAACTATCAAGAGGGGATACAATAGACCTTCCATTCAAAGCCTCCTGAGCTAAAGCCAGAGCATGCAATAACATGTTCATATCTTCCCAATTATTAAGAGCGCCATCCAGATGATGAATTTTGTACATTACGAATCACTCCTCTTCCCTAATTGTAAAAGATCAATAGATAGATTTATCTATACATATTTTAGATAAATTGTCTATACTATAGAGTGTAAGTGCTCACTATACCTGCATTATTTTTGAGCGCATATGGAATATGCTCTATTTATTCTCGAATGAAGTACATTAAAACTACGCCCAATATTACAGTAAAAATTTGAACTAGAGATTGCCATAACCTATTTTCCTTTTTTAGCTCTGGCAACAAATCACTTGTAGCAATATATATAAACCCACCAGCAGCAAATGGCAGAACGAATAATGAGATATTTTCAAGAGTTATATTAAAAAACAATACAACAGCGACTCCCAATAAAGAAACTAGAGCTGAGAGAAAATTAAAAAACAAAGCTTTAACCTTTGAATAACCCGCATAAATCAAAACACCAAAATCACCAATCTCTTGGGGTATCTCATGTGTTATTACAGCTAAAGTTGTTGCAATACCAAGATTAATGTCTACTGTGTAGGCACCAGCAATAATTACACCATCGATAAAATTATGAAATCCATCACCCACTAAATTCATAATACCGACCGGATGCGGATGATTGTGGGTGGTTGGAAAATGACAATGACGCCAATTAATAACTTTCTCCAACATAAAAAAGCTTAATATTCCAACAATCAACCAAACCCAAACCATAATTTTATTTCCTTGACTCTCTATTACTTCTGGCATTATATGAAAAAAACTGCCACCAAGAAGTGTTCCAGCCGACAAACTTACTAAATATGCAGTAATCCAACGAATTTTCTTTTCATCAAAAGAAATGGTAAAGACACCCACGAACGATATCACTGAAACTAAAATTACACTTGAAAATATATACAGATAAAGCATTTTTTGAGATTTATAGATTAATACTTAAATTATAGCATAATATTGAGAAAATATATTCCATACTTAGCATGATATTGACATTTAATCAATATTTTATATAATAGAAGCTAGTTTATAAATTAATAATATCTATCATACTTTGCATTTTCCTTCCCTCTTGGGAGGCAAAGTAAGAGTATTAAAGGAAATAATATTATGACAAACAAAATAAGCTCAATGGATAAGATGCTGAGCGCTGGTATTCACTTTGGTCATCGAACTTCAAGATGGCACCCAAAAATGAAACCCTATATCTTTACCCAGAGAAATGGCATTCATATTATAGATTTAAGCATTACACATGACTTACTAGAAATTGCGCTTGACTACATGGCTAGATTAGCCAGAGAAGATAAGTCTATTCTTTTTGTAAGCACAAAAACTCAAACTAAGGCAGATCTAAAAGAACTTGCGATTTCGCTAAAAATGCCTTATGTAGCAGAAAAATGGATGGGCGGGACTCTAACAAATTTTGAGGTAATAAAAAAATCAACTAGAAAGTTCATTGACCTGCAGGCTAAGAAGGAGGCTGGAAAACTTTCTAAATATACAAAAAAAGAACAACTTGATTTTGATAAAGAAATTAAAAAGCTTGAAACAAGAGTGGGCGGTTTAGTTCTCTTAAATAAACTTCCTGATGCGATATTCATTTGGGATGCTAAAAAAGAAGCAACTACAATAAAAGAAGCAGTAATGTTAAAAATTCCAGTTATTGCGGTTTGTGATACAAACACCAATCCAACTGGGATAAAATATGTTATCCCTGCTAACGACGACTCTACTCGTGGACTTAAGTTAATTTGTGATAGAATAAAAGAAGCTTTAAAAAAATCTTAAATAATACAATCTTCACTCTTTAGGATCTAGACGCTAATTTTTAGATTCTAAGTTATAGATTCTAAATTCATGATGGAATTAATCAAAAAATTACGTGAGCAATCAGGCGCTGGAATGGTTGACTGTCAAAAAGCACTAGTCGAGGCAAATAGCGATATTAATGTAGCACTAGAAATTCTTCGTAAAAAGGGTATATTAAAAGCAGCTAAAAGAGGGGACAGAGAGACGAAAGAAGGTGTAATCAAGTTAGCAGTTAGCGATGATGCTAGCCAAGGATTCATTCTACAAGTTAATTCGGAAACGGATTTTGTCTCAAGAAATGAGCAATTTCAAGCCTTTGCGCAAAAAGCACTTGACTTAGCGATTGCTAATAAACCAGGCAACATAGAAGAGCTATTAAACATTGTAATGGAAGACGGAAATAGCATTAAGGAAAATCTTGAAAGTTTAAGTGGAATAATTGGCGAAAAACTCAGCGTTGAAAAATACGACTCTATTACATCTACTGGCACCATCGCAGCTTATTCTCATGCTGGTGGCAGAATTGGAGTACTTGTAGCACTTGATAAAAAAGACTCTTCTGAGGTCGCACAAGATATTGCTATGCAAATAGCAGCCGCTAACCCAAAATATATTTCTCAAGAAGAAGTCCCAACCGAAGAAATAAATAAAGAAAAAGAGATATATCGTGTTCAATTGCAAAAAGAAGGTAAACCAGAAAACATTATTGAAAGTATTTTAGGTGGTAAAATTAATAAATATTATTCTGAAGTATGCTTAGTGAAACAAGAATTTGTTAAAGAAGAAAAAAAGAATGTAAGTGATATTTTAGGCGGAATAACAGTAGAAAAGATGATAAGATATAGTTTGGTCTAAGCAACAAAAAAAAACAATCTAATTAAAAAAAGCGCCTTGATTAAAGCGCTTTTTTTTAATAACCCCTAAATACTTATTTTACTTTAAACCATGTTCTTTTTCCAACCCTAAATACATCGCCTAACTTTTTCTTATATATTTCATTGTGCTCTTTTTTCTTTTCTTCGTTCACGCTAACCGCTCCCTGCTCAAAAAGTCTCCTAATATTACTATTACTCTCCGCGTCACCATAAAATTCTTGCAGAACATTGAAATAAGTTAAACCATCTTTAATCTCAATATTGGGAATATCAGTCGGTGCTTTCTTTGAACTAAAAGTCTCTTCAAACCAAGCCTGCTCTTCTTCTGCAATGTCTACACCATGATACCTTTCAACAATCTTGCTAGCCAAGAATTTTTTTGCTTGAATTGGATTTTCCACAACTACTTCTTTCATTTTTTCTATTTCATCCAACGGTACATCAGTATAAATTCGAAGATAATCAACTATTAGATTGTCTGGTAATGTCATTGTCAACCCAAACTTATCACGTGAAGAATGTCCCAAGCCAATATAATTATTCTTACTCTTAGACATTTTCCCTTGCCCATCTAAACCTGGTAATAATTTAACAGTAATTATTACCTGTGGTTTTTGGTTAGATTTTTCTTGATAAAGTCGGCCCATGTTTTCGTTGAACAATTGATCTGAGCCGATAATCGTTAAGTCTGATTTTAACTCAACCGAGTCATAGCCCTGTAAAATAGGATAAAGCATCTCGTGCATATGAATTTCATTGCTATTTTTTATTCTTTCTCGAAACATATCACGCGATATTAAATTAGCGTGTGTTACTTTTGAGAGAAGATTTATAAAAAAGGAAAGTGGCATTTTGCTATACCAATCAGAATTCCAATGCAACTCAAATACTTCAGGATCATCTAGTAAGATCATTTTTACCTGTTCTAAATATTTTTCAGCATTTGCTTGAATAACTTCTTCCGAAATTACTGGTCTTGTCTTGTCTTCACCAGTTGGGTCTCCGATACTAGTTGTAAAATCTCCAGCCAGCAATACTGCTTTATGACCTTGCTCCTGCAAATAGCGTATCATCCAAAGACTAACTCCATGACCAATATGTAAAAATGGTGCGGTTATATCAAAACCAAATTTAATTCTTATTTTCTTTCCAGACTCAAGCAATGCTTCAAGTTCTTTTTGAGAGTATACATCTTCTGTTGTTCGAGAAAAGTATTCTAGTATTTTTTTTGTTGAATGTTTCATATATTCAGTGTACCAAAATACTATCAAAAGTCAAAAAAAAGGAGCAAACAATCGTCTGCTCCAAAAATATTTATTTTATTTTACCAAGAATTAACCAGTAGTTAATTACTACCAAAATGCATCTGAGGCAAAACCTGACCGGCATATTGACTCTCTTGAAAACGCCCAGATACTCTAACCCGCAAACGCTTACCATGCTCCATTCTTACCAAAATGTAATTGCCTGGTGAAAATAGAGGATCATTAAGCGAATTATTACTACTAAACATTGATAATTGATCTGTTTGATTGCCAGTCCCTGTCTTCCATTTATCACTATGTAATGACCACTCATATTTAAAATTACCGCTTAATGGCCAAAAGTCAAAAGAATCTCCAGACTTGACCTCTTGACCTGGCTTAAGCGCTATCACTTCTTTACTACCATTTCCAGTAATAGTCCGCTCAAACTTTAAACAATAACCATCTGAAGTACAATTACTAACATACTGTCTTTGAACCTCAAATGTAAGTTCCTCTCCTTGAGGTAAAGCCACTCTCCAATCACCCAAACCAACATCTTCTTGACTATAAGTCTTATAGTAGCTGCCAGTCATCAATTTAACTTCATCCGAACTCTTTCGTGATATTGCATACTCAAAAAAAATACTATCTGGAATAAATGCAAGCCTATCTCCAAGCTTCAACTGCTCTTCTCTGACTAGCTCTGTAAAATCAAGAAGTCTAAAACTTTTACCTTTTACTTTGCGAACCAACAAAGGATCAACCTTGTAGTAATAATGAATCGGTTTTTCTTTTTTTGTAATTGGCTCGCTTGAGATTGTACTTTTTGCATACTTAGCGTTTAAACCCTGAAGTTTTAGAATTAACGATTGATATTCTGCCAACTCAAGCTCGGTTAAATAATCGCCACCATCCTGTCTTTTTCGATAAGCCGTTATTTGCATAAGCAATTCTTCATATTCTTGTTTTTTTAAGTTTGCGGCAATAGCACTAATTTCAGCCTCGATTCGCTGAGGCATCGTTAGCCTTAGTAGTTTACTCGGGTGAGGGTTAAAGCCAATTGCATTTTCAATTGTTAAGAAATATGCCTCAGGAATAAGCGCAAGTAAACTTCCTACAATAAGCATAAATGGTAATTTATGTATTGCCCAAAGCAAAACACTAGCGACATAGCTTAAATTCTCTTTATCTCGTACATACAACCAATAGAAACCAAACGATCCAGCAATAACACTGATTATCGAAGATGGATGATTTCTGAATGGCACAACCGCAGCCATTATCAAAAACATAGTTATGTAAAGCATAAAGGCAGAAATCGCCTTTTTTATTATCCCCACATAATCAGTGAAACCTTTGTCAGAATCAATCTTCGATCCGATAAATGCTACACCAGCAAGCTTTAGTAATACGCTTGGCTTTGTCCAAATAAATATGTGCAAGATATTAAGCAATATTGCCAAAACCAAGTTAATTCCACTCAAGTCCCATTGAGGTAAAAACTCAAACCCAAAAGGATAAGTAGAAAAAAACAAACCAATGACCAACATTATTAGCGTAAAGTTAATCAAAAGTTCAAAAGGCCTCGCAAGATTTTTTATGTCGCGAGTAGCTCCTTCAATTCCACCAAATTTTCTATACAGCAACTGAGCGATCTCAAATATCCACATGGCAATTCTCCTTTGTATTGTTTAAAGTTGGCTAAACCATTTGCTAACTTGCCACCATTTTGTTTCCTCCACTTCCTTTCTTTTTGTTTCTAAACTTTCTGACCACCTGCCTATTGGGTTAGCTCGTTCTGGTAAAGAATCCTCTTCTTTCATTTGGTCGTATTCTGCAAGTAGGGCAGCCAAACCTTCACTTGTTGGCCGTTTGGTTACAAGCGAACTTAAATAACTTTTTGTGTTACTAAGCATACTTCCAACACCAAATGCAGATGTAGAGACTTGTAAATGCGTGGAGTGAAGATGCATCTCATTAAACCAGTCTATCCCCTGACTTTCAGCTTCCGTTCCAACATCAGCCAACTCACGAACGCTCACCAAAGCCAATCTTGGGTCAACTTTGTACAGATCAGAAACATTAAGCAAAATATGCTTGTAGTCGCTTAAGTGGCTTTTACATAAGGTATTCATGTAGCGCGCCAATATCGCCTCTTGTTCTTTAGCTAAAGCTTTAACTAACATATTCCAATGAACAAGGTGTTCTCGCGAAGAATCTGTACCGCCAGGATTCCCTTGTGCAAAACTACCACTTCCGTGCACATAGTTTCTCTCTTGAAGTAAATCTGGCGGCACAACTAAATCACTCCCTAATTTAGGGATTCCTTTAACAATACCGTCAA
The DNA here is from genome assembly GCA_016784175.1 of Patescibacteria group bacterium. GTDB lineage: Bacteria > Patescibacteriota > Patescibacteriia > Patescibacteriales > BS150m-G62 > BS150m-G62. The sequence goes on along the minus strand of JADHVC010000032.1, from coordinate 351 downwards.
TCACACCTGAAAATAATTTCACCAGCGTCTCCTTTTTTTTATATTAAAATTTTAAAAGACCAAAACTAAAGATACTTTAGCCTAAATTTATAAATTTGTAAAGTATTTTTCATGTAACTGCTCACTATACCTGCATCACTTTTTCGCTTAGGATAGAATTTTGGTTATTTTACTAAATTTTATGCAAAGAAAAACGTAACTGCTTACTATGTCTGCATCACTTTTTCGCTTAGGATGGAATATTGGGCAATTTTTTACGCACAATTTAACAAAAATTTTAAACTCGCTTCACTCAAACATAAAATTTTTTAAGTTAAATTGTGCTAAAAATTACTACATATTCCATATGCG
>JADHVC010000031.1 GCA_016784175.1 Patescibacteria group bacterium | reverse complement strand
CACTAGCCCATGTACCTTGGCAATTTGTATCACCAATTGAGCCACATTTTATATTATTTGTACAACTATTACCACCAATATTAATACTCCAAGCAACTTCATTGCGGTCTGGATCTTCTGCTTGAAGATAAGCGGTATAAGATTGCCCAATATTACCGCGTGGTAAATTGTAACCAATAAATCGAGGAGCATTATTAGCAACTTCTTCTTTTATTGCTGCGCTATTTGCGACTCCAATACCAGCACAATCTTCGTTCAAAGTTCCAACCGAAAAGCCAGACTCCAAAATAGCACAAACCGTATAAGCCAGTGTAGGCCTCGGAATTAAAAATATGCTTATGCTAAATATTATCAATATTACTTTATTCATTATTACTTCTAATAATTATATTACTTACCTTATTCCAAACCTTAAACCTTCTGGATCAGTTACATAAACATAGGCATAACTGTCTGCGGTTAGCTCTGGCTTTGGATCGTTTGGAGAATTATCTGCAAAGACTTTATTGACATCATCCCAGCATGTCTTTGGATCGGCAGGTTTTTCTTTATTATAACCTTCATAAGAATCATCACATTTCCCCAACTTATTAATTGGATCTATCGGCAAAGAATCAAGTCCTAATTCCTTTGCAAAAGTTTGCTGCCAACTAGGCCAAGTCGATAATGTCATATTTGGAACATAAGTACCAGAACTAAGTATTGGATAATGTCCATTTGCTTGTCTATATCTCTCTAGCGCTATATTAATATCGGTTAAATCCCCCAACCTTTTTGTATCTCGAGTGATCTCGGCTTTTTTTGAAGTACAAAATGAATCAACGGAACACTCAGAGTCATACGCACAATCAACCACACACTCCTTGTTTTTACAGTATTCTTTACCCACACACTCCTTGCCGGTGTCAGTACAATCTTTTGGCTTGGATTGCGTACAAGAACCAACATAACTCACCAAGTCTTTATTGTCATTTAATTTAAAATGCTTTACCATTTGGTCAAATATTTGGCTTGTTGTTTGATCAGCTTCTACATTTTGTGCAAGAACATAAATGTTTGTATACATTTTAGTAGAAGTATCTAACTTGCAGATATCTGCCCCAGGGCAATCACTATTGCCTGAGCATATAGTCGCAGAAGAAGCTTCACACTTACCCAAAATATTAGCACCATTAACATAGACTGTATTTCCATCTTTAAGTGCTTGGTATCCATCGACTTCTAATCGTGTTGGATTTCCACTAAACCCCTGTAATTTATACCAAGTAGAAACAGAATAGTTATTCGGGTTTGGTATCACCCTAACAGCGATAACATCAGCAGAATCTGACCGCGAAAAAGATTCCTTTGGCAACATAAAAAACCCAACAGCCAAGACAATTATTATAAAAACAATATATTTGATTTTTGCTTGCGATATATTCATTATACAATTCCATCGAATAAGTATATTAAGTATACCACAAAAAATATAAAAAAGGTTAAAAGCTCTAATGGTAAATACTGTATAAATTATTTATCAACATTATTCGTTAATAATAATATTACCACTAAATTCCTCCCATTGGTCACAATCATTAATACTCGTGCCTCCATTGCACCATCCCCAATTATCTTTAATTTTAACTTTGGGTTTAACGCTACACTGCCCAGCTACACTACTACAATCAATGCCCGCAACACCTTGAGCTACTTTACTTTTTAAATCCCAATAACCATAAAGATGGTAAAAAGATTTAATAAAACACAACACCAATCACTAAAAACAAAATTGATAAAAAACCAGTTAAGAGAATAGGAATTTCGCTATATTTTTTTCTATTTATAAAAATAAATTGCAATACTCCGAGTAGTAAAAATAAATTTGTAAAACCAGAATGCAAATTAAACGTAGTTGGCATTTTATAATAAGCTAACACAAAAAAACATCCGATTAAAAATTTACTCTTCTTAATGCCCAAAACGACCGGTAGAGTTTTTATATTATTCGCTTTATCGCCTTCATAATCTTTAATATCAATAAAATTCATTATAGCTGTAATAAAAATTATAAAATAAACAGCAATCGCTTTTGGAAAATTTGATAAATAACCGCCAACCTGCGCCCATCCAAGCATAAAAATAACTAAAGAATTAATAGAAACAGCCATTTTAGAAACAAAAAATAAACGCTTAAACCGAAAAGGCGGAGCTGAATAGAGAAAATAAACTCCCATAAACAATATTATAGAGTAAAAAGCAGCTAAGTCTACTGCGAAAGAATACATTAAAGCTAAAACACCAGCTACCGCGCAAATTTTATAATAATCCAATAAATCAATTGTTTTCTTAATTAAAGGCCTTTCTTGATTAGAAATTTTATCAATATCTTGATCTGTTATATTATTAATTATTAAAGAAAATATCCAAGCTAAAAATATAGCGATTATTACTACAATAATTTTAAGAAAAAGTGTTAAATTCGCTACATCATTAGCACTATACTCAAAATTTGATTTAGCAAAGAAAGCGCCAAAAACAAACATAAAAACATAATACACTATTCTAAGCCAGCGAGCGTCTTTCATTAAAGCTATAAAATAATTTTTATTATGAAGATAAAAAATAACTAGTGACGTTGGAAAAATTAAAATTAAATAAAAAAGAATGTACATTTCATTATTATAAACTTTTATTAAACTGATTGTTGGGAAAATTAAAAATTTAAAAAAGATTTCTAAAAATGCTGGAAGAGCAAAATAAAAAAACACTAAACTATAAAAACATAAACAAAATAGAAAGCTTTTCCTTACTTTTTTAGTTTTATAAAAAATATAAAAAAAAGAAAAAAGGAAAAAAAGAAAAATCTCAATTCTCATTCCTGGTGTAATGCCTATGCCACTCCACTCTCCAAAGAATAAAAGATAATCGTTAATAAGATGATCGTTATAAAAAATATAACTAATATTATATCCTTTGCCGGAGCTCAACAATAAATCAATTACTGGCGGACTTATTATAATAACGCAAAAAGCGAGCAAAACTTTTAAAAGCTTAGTTATACTTTCTTTAGTAAATAATTTAAAAAGAACTAATGCACTTAATAATATTGAAATATAAAACAAAAAATAATGAGTAAACTGTCCATAATTAGAATTGTCAGAAAATATCTCCGCAAAATTCCGAACAGCTATAATCGCAAAAAAAGAAATTATAAACCACAAAAGTGATGTTTTACTATTTTCTAAATTAGAGAAAATCTTATGCATAGGTTAATTATAATATAATTTAAATAAAAAATATGACATACAAGTGGTAGTAGTCAACAAACCTTGTTTTTTTTTCTGTCATACCGTGCTTGACACGGTATCTAGTCATTTTGAAGGGATTCCTCACTGGCGTTCGGAATGACAAAAAAATACCTCCTTTTCTATTTTTCATAAACGGTAATACCACCGTCAAACTCTTCCCATTGATCACAATCATTCATGCTCGTGCCTCCATTACACCATCCCCAATTATCTTTGATTTTAACTTTGGGTTTAACGCTACACTGCCCAGCTACACTACTACAATCAATGCCCGCAACACCTTCAGCTACTTTACTTTTTAAATCCCAATAACCATAAAGATGGTAAAAAGAATGCTGTTTATCCCCTGCCATATCGCGCATACTAGTGCCCGTTACAACACTCACCTCGCCATCACCCCAACCAATTGACATCATTACCATCGGCATTTGATTTTCATCTACATCCGTATTAAAGGTTAAATTTACCATTTGCGTTTCAGTAGATAAAACAATGCTTTCAGCGCTGTCATTAACTTTAATGTTTGAAATCGTCGGCAAAACAGCACAATAGTCCGCGCTTGAACTTGAGCTATAACTCGGACGCACCCCGCCGGAACATTTACTTGTCGGTGACGACCAAGAAACATCATCTATTTGTTCATAATTACTTCCGTTCCATGTCCAGCTACCATATGATTGTGCGAAAAGCCGTTTAATACGATCTGTTACTTGACCCGTTGGGAAGTCTCCACAAGACTCGTCAACATCACACATGTATTTTGTACCACTATATGGCTTATAACATATTTTTCGTGTTTTACTACACAAACCAAAATAATTACAATAATCTCCTACGCATCTATGCGGAAATCCTGCATTAACACCAGTGCTATTTGCAACAAACAATGGTAATGGTTGATTACCATCTTTAGTGGAACCGTCCCATTCGTTGACTTTGCCTAATGTATAAGGTGGTAGCACCGATCCAAAAACATCGTTTTCAGCAGAATACTGGTAACCCAAGCCAATCACCTTGTACGATGAGCCTTCGTAAACATTTCCCAACCAAGCTTTATTTTGACCACTTGAAGAAACTGTATTAACAATTTGTTCACATATTAGCTCTTCTTGCTCATGCAATCCTTTATCGTAATATAATTTTAGCCCCTTGTCTCCCTCATCCCAATTACCACCCCACGAAGACGAAAAACTTGCCAAATCGCCATTATACTCATACCAATTATAATTCTTCCCGCCATATGCAATATCAGAACCAGTAGGCGTTAAATATTTTATATAAGCTGTCTCATTATCACCACCCCAAGTACCACCACCACAGCTCTTATTACACACTTTTTTTGTAATTTTATAACCTGGCGGAATACTTGACCCAGTTGTTCCATCAAGGTTTATGGAAGGCTCTCCACTATCACCACAAACGCAATCTGAAACAATCATTTCTGTTAGTCTAGCTTCAACAACTACACCACTTTTAAATTGAGTACAGTAATGCACCGGATATTTGCCATTATACCCCGCCCCCTCATCAATCCAATCACCCATGACACGATCAATCGGATACCATAGCAAGCAAGAGTTGGAATCACCTGGTGCACGATCATATTCTAAGCAATACCCATAAAGTCCTTTTTGCCGTGTTCCAGAATCCTCAAAATAGTCGCAAGACAAAGCGTCGCTTTCCGGATAAAGCCGACAAGTCTGCGGTGTAAACCAATTATCACGCGACGCAAGTGCTGGTCTTAATTGAATATTATCAAAATAGAAATTACCCTTAGGGGCGTATTGCGCCGATAACTTAATTTTAATTTGTGAAGTATTACTAAGCGTTGTAAATTTCGCAACTTTAAATGACCATGGCATTCCTATTGGCTGATTAATGATTAATAAATTGTTACCACTTCTATCCAACACCCTGATTTGTACATTGCCTGTTTGCAAATTTTGCGTATTAACATAACCGGTTAATACATAATCCGTATTCGGCTCAACATCAATTAATTCCGAAACAGTGCTATGTGTTGAACCGAGTTTTAAAAATGCATTACCGCTTGGCGCATAGCCAATTTTCTCCACTTCACTTGCCTGAACATGGCTACTTACAACCGAAAAAATATTCTTGTTCCATGCCTCTCCAGCCGCTGTTTGATTACCCAAAATCCAACCGATCGGATACTTATTATATCCGTATAATTCAAAATCTCCATTTGATACAAACGCCAACTCTCCCACTTGGTCCATTGCACCTAATAAGTAATAGTCGTTAATTAACGTGGAAGCTGTATAACCGACTTTTGAATATCCAGAAAGAGCGTTTAATTGCGATTTTACATTGATTAATTGTTGATTTACAGACTCTTTAATTACAAAATTATCGCAATTTCCATTTTCATCCATACTACTGCAAGCTCCAACATCCAAACAAACCGTTTCCATTTCGCCGGAACTGTTTTCAACCTCTGCTTTTGATCGACAAGCCAACCACTCACCACAAACTCTATTAGGACTTACATGAATGATTGCGTTTGAATCACAATTAACTTTATTTGCACCATTGCATACTGCTGGGGCTTTTCCATCAATAGAACTATCACCATCAAATATCATCTCATTTACACTATCACCAATCCAAGATCTTTCATTAAACAATACACATCCTTTATCAAAATCAACTATACCATCACAAAACTCTCTATCAAGTTTATCGGCCTTTCTATATTCAACTGCTAGTTCGCGAACAATAGTCTCTACTTTTGGTGATTTACTTTTTGTCACCGTACATTTTACCGCCTCACTACTAGTGTAAAAACGCAAAGTATTGGCCACATTAATTTCCATTACATCACCCAATTCAAATTTCAATAGCTTATTAAAAGGTTCATTATTATCATCCAAAGACTTAAATTCCCAAAGATCGCCACTACATTCGATGCGTTGTAGGCCAGTAGCCAAATAAATCGTAAATGGATCGACATTAATATCTTGAGATATTAAATTTCCTCGATCATCCCACCCTGCATACTCAACACCAGAAATAACCTCGGCTTTTGGATTAAATATCAGATTAGAATTAAATTGAGAAGACTGGTCAACATATTCAGTGCAACCAGATTCATCGAGAGGACAAAGACCAGCCCAACCAGCACCTTGCTCAGGTTGCTCTACTCGCGAACCATACCCCCCTTCACCAAAAGTCTTTGGTGCTAAAACATCCGTTTCGCACAAATCATCAGTATTATCCAGTACACATTCAATTTTACTTTGACAAGTTCCATTTACACAACTCCCAACATCACATGCAACAATATTCGAACATGCAATACCTAAATTTTCATTTCGACAATCATTGTTTGTTCGACAAATATTATCTTTATCATCTCCACTCTGACATCTCTTGACGCTTTTTTTATACCAAGATGATCCATTCACTCCATCACGCCACTCACATACATTGGTCTGAGGGTCTTTATAGAAAAAAGTACTACTATCGTCGCCGATCCAGCTCTCGCAACCAATATCATCAGCCGAGCAAAGTGTTTGGTTATATAAATCTGGGTTATTCCTTAAATACGTATCGGTATAAAATTGCTTGTCTGAAATATCAGCTCTTAGTCCCAAACGCTCACAACCTTTATCAAGATCATTACACATTTTTTCAGGATCATAGACTACATAAGTATAGTTATTTGCAGCCACTTGAGCGCAACTTCTTTCTGCACGACCACAAACACCATCTTTATTATTATCATTCCAAATCATTGACGCATCTGTTGATGATAGATTGTAAGTATCAACCATTGATTCACAACCAACGGCTGTTTCTTGGCAGATCTCATCAAACTCTTTTAGATATTTAACTGCACCGCTCCTGTCAGTATATTCACGACAACCTAAAGAATAATTTGGATATGGATATGAAGAAAGTGGATACTCTGATGATTGCAACTTCCACCATTCTTGATGACAAATATCAGGAACATTAAACGAGTTCTTTAGTACATGGTATTGGTCCAACACCTTAGATAATTGAATATTATCAACATATAGACCTGCTGTAGTATTAGCTAAATATTGGATAGATATTTTTTGCTCTGCAATAGACTCTACTTGCTCTTTTGTTAACTCAAAAGCCAAGTCATATCTTTGCCACTCACCCTTTACCAAATTTTCTGATGCACTTAATTGATATTCACTAGTGTTACCAATATCATCGATTACAACCTTAATATCTGGACTACTGCTTTCTGGCTTAATATAAAAAGATAAAATATAAGATTGTCCAATAGACAGTTGTTCGTCTAGCACTAAACTTACTTGTCTTTCATCATACAAAGATTGACCATCCTTCAATATAGCAATTGGTTTCAATATTCCTCTTTGCCATTCCTGACCCAAAACACCTTCAAAATCATTATTGTATATATTTTTTACATTTGCAGCTTGTGTACCTGAATACTCCCGACAACTTACACTCGCAGCGTTACAAGTTTTACCCTCACCTGGGATAGCCCTATAAAGACACGATCCTTGAGAAGGACTCCAAAAACCACCGTTAACACACCTAACTCCACTTTCAATATTCAACTTACATTCTTGTAGGTCTTTTGAAGCGGACTTACTACAATCCTTTAAGTTTATAAAATCAGTATCACTAAATTCACTTGCAAGTAAAATATTCTTTTCACTTCGACGATATGTGTGACAATCTTGCGAACAAGTAATAGTTTGTGATAATAAACGATAGTGTTTCTTGCCCATAACATCTAAAAATTCACGACAATCAGGATTATAGTTTGGGTCAGTTAGAGGAAGATTATAAACAGACTCGCATAAACCGAGGTTGTCTATTGTTGCTGGTGCTCCACCACTTTCCGCCTTAAGATTAAATACTCTTAATTGAGGACCACTAGATAATTGTTCCCAAAGATAAAAACTTGAACAATTTGCACCTTCTGGTTCTTCAGGGTTTACACATTGCTTTAATTCAACATAATACTCTCTATCTTCACCACCACCAACGATTTCATCTAGGTTTGTGAATTCATCGCACCCAACCATATCAAGACTGCAAGTTGATGCATATGCAGGTACAAAACTTGCCAAAGCTTTAGATTCAAAGTGGGTAGGTTTTTGAATATATTCATCAAAGCCAACGCACTCCACTGGACAATAATTCTGCTCTACAACTTTAGCTGGTATTTTTTCGTCTCTTGCTACATCTGTGTATAATTCACAACCAACTTCAACCTCATTACATTTTCTTACATACTCTTTGCAAATCGAATCGGTTATTGAGTCTAGATCTTCCTTGTAATTATAATACTCATTAACAGGTATGCCATCACCGCCTCCTTTGTAGCAAGTACTGGCTAAATAATTAGGCAATAATTTTTGATACACCACTTCTTCATTATATTTGCCAGGGTTTCTTATAAACTCATGACAACCTTCTGCGTCTTCGGTACAAGATTGTATATTTTGGTTTAAAAATATTGGACTGCGGTCATTCCAGTTAACAATTTGTTCCTCAGCATCATAAACACCAATGGTCTCATATTCTTTACAACCAACTGCATTTATATTACAAGACTCAAGAGTATTAGTTAAATAACTTACAAAATAGCCACCTGGTTTTTTAAATGACTTACAACTATTAAAGGTAGGCTCACAACTTTCAGCATCAAAGTTCCAAGTTCTGCGTTCTTCAACACAATACCCATAAGCCTGACAAGACCCATCATCAAGTTCTTTAATACAAGCCTGTTCATCTGCACAATAATTGTCGTTTCTTGTTATCTGTCTTGAAGAATCAGTACCTCGACCGATTATTCGATCAGCAATAATTTGAGGCCCTGGACCTTCCAACTTACAATAATTAAGAGGGGCCTTTAATACCCAATCCGGGTCGACTAAACCTTCACACCAATCTTCGAAATAACCTTGGTAGCCACTATCATTTTCATCAAAACAATCGACCATATCTTTAAGACTAAAAGATGTTCGTTTATTGTTTTTAATATTCTCTGCGGCTAATTCCCAACCAACCGGTAATATTCTAAATTTACGCAAGATTATCATCGAACGGTAAGGATAACCCTCTTTATACGAAGGCTCAATATCGCCAGATACAAAACCAAAAGTACCATTAGGGTTTAAATAACCTACTTCTAAAGCCTCGCCAACCGTTTTTCGTTCCGTAATTGCTTGTTGCATATTGTCTGTTATAACACACTCAGTAGGACCAGCTTTAGTTGGGTCAGGGCAAATTGTTAAATTTGACAAGACCTCATAGTCACCACGAACAGTAAAATTAGGTTGAATGATTTCATTTAGATATTCTCTTGTACCAGATATATCTGATCTTGGACCCTGTGAATCATAGTCATCTAACCAAGAAATACCCGGATGTGGTGAAGTTGTATTCGCACCACCAGCGCCAATTTTCGCTATCAATCGATTAAACAGAGTAATAGCTAGTTGGTTTAAAAACACATTCGCTGCGTCAATTAAAGCGTTACCAGTCCAGTTACCTATATTACCTGATAGTATATGAGATGCTTGATCTATCACTCTTTCTTGATCATTAGGTGGACCATCTAGCACATCATCAAATCCATCTACATCTACCCAATTATTATAACCAATTCTAAATAACTTTCCTGCTTCTTTTTTTTCTAACACTACTTTTTTTGCTTCAACATGTAGAGTAAAAGCCACACCTACGTCGTTTGAGGTTGGGTCAAAATAATCCCGAAAATTGTTTAAGAAATTAGCACTATCAAGGCTCTTTTCCCAATTAGCAGCCATCTTTTTAAAAGTACAAGCAGGCGCTTTTGGTCTTGTTTGAGCCTGTAAACCTAAACCGATTTTCATTTTTACACCAATGCTTGGATTACAAAGGTTAATAGGAAAGTCTTTACCAAGCCCTTCTACAAAATCCCCAAAAGCTTCATCACCTAAGTTTGACATGTATTCACCCCAACCCTCCCGAATAAACATAGGGTTTTGACCTTTTCCACCAGAGCCAATATAAGTCGCCGCATCATAGGCAATTTTATTAACAGCATTTGTCATTGCTTTATTTAAAGCAGTTGACCAAGCTTTATTCCAATCTAATACCATTTTATCCCAAACTTCTTCTTTCAAAAAACCTTTCACCGTAGCCATCCAGTCGCCTTGCGTGTTGGCTCCAGTAGCTGCATCTGCGGTATTAACAGCAGGAGTAGGAGGAAGCATGCCTGCATTTACAAAAGAATCAGTAACACTATCAGCTCTTACCCCAACCGGTGCGCCCAACCCAACTGCAAAACAAATAATTAAAAAAACAGCCACATATGATTTTGTTTTAGCAAAACCTGTCTGACCGTTTTTTATATTATTGTTTGATTTTTGGAAAAACATTAATTTTTTTTAAATTTAGGAACTTATTTTGTAACTGCTCACTATATCTGCATTATTTTGGCAAACTATCGACCAAAACTTCTTTATAAACACTCATTAGTTCCTGGTCACTTATTTGGCTTAACATTGTTTTATCAACCCCAGACTCAAGTAATAATTGCCTTATGCTCGCTGGGTCAGCGTTACCCTGCATTAACTCAACCATACTAGCTTCGTTGGTCGACGCACCGTCGAATGGGCTTGTTGGCACTTGACCGACACCACCCGGATACACTGGAACTTCGCTGGCAACAACTGTAGGATCAATGGCGTTTTCATTTGTGTAAGAATAAGACTCGAGTTCGTTCCCTGCACAATTACTCCTCATGCAATTCGGGTCGCCTCCACCATACACTTCATCGCCGTCATAAATTCCATCGCTGTCTGTGTCTTCTAGGTAAGGCGAGGTTAAGTAGGTGTTTAGCTCGTCCCAGTCGCTTAGCCCATCACCGTCGGTGTCAATAGTACTGCCTGTTGCAATATTGTTACCACTAGCAAACAGGTCTTGCTCAACAGATGGTGGGGTTGGAATAATTTCAGCTTCGTTTTGTTCGTATTTTGCAAAGGGGGCGTTAATGGCTTGCTTTAGGTCAACAACCCACATAGCCACAATAAACACAGTAACTACGGATAGCCCTGTTAAAGCGATCTTCTGATTGGTGTTTAGTGCCATTAATACTCAATATTTATAAGCTAAATTCTTCATTTGAATTTAACTAAATTATATATATAAGTCTAGCATAATTTAGCGAGGAATAATTGTGCATAAACTAAAAAAGCCATCTGCGAAAACAGAAAACTTTTTAGATGGTAAGACTTGGGTTTAATATTTAATATCTTGTTTTTTAAACACATTCATGCTCTAGAACTTTGATTCTTGTCTCATGATCATCAATATTTTTTTTTAATTTGTCATGAACAGAAATATTGATAGCTTGATAATTTTTAGCATTTTGAATTTCTACAGCGTCATTTACTAATAAGCTTATAACTTCATCTCTATATTCCTTTGCTTTTTCCTCAACTGCTTCAATTTTATGCTCTAATTCAACCTTAAATTTAAAGATGTCATCTTTAAATTCCTTCCTCTGTTCATCGAAGCCATTTTGAGTCATTCTTGCAAGCGCTCCAATTTCATCCTCTATTTTTTGTTCTAGCTTTGTTTGACCTTGTTCTAGTTTTGTTTGACCTTGTTCTAGCTTTGTTTGACCTTGTTCTAGCTTTGCTTGACCTTGTTCTAGTTTTGTTTGACCTTGTTCAACTGAAGAAACCCTTGACTCAAGCCTCGTTATGCCTTGTTCTAGTTTTGTTTGACCTTGTTCTAGTGAAGAGAGCCTAGTATCAATTTTCTTTAACTCATTTAATATTAATTGTTCATTATTCATAAAAACAAAATTATTTTATAATAATATAAGCGATTACTTTTACTTCTTTGAACGCGATCTCATCACTCGATGTGTAACTTTTCTAAATTGGTGAAACAATACAACACTTAAAGCGACTCCTATGAGCATCTGCATCATCAGAACTCTAAACCACCAATAACTTCTTTTTAGCTCAACTTTTTCATATACCCCGTCACCTTCGTTAATCGTAAAATTCTTACTCCTATATTTTTTGTAGTATGGTGACTCTACTTCAAGATAATAACTACCGGCTGGTGGGAAAAACGAGTAAATACCTTTGTAATCTGTGACCTGTGGATTTGATTGAAGACGCTCCTCACCAGACCAAAGCTCGTATTGGTTCGTAGTAGGATTCATCCAAAAAAGAGACACGGTAGCTGGAGTAACTGGTATTTCCTTGTCATCATCAGTAAAGTAAACAAAACCTTGTTGGTTAACAGAAACTGCAAATCGAATTTCTTTTTCTGGGATAGTTGTATCCTCAAAGTTCACTTTAGTCACCAAGTCATATTCACCTACAACAATTGGTGCTAGAACCTTAGCCGAATATGTTCCATCATTATGAAGATCGTTATAGTCAAACTCTGATACTTCAAAACCACCTTCCACATCTTCGTCTGCTAGTTTAGCTGAAGTTGGTTCGATAGTAAAGAACGAAGTTAAGAAAGACTTAAACGATGATTTTTGAGAAAACTCAACAGGCTTTCTGGACTTGAATACCACTAAACCTTTGATACTTCTTATTGGCTCATCCATTCTAACCATAAACTGAACAGAATTGCCAGTTGTTGTCTTAATTATGTCCTTTTCGACATCAAGTGCATTTACGTACTTGCTAATTACTTTACGTCCTGCCCTAACTGAGACAGCTCCACTCACTAAATGTGGTTTAATAATTTCTGGTGTAGAAACCTTAACTAATATATCCTCGATAGTTTCTTTTGGCTCAACAAAA
>JADHVC010000004.1 GCA_016784175.1 Patescibacteria group bacterium | reverse complement strand
TCAAGAGCTTTTGAGTTTGCTATTGCTAGCAACTCAAAGCTCTCTGACATATTTTTAAAATAATTTTCATCAACTATGCTTTTGTTGATTTTTTGTTGTCTTGAATTCATATGGATTATCTTAAGCGGTGTGTAATCATTTAATTAAGTGCCACTGAAAACTCCATACAAAAAAGGCTTCCCAGTGGCGAACCCACCGCCGAAGCGATGAATCCCAATCCCGATTTCTCAGAATTGACCCAAAAGACAGGATACCAGCTAGAAAGCCGTTCTTATGTCTTTTGGGATTGAGATTTTAAAACCATACCATTTCTGGGTTAGGTTTTATAAATCCATATTCGATTGTTTGTATATTATAATCTTATATCAAATTGAAAAATAAAGTCAACACCTCTGATAAAATATTATTTGTTAATAATATTTTATCATTATTCAATATCATCATCTTGTTTTTTTAATTAAAAAATGTAATATTAATAATATAATTAATTAAATTAATATCAAATAAATTATATAAAATAAACTTCTCAACAATACCTAAACTTAATTGAAATGACAATTAGGCATGGTGAAATATAAAATTCCCCTAAACAATAGAGATGGCCTTCTACAGGCTAGCACTCTTTGTTTAGGGGTCTGTTTTCCGAAAGGAGGGCAGGGCAATTTCGAAAGGAGTTGTCGCTAGTACTGGGAAGGCCTTTTTTGTATTTAAATTTATTTGCTATTAGCAAATATTAAATGTCAAGAAAAACTAAAATTCGAGGATTCATTTCTAAAAAAGAGTATTTTATTACTTTATCCAATGCACTTAATTCATTATGCAGGAGTATTAAGGATATTATTTATAACAAAGAAGAAAATTTAAAAGCACTAAAAAGAGATTGTCGGCATATGAGTAAATTGGCTAAAGATCTGTCTAATATAGATGAAGATTATATCATTCAGAAAAAGAAGCGCAACGACTAATTAATGCCGAAAAAGTATTGATTTTTCAATTGTTCACTTACCTTAAAAGAGCTTGTGTGAGTAAGAACACCCAAATATGATTGCAAGGTCTGATTTAATGTATTTTCGGAAATCTTATCTCCATTAAACTCCTTTAATTTCTGCTTGGTTTTTCTAAAAATACGTTGCTTTGTCTTGGCTCTTGGTAGTTTGTAATGAGGCACAATAACAGAACCTAGAAAATCAATACCTTGACTGTATTTTCTAACCCACACCTTACTTGGATGCAATTTTAAGTCTAGCCTAGTTTGCAAAATAAAGTTTAGTACTTTAGCTAAATTAATCAAATATTTTTCATCCTGAGACACTATTACAAAGTCATCAGTATATCTAACATAGTGCTTTATTCTTAAATCGCTCTTAATAAATTGATCAAATTCATTCATGTATATATTAGCAAACAATTGTGAGGTAAGATTTCCAATCGGAATACCCCTCCTATCAAACAAATTTGAATATTTAGTAATATAGCTCTCGATTATTTCCTCTAAAAGCCAAAGAGCATTATTGTCCTTAATTCGTTTTGAAATAATATTTCTTAATATCCCATGATGAACTGTATCAAAGAATTTTTTTACATCACATTTTAAGGCGAAGCATTTTTGTGTATTATTTTGACTGACTTTATTCAACATTTGTGATAAAGCGGTTATGCCCTTGTGAGTCCCCTTATCAACACGGCAAGAAAATGAAGTATGAATAAATGACGGCTCAAAAATCGGATTTAGTACTCTAAATATAGCGTGATGTAAGACACGATCCCTGACACTCGCTTTGTGAATATGCCTCCTTTTTGGATCATGAATATGGAAAGAAGTATATTCACAATGTTTATAATTTTTACTGACTAGCTCATGGTGTAATTTAAAAATATTATCCTCCAAATTCCACTCAAATTTCATTACATCCTCCTTACTCCCCTTTCCCTTTTTAAATTCATCCCACGAAATTAATAAATTTTCAGGAGATATTATTTGATTAAATATATTCTTACAAGTCTTCATATAATTATAATGGATACATTAGAAATACCAATTTGCAAAAAATCCTATGAGCTGTATAAAACTCTTCATGATTTTAGAAAAGTAATACCTAAGCATGAAAGATTTACGACTTTTGAGCGTTGTGAAAGGATTATTTTAGATATAATTGAGGGCATTTTATTAGCCGCTCAACTACCAAGAAACGAAAAAAGTCCAATACTAAAAAATGTTAGTTTAAAATTAAATATTGCAAGAATATTTATTAGATTACTAAGGGAAAACAAGGCAATAGATGATAAAAAATATTTGCGAATTGAAAAAATTGTTAATGAGATTGGCAAAATGCTAGGTGGATGGATAAAATCATTATAGCAAAAAAGCATCTTATTTAGATGCTTTTTTACCTTTGAAGAAGAGACTTCGACACGACCACCGAACCAGAGGCCGACCCGTAGTTCGAATTCGCATTGCTGACCCAGTTGGTGTTGAACTTGACCTGACCGTCATTGAAGTTGAAGATCGGGGCGTTCGGGAAATCGCCATCGGCATTCGGTAGTTGTTTTAATCTATCCATGGCCACTGAAAGTTGAGGTTTACGTCCACCAGTTAGTGGATTATATGCTCTTCTCTCTGTATTTTATCTGGCAGTAGCTCCATACAATAAACAATATTCATAAATCCGAAACATCTGCTCCAGACTAAAACAAGCAGTATCTCCTTAAACCAGCACTCTCCTCAAAAATCGTAATCTTTAAGGACTCTGGCTGTTTTCTCGTTCGTAGAGAGAGTTCGGCGACAGTAATTCGTAAACTACCATGCACTAGCCTAGCTCAATATTATTGTACATTATTATCAGCAAAGAAAAAAGGGGTTATCCAGCCTGTGGATAACCCCAATTGTTGCGACCTGCCTTCGGCAGGAAGTTTCAAGAATCAAGTATCAAGTTTTCGACACAAGATTCAAGTGTTCAAAGTTCAAGCATCTTACTGCGACACGACCACCGAACCAGAGGCCGACCCGTAGTACGAATGCGCATCGCTGACCCAGTAGGCGCCGAACCTGACCTGACCGTCATCGAAGTGGAAGAGCGGGGCGCGCGGGAAATCGCCATCGGCATGCGGTGAATACTCATCTCCTGCGCAATCGATCCATAGATCATCAAGATGCTTCAGGCGCTCTGGATGTGTCAAAATGAACATTCCGACGGCAAATGCACCAAGACCGAACTCATGAGCACGAAATACTTCACGTGCCCGCCTAACTGATCGTCCACGATGGACGATACCAGCCTGAATTGGAACGATCAAGATGTCGCCTTTTTGGTCTTTTGCCAATTGCTTCCACATCTCGACACTACGTGCACCTTGACGAAGATAGCTTGCGCCAAGCTTACCTTCACGGTAATTGTGGAAATTTCCGTCTCGGTCTTGGCTGATAAGCGCAAGTGGCCGTTCGACGGCAACTCCATAGGTTTTACTGAGAAGTTCCCATTTTGGGATCAACGTCCAACGCTCATTTCCGACTGGAAGCGTGATTTCACCAGTACGAATACGCTCCGCATAATCACGATCGTAATCAGCACTAGCGAGTTCTGGAATTTGACGAAGTCTTGCCAATTCAGTTTCCAAGTCAGCCAAATTTTCGTCAAGACTTGGATCGGGCTTATAACCCGAAAGATACCCATGGGTAGACTCTTTTTCCTCATCGGCGAACTGATTGCTGACGGAAAGCCTTTTAATACTGGCCACCATGTCTGCTTGAAATTGTCCTCCGTTTCCAATAAGTTTTTGGATGCCCTCTTTGTCGAGGCCAGCCTCCGTGAGAGCACGCTCTAATGCATCCTCTCCAAACCGAAAATACTGCTTTCTCTGACCATCCGTGATGGACGTGATCGACTCTGTCGTCATCGTCGCTTCCTCCTCTTGTTAGTTGATATTTACCCGCGAATTGCGAATGGTAAAATGAACTATATAACTGTTATAAGTGTAGCATATATCTAAAATAAAGTCAAGTAAAATTAAAATTTTATGCAATAATTCTTACTTTTTTACTATTTCCTTAAAATATTACTTCCACTATGCTCCACACTAACACAATTGTGCATAACTTGAATAGTAACCATCAATAAGGTAGACTAATAATATAATCCAATAAACGCTACTACATAGAAATCTCTTAATAATCTTATCAAGGACTTTTTTATGTTCAAACAAATAATACCCTTATCAATTATCAGCTTTATACTTAATCTTATCTGGGAGAATGCACACGCACAACTATTTAACGGATATGAATCTTTTTTTCAACACTTCGCGCCTTGCCTTTTAGCTACATTTGGCGATGTAGTGTTTACAATACTAGTTTACTACATAGTAATCACACTTAAACATGATTCAAACTGGATAAAAAATATCAATAAGAATGATTATTTAATTTTAGCTATTTTTGGAATAATATTTGCGCTATGCATTGAATATCGTGCTTTACTTTGGCACCGATGGACTTACACTGATGCGATGCCAATTATCCCCTATTTTAAAGTAGGTTTAACTCCAATTCTTCAAATGGCCCTACTACTCCCCCTTTCTTTTTATTTAACCAAAAAAAATACATCATCTATCTAACCATCCACCTATCTATCGATAATAAACCCTATCGCCGTATCTTAGGTCTATATATTCTTTTTTAAAAAAATCTGAAGTAAGTTTCTTATCTTTTATAGTTACTAACTTCAATACTTGCTGTTCTGCATCTTGCGCAAAATCAAATAAAATATACGGCCCTTCACGTAAAACTAATTTTAAGGTATCAGTACCATCAACCATAAATCTATCAATAGCCACTTTTATATCTAATTGCTCTTTTCTGAAGTATTTAAAAATCTCTAAAATATAAGCAATGTGATCCTCCTCCCCTACTATTACATTAGCTTTAAACTTATTTTCTCCACTATTATCAATTAGAGGATAACTACTCTTTATCTCCAACGGGTTTGCCCTCTCTACAACCAACCCTTCATTATTTATATAATAATAATTATCACCTTCCCTCCAAATTGCCGAATAATCCTCTTCAACTAAAAGCACATCAACCCTATCTGGAAAATCTTTTATGATCTCGAGTGAAGTTAAATAATATTTTTCATTTAACGTTTCCTTAAGTTTTTCTTCATTCAACAAAAAAATATTTAAATTTGATCCCAAAATTGCGTTATCCTCATTAATTTGCGCATGAACCACTCTTAAAAGCTCAGATTTAGGAATCCTTCTTTGCCCACGTATTTCTACATAATTAACATCAAACACCGCAGAAAAGTAAAAAAACCACACTAACGTTGAGGCAACAATTATAAATTCAAATACTAACAACTTTATCTTATATGATTTATTTATTAGATGGAGCTTGCTATAATTTTCCTCAGCACCTTGATAATATGGATTAATAAACTTAGACCTTTGTCTTTTTTTGAACGGATTTATCATTACTTAAAAAATATTTTAATACAATTTGAGAAATAACCGCTGCGTAAGCATGATGCTTTCCAAATCTATCGACATTTAAGCATTGCGATTTATCAGATGTCTTAATTATAACACTTTGACCTGTAGTTCGCACCCCGACGGAATCAATGACATTATCAGCCTTAACATTAAAACCAAAAGTTATTAACGGAGCTTTAACCGAGAGCACCAACTTCCTTATATTTAAATTATCAATATTGGCCACGACTAAACCGTCCTCATTAATGTTAGTGACTAGACATTCATACTCCCTAATAATCTGGTCAGTGTTCTTAAAATTTTCTATGTAGCGAGCGGTAATTTCAGTAATAACAATAATTTGGGGCTTTACTATACTTAATAAATATTGAGAGTCCCCCACCTCCGAAATTCCAAATTCTAAAACTAATACCCTCTCCATCTTTTTAAAAATTACCCGTGGCGCTATTATAACCGTCCGCCTCCAATCTTTATACGAGTTAAAACCACTTGGTAAATTTAATACTGTTAACGGCAATCCAATATCAGTATTAAACCCCCTTCGCCCCGCTCTTGCGTCTATCTTGCAATAAAGAAGCTCTTTTACAATAGCCTCCTTAGCAATATGCTTATTCATACTTCCAGCTACTGCCACGACTACAGGCCTATGGATAAATATAGCTAATTTTACAAGCGTTTTTAGATATATTCTTAACAATGGCCTCAATAGACACTTCATAAATAAATCACTAAATAATTAAACTACTATATGCCAAAATATTTTTCGATTCTATCAAAAGCTTTATTAATAAATTCTTCCTTTACTCCAAAATTAAATCTTATGTACCCCTCACCGCTTGGACCAAAAGATATGCCAGGCACAACAGCAACTTGCGCTTTCTTTAACAAATCAAAGGCAAATACCTTAGAGTCTTTTTCTTTTAGCATCTTAGCAAACATGAAATATGCTCCATCTGGCCTATCACAGGAAAAATACTCACTCAGCCTATCAAGTCTTAAACAAATTAAATCTAGTCTTTTTTTAAATTCATTTTTAAAATATTGAACATCTTTTTGAGCCATTTCCAGTCCACCAAGTGCAGCATATTGTGATACCACAGGCGCACATGTCACAAGTACATCATGAACTTTTAAAATTTCTTGAATAATTGAAGCATCGGAGTGCATATATCCAACTCTCCACCCCGTCATCGCATACATCTTAGAAAAACCTGCTATACGTATGACTCTTTTCCGTAAATTCACATTCTCTGCCAAAGAAAACACTGACTTGTCATCATAATCATCATTTAAAATAAAATCTTTGTATACTTCATCGCTCATGATGTATAAATTATTTCTTTCTGCTATTTCCGCTAATCCCAAAAGAGATTCCTTTGAATAAAGAGTTCCAGTAGGATTATTGGGATTACAGAAAAATATAACCTTTGATTTTGGGGTTATTGCTTTACTGAAAGCTTTTATATTTAGTGACCAATTATTTTTCTCAATAGATGGTACATAAACTGGTTTGCAACCAGCCATTATTATAGCATCACGATAGCTTGTATAAGTTGGATCTGGAATTAACACTTCATCACCTGGGTTTGTTATGGTTAACAATGTAGCAGAAATTGCCTCTATCGCCCCAACTGTAACAATTATCTCCTTTTGCCAATCGTAATACATATTCTCTTTTGCTAAAGTTATCTCTATAAGTTCTCTTAATTCTGGCAACCCTGGTGAAAGTGAATATTTCGCCACTAAGCCTTTTTTTAAAGCGACCTCCACTCGCCTCTTAATACAGTCTGGGGTATCAAAACTAGGCGTTCCAAGCGCCAAAGAGACTACATCGCAATACTTTGTAGCTTCAAGCTCTATTCCCTTTATCAAACTTAAATTGATATTTTGCGTTCTTTTAAACATAATAAAATTATATTAAAACCTATCTCTTGATGATAATTGAAAAATGCTACGATATCAATATATTACATAAATAAAAATATGCTATAATAAAAAAATGAATAAAAATATAAAGAAAAAAATACAATATACTCTCATTCCAATGGCTCTCATTTTTTTAATTTGGCTTTTTCCCAAGGTAACCACATACAATAATAATGACATTTGGCTTGAAATGAATCCTATCAAATGCCTTGGAAACCCTTGGGAGTTTGAATGGCTCAAGGCTCATCCTAGCAATTATGCTAACTACCCAAAAGAACAACTCGATAAAATTGATGAAGATGAAATAGTCATACTAAAAGATCACTACAAGAACAACAATCTTAAAATAAAAAATGTAAAATCTATTTCATTTACAGATTTAAATAACCAAAGCTTACAAACTTGTGAAATCTGTAGTTGTCCACAAGGATATACTCTATATGTATTAGTTGACTTTAATGACGCAAAAAAAATGCTAGAGTTAGGCTGGAACAAATCTAATAAAACATTTGAATAATCATGCTATAATATATTTATTAATTAAATATAAATTTACAATAATGACAAAAAAAATAAATGGTAAAATAAATAAAAAATCATGTTGTGGTGGTGGCAAACACCTACCAAGTCATACTAGCCTTGGAGCTTTATTGTTTGTATTATTAGTTGCATTTATTGCAATGGTATAAAAACTGATCTCATTATATTTTATCCTTCATTAATACATCTAAATATAGTTGAGCCACCTTAGGCCAACTATATTTTTTTATTACTTCAAATCCCTTCTTAACAAACTTATCTCTAAGCTCACTCGACTCCATCAATGCTTCAATCGCCAAAATTATCTCATTCACACATAGCGGGTCAATTAACAAAGCAGCATCCTGCAGAACTTCAGGCAGACAGGACGTATTGCTAGCGATAACTGGAATACCTAAATGCATCGCTTCAAGTGGTGGGAACCCAAACCCCTCATAAATACTAGGAAAAATAAAAATACTTGCATTTTTATAGTATAAATATTTGTGCTCTTTTTTAATATACCCAGCAAAAACAATATCTTTATAAAAAATTGACCCTCCAGCCATCTCATAAACCTGATTGCACCTCCAACCTTTCCCACCAGCAATAACAAGCTTATGCCTAGCATAATCAACACTTTTTTCCCTTAACTTTATATAAGCCTTAATTATCGATTCAATATTTTTTCTTGGCTCAACGGTTCCTAAATACAAAAAATATCTATCTGGCAAATCTAATTTATCATCAACTACTTTATCAATCACACATAATCCAGAGTGAATTACTTCTATTTTGCCCTCATTTACCTTTAACAGATCGACTATATCTTGTTTGGTATTCTCACTAATAGCAACAACAGTATCAAACCGGTTAACCAAATCTTTTATATCAATAAATGAGTGCCACAAATTTTTTCGACCTGAAAAAAACTCTGGATAGCGTAAAAAAGACAAATCATGAACAATAAGAATACTTTTTGCATTCTTAGTCAATGAAACAAAATTTATATGAGGCATTAAAAAAACGTCACAACCCAAAATATCATCCACCTTAGGATAATCCAATACCGTAAAAAATAAATAGTTCAGCAATTTATTAGGATATTGTTTTTTGATAATTTTGACATTAGAAGCTCCGAACCTAGGAATATTTTCACTAATATCACTAAAAGAATTATAAAATAACCTATACTCATTAATCTGATCAACTTCCAATAAAGCATTCACTAAATTGAGCGTATATTCAGACACTCCCGAATACTGCTTATCCATTAAAGTTCTAATGTCTATTCCGATAATCATATTTTGTGCGAATCGAACTCTCTTTGGATAAAATCTGTAATCTCCTTTTTAAATCTATCTGTGGAAAACTTTTCTGCATGCAACCGAATATTACTTTTTTTATATTTTTTATAATCAAAGCTTTTCATAATCTCAAGCAAACTATCAACTTCTTGATTAGGAAAAAACTCACCAGTCACACCAGCAATAATCGTTTCCAAAGCCCCACCAGACCCAAAGGCAATCACAGGTCTTCCAGATGCCATTGCCTCAACAGCTGTCATGCCAAAATCTTCTTCTTGAGGATTAATAAAGGCAATACAACCTGAATACAAATCGACCATCTGCTCATCACCAACTCTCCCCAAAAACTCAATATTAGAATTATTCTTCGCTAATTTTTTTAACCTTTCTATGTCAATCCCATCACCAAATATTTTCAACTTAAAAGAAACTACCTTGTCATTAACTGATATTTGACTTTTCTCTTCATTCAATTTATTGAAAGCATCAACCACTAAATCTACCCTTTTATATGGAGCCAACCTTCCACCAATTAAAAAATAATCCCCTATTGTATCAGTCACTTTAAATTTATCTATCTCAATTGGAGGGTAGATTACTTGAGATTTTTTTTTATAATATTTCTTTATTCTTTTTGCTACAAATTCTGAATTGGCAATATACTTATCGACCCTATCGGCTGCTATTCTATCCCAAATTCGAATCTTATTTAGTGATAATGCAATTATTTTTTTAAAATATTTATTATACTTTAGTTCATTTATATATTGATGGGTATCGCTCCATAAATAACGAGTCGGGGTATGACAATAACAAATATGAAGTGTATTCGTCGAAGTTATAACACCCTTGGCAAATGCACTAGCATCCGAAAGAACCAAATCATACCCAGACAAGTCAAAAAACTCAACCGCCATCGGCATAAAAGGCATATACCATTTATAATGTTTAATACCACCTGGTAGCTTTTGAATAATTGATGTTTCTATTCTTCGATCACTATAATATTTTAAAGCATTTTCCTTATCATAAAGCAGAGTATATATAGGAGCATCCGGAAACATATCCGCAAAAACCCTCAATACCCTCTCAGCACCCCCATCTTGAGCTAAATGATCATGAACTAAAGCAACTTTCATAAAACAAGAAATATACAAACATAAATTATTTAATATTAACCTAATATTAATCTATACTGCCTTAAAAATCAATAAAAAAAATATCTGGACAAAATATCCAGACAATTTTTAGCTTATTTACTCCGTCTCTCTATGTCGAAATACTGCCAGCGGAGTTCGCAATAGAATTGCTAAGTCCATCCAAAGTGACCAATTTTCAATATAAAAAGCATCAAGCTTTACTTCGTCTTCAAAATTCAAATCGGAACGACCAGAAATTTGTGCCATACCAGTTATACCTGGCTTAATAGTAAGCACCTTTTTATGATGTCGTTCATATTTAGCAACTTCCTCTGGCAAATGTGGTCTTGGACCAACCAAGCTCATATCCCCCTTTAGTACTAAAAACAACTCAGGCAACTCGTCGATACTCCATCTGCGAATAAACTTGCCGACCCTTGTTACACGAGGATCATTTTTAATTTTAACCATTGGACCACCATCACGCAAATTCTGCGAAGCAAGCTCATTATAACGCATATTATCAGTGCCTGGGATCATAGACCTAAATTTAAAGTAAGAAAAAAGCTTTCCACCCTGCCCTACTCTATACACGAAGGTTCCATCATCTTTTCTCGAAAAAAATACAGGTCCATGTGAGTCCAATTTAACCAAGATAGCTGTAACAATCAACATAGGACTAAGTGCAATAATTATAAGGGAGGAAGCTATGATGTCAAAAATTCTTTTTACAATTCTACCCCATCCGTCCAAAGGAGTATTTTTAACCTCTACGATTGGCACACCAGCCACTTCTACAACATCGGTTTTTAGAACCTTAGTTCCCAACAAATCCGCACAATATTTAAAAGTTATATGATTTTCATCAGCAAAATCATATAAACGCAAAACTTCAGCTTTACTTAAATTTGGGTCAGCCTGAATAATCTCATCAACTTCATTCTTTTTAATAAACTCAAGTAAACCGTTTGAAGTTTCTAGGCTAAAATCATATAATCGCTTTACCACTTTATATCCGGATCTTTTATTTTTTGAAAAATTTTGGATTAAATTTTCAGCTGTCTGACCAGCGCCCAATAAAACGACCTGATGAACTCCAATCTCATATCTAAATAATACTTTTTGCAAATATCTAATTAAAGTCCTAGCCACACTAATATAAATTATTGATAAAGAAAAAGCTACTAAAGCTATAAATCGAGAGTCAAATAATTCCCTACCCATAAAAATAACCACTGTTATCATCATGAAACCAGTAGAGCATGAAAGTATAACCCTATAAATCTCAGCTGATAATTTACGAGTTCCTTCTTTAATATTATAAAGACCAGCCAAGGCAAAAATAACAATCCATGTAGTTGCCACAACGAATAATATTTTTAAATACCATATCAAATCTAAATCAAAAATAACAGGTCGAATCTCGGTTACATAGTCTGCAAAACGAATATAATAAGCAGACAATCCAGAGGCAACAATCATTAAGAAATCGATTGGTACGAGTAAAAATGAAAAAAATAATTCTGATTTCTTCATAAATTTTATCTTTAAAACTAAATATTACTAAACAAGCTATAAGCCGGATTCTGTACTTTAAATAAATTCAAAGCGATGATTATCTATCTAGCCCCAATATTACTATTAGGGTCATTTAATACATCCGAAAACATATTAAAATGCGAGCCACTTTTCTTTTGCCTATGAGCTATAAATAAATATATCTCATAAACAAGTTTGCTCTTGCTTCAAGTAGGGTTTACCGCACACCTAGGTCACCCTAGGGCGAATACAGTAATATGGAATAATAAATCACTCCACATATCTCTAAACTTTTCACCTTTCATTAGCCAATGGCCAATTAGTATAGTCTCTGTGGCACTTTCCCTATGAACCTTGCGATTCACGGTGGGCATTACCCACTACTCTTTTTGCTCCTCAAGGAAGCAGAAGTCCGGACTTTCCTCTTTAGCCTAAACTAAAGCAATCATCCGCTTGTTTAATAATATTCAATTGTAAAGATATTTTCTAGCACACAAATCAATATTTATGACTTGACTTATACTCCGTATATATTGTATAGCATTATTAATAAAAATAGTCAAGAAAAAGGGAGGTAACTTCTCATTATGTCTGCATTATTTTTGAGCGCATATGGAATATGTAGTAATTTTTAGCAGAATTTAACTTAAAAAAATTTATGTTTGAGTGAAGCGAGTTTAAAATTTTTGTTAAATTGTGCGTAAAAAATTGCCCAACATTCCATCCTAAGCGAAAAAGTGATGTAGATATAGTGAATAGTTACAAAGGGAGCTATTTTCTAGCTCCCTAAATTATTCACTATTAATTGTTATGTTTTTTTTCAGCAAAAAAAATTAATGTCTCACTCTGTTGTGAACCCAGTCAAATCTTAAACTCTAGTAATTAACCTGACGAACATTTTAACACTCAACTGGACTCACAACACATTCTCTTTAAAATATATATTTTCCCCAAAGATTAACAACTGCAGTGTCACTCCCCTCTCTAAACATTGCTTCCATATTATTAATTTCCTCAATTTTCTTAATAATATAATTAATCTTTTTAAAATAATCATTTTCAATACTTTCTATTTTTTTCTTATGATCATTTTCGATTTTAATTACAATTTTTTCAACTCTCTCTTTTTCAGCAATCACTCTCTGCTCATGTGCTAATTCCATTATTGCTATCCGTCTCTCATAGTCATCAACCACCCTCTTTGTATTATATATAGATTTTTCCAACACTCTAGACTGAGGCAAGAACACATTCAAGAAACCAAACAAACACTTAAATAAATATTCGATCGCCCATAAAATCACAAACAGAATAAGCGAAATAACTACAAAAGGAGCTATAAGGATCTCTACTAAAGTTATTATTGGTGCAAATGCACGAACTGAATTTTTTATCTCATT
This sequence comes from Patescibacteria group bacterium, assembly GCA_016784175.1. Taxonomy (GTDB): domain Bacteria; phylum Patescibacteriota; class Patescibacteriia; order Patescibacteriales; family BS150m-G62; genus BS150m-G62. The sequence continues at coordinate 40,534 of JADHVC010000004.1, read as the reverse complement.
AAACAAAAGAGAACAAACAAATACCAAGCCAAACCAAATAAGTATCAATCCAATATCCTCTAGTTTTCCTTGAAGGCTAATATCATTCTCAAAAAATCTGGTAGCGCCTAAATATAGTAACACCCCCATAAATGTAGATCCTACAATTAAAATATTTAGCAACCATTTCACACCCTGAACAAATGCATTATTATAAACACTAAATAACTTCCGATTCGCAAATTCTATCATCAAGAGAACAACACCAAAGACCATAAAGGCCATTGAATATATCTTTATATTTAAAATTAATTTATCATTCCCACGCGCTTCAAATAGCTCACCCCTATATTGCTCTAAAACGAATGCTGTACCAACATAATAATCAACTACAACAAGCATAATCAATAAAAAAATAGGAACTAGTAATAACGCATCGCTTTTAAGAAGTTTGTAGAAATCATACAACCATTTTGTCAATGTCTGCACAACATAATTACTTTTACACACTATACTTGGCTTATAGTAATTTTCCTCGCTTTTTATAGCTTTATTAAATAGGTGGTCTTCATTTGTTTTAATTTTATCTTCCAAAACCAATATTTCATCTAATAACTTTTCTTTTCTCTCATCCATTAAATCCCTTTTTGAATTAAAGCTATTTAAAGTTTCCGTTAACTTTAAGTTTTCATTCTCAATTTTTAATTTCTTTTCATTATGCGCAGATAAAAGCACTTCTATTTTTTGCACCTTTAAAGCCTCAATTTCCTGAAGTAAGGCTTGATGATTACTATTTACATTTACAATCGCTTGTGGCTTTGCAAGCATTTTATATACTTCATCCTTAACAAAAGAAATCTTACTCTCAACTTGACTGTTTGTTACTTTTTCTTGCAATATTGGATAAAAATTCTTAATTGCCTCTTTCGATCTCGAATAGCCCAATTTAAAATACTTATTTGTATTTTGATAAGTAATATAAGTAGCAACCAGGGCTGTAATAAATATTAAGCTTGGATATATTAAATATTCCATATTTTATTTACAAGTTAAATTATTATACAATCTGTTTCTCTCATTTAACCAATCAGAGCTTCTGTCTTTTTCACTTTGAACCAAATCAAAACAAACATACTTAAATGTATTTACTTTTTCTTTAAGTTTTGTGTCAAAATAAGTATAAAATGGTGGTAACACATTAGGTATTTCAACAGGATCATCCGATACTTCTTGTTGTTTACGAGCATCTTCAATAATCTTCAATCTTTCAATTATCTTCCTTGAATGATAGTTAAAATGTGTTTCATTAAAATTATAATATCTTGAATCCACTCTCTCAAAAGAACCATCTGTTAAAATTCTATATTCAACATCATCCTCATAATCGTTTGCTAAATATTCCAAATATGGAAATAAAAACTTCGACTGGTTATAATTTGAATCCCCTTTAAAAGTCTCATAAAAAGTTTCAACCTCTCGCCTAATAAATTCAATATCATTGCTATTCACCACATTTAAATCAATTTTCTCTTGAGTCATCAAACTATCCTTAATATAAATAACAACTTCTCTTTGTCTTTCGAATGTTTTCTTGTACATATTTAACTCTGGAGAAGTATAATTTATACTTAATTTATGTTGACTTAGAACATTTTCAGAATTACCACCATACACCTGCAAAGTTAAAACTGTTTGCGGCTTCATACTATCTACGAACTCAATCAATCTTTCTTGTATACTCTTATCTTCATTTACGACATCTAAGGATAAATGGATCTTTTTTTGCTCTTCGCTTGATAGCATTATACTATTGGGTGCTTCCTGGGATGTATTTTCCATTGCCCCAAACAACAAGCCTTGAAATTCTGGTGTAACTTCAAATTTACTATCATTTCCAAGTTTTATATAATATTTACAAGTTTCTTTATCACGAATCACATAATTATCGCTGATTTTTTTATCCGGATCATCCATCAATCTAAAGATATATCCATCAGCAGTCTTTATATCATCAAAACTACAAGCTGCAACTTCAGGTTGGCTAACTATAGCCCTAAAAGCTTTAGCACCAAAAACAAAAATACTACTAGTAAAAACTAAAGCGAAAATAGCAAGAACAATTACTTGCTTTTTTGAATAACTAATTTTATTATTCAACTTAGTCTCCTCCTTAAAATTACTTGGTTTTTGGCTAATCCACTCATAACAATATCGGCACTTACTTGCATCAGCGCTTACACTCTCATTGCAAAATGGACACCGTTTAAATTCATTTAACATATTCCAAAATCAATTATTTAATATTTGTCTAATTATTACTCACAATCTAAGCATATATATATCATGTTGTCAATGATTTGCGAGTTTTTTTTATTCTTGATAATATTAATTCATAAAAACTTATAATATAATCACTTATATGGCAGAAAATACACAAGAACAAGAATATGGTGCAGAGTCAATTACAGTCCTAGAGGGGTTGGACCCAGTCAGAAAAAGACCAGGAATGTATATTGGTTCAACATCTAGCCAAGGCCTACATCACTTAATCTGGGAAGTAGTTGACAATGGTATCGACGAGGCAATGGCAGGACATGCCGACACCATAACAATCAAGCTGTTACCAGACGGAATAGTAAGCGTTGAGGATAATGGACGCGGTATCCCCGTATCAAAGCACAAGATTACCGGATTATCTGCTCTAGAAACAGTTTTAACAAAATTACACGCTGGTGGTAAGTTTGGTGGTGGTGGGTATAAAGTCTCCGGTGGTCTTCATGGTGTTGGTGTATCCGTTGTAAATGCACTAAGTAGCTACTTAAGAGCAGAAATTCAACGCGAAGGTAAAATATGGATGCAAGAATTTAAAAAAGGTGATTCACAAGGCGATATCATAACAATTGGAGATTCAAAGAAAACAGGCACAACCATCATCTTTCAACCAGACGATACTATTTTTACCGAACTTGAATTCAAATGGAATCGAATATTAGACAGAATGCGGCAACAGGCATATTTAACAAAAAATATTACAATAAATATCTTTGATTTACGTAAAAAAGATGACGAAAAAAAATATCGCTTTTATTTTGAAGGTGGAATTAAGTCTTATGTCAAGGCACTTAATCATGGCAAGAGCCTAAAAAACGAGACAATCTTTTATGTTGGTAAGGAATATGAAGAAAACTTTATCGAATTAGCTATTCAATATAACGATGAATACAACGAAAATGTATTACCATTTACCAATAATATTTACAATCCGGATGGTGGAACTCATTTAATCGGGTTTAAAACTGCTTTAACTAGAACGCTCAATTCTTACGCAAGGTCAAAAAATTTAATTAAAGAAAAGGATGAAAACTTAACAGGAGAAGATGTAAGAGAAGGACTAACTGCAGTCATTAGCTTAAAATTACAAGAACCACAGTTTGAAGGACAAACCAAAGGTAAATTGGGCAATGCTGAAATAAAATCACAGGTTGACAAGGTTATGGGAGAAGCGTTGATGACTTTTTTAGAAGAACATCCAAAAGAAGCAGAAGCTATCATTGGTAAATGTATGCTTAGTGCTCAAGCTAGAATTGCGGCCAGAACCGCACGAGCATCCATTTTACGCAAAGGAGCTCTTGACGGAATGACTCTTCCTGGGAAACTATCTGACTGCTCTAGCAGAAAAGCAGCTGATTGCGAAATATATATTGTTGAGGGAGACAGTGCTGGAGGTAGTGCCAAACAAGGAAGAGATAGAAAATTCCAAGCAATTTTACCGCTAAGAGGTAAAATTTTAAATGTAGAAAGAGCAAGACTAGATAAAATGCTCGCAAACACCGAAATTAAAAACCTAGTCATTGCACTTGGAACGAACATTGATGATCAACTCGATATTGAAAAACTAAGATATCACAGAATTATCATCATGACAGATGCCGATGTTGACGGTGCACACATCAGAACGCTATTACTAACACTATTCTTTAGACACTTTGCACCTCTCATAACTAATGGCTACTTGTATGTCGCTCAACCACCACTATACAGAATACAAAAAGGAACAAAAGTAAAATATGCTTATTCAGATGAAGAAAAAGTCAACATCATAAAAGAATTTGGTGGCGGAGAAGATATGGAAAATGAAAGTCATGAAGAAATAGAAACTGATGTTGAAGAAGCAAGTGACAAAGAGGAAGAGATCGAAGAAAACGTAGAGGAAACAACCAGAAAACATAATGTCAAACTAAATGTTCAACGGTATAAAGGTCTCGGAGAAATGAATCCTGAACAACTATGGGAAACTACCATGAATCCAGAGACAAGATTAATGAAGCAAATTTCAATTAATGATGCTGAGAAGGCCGACAAAACATTTGAAATGCTTATGGGTGACCATGTCCCCTCTCGCAAACACTTTATTCAGACGCACGCAAAAAGTGTTCAAAACTTAGACACATAATCACAAAACCATCAAAAAAAGACTGTAAAATATTACAGTTTTTTTTATTTGCTCTATATGCTATAATATTATTAATGACACTAAAGAATATACAATCAAAAAAGCTCAAAGAGGTAATTATAGATAATCTAAGAACGCGTGCCAAAAAATTAACATGGATCAATATCAGTAATGCTGGAAAAAAAGAACTAGAATACCTGCATACTAAATACAATTTTCACTCCACACATCTTTCTGCTTCAAGAGGAAATGTTTATGCACAACGAACCACATTTGAACGTACCGAAGAATACCTATTTATCATTCTACAATTTCCAAAACTAGAAAATGGTAATATTAAAATTAAAGAAATTGAAATATTCTTTTCACATAATTACCTCGTAACGATCCATAACAATGTACACGAGATTAATGACTTTTTTAAAGAAGTAAAAAAGAATCCAAAAAATACACTCGCCTTCAAAAAAGAATCACCAAGAATCTTGTTATACGAATTAATACAAAAACTATTACTAAATTCTTTTGACATACTAGATGAAATCTCAAAAAATATAACAAAAGTAGAAAAGATAATATTTGCACAAGAGCAAAAAGAGGCTGTTACAGAAATACTTTTAATAAGAAGAAATATATTAAACATAAGAAGAATACTCGAGAACCACACTAAAATTATTGCAAAAATTCAAAATCTACAAAGAGACAAGTTAATACCGAATATTGATATCAAAGAGCATTATGATAATTTAATAGATTATTCACAAAACCTTTGGGAAATATCAACCAACAGAAAAGAAATTGCAGAACTACTAAATAACACTAACGAATCCTTAATAAATTACAAACTTAACAACATAATGAAAACGCTAACAATATTTTCTGTTATTGTTTTCCCACTTACATTGCTCGCCGCCATCTTTGGAATGAACGTCACAGGAGGAATGCCATTACTAGATTCTCCTTTTGGTTTTTGGCAAATTATGTTCTCTATGATAATTGGTTGTATGATCATGCTATTCTATTTTAAAAGAAAAAAATGGCTATAAATTATTCAAAAAAATATAAAAGTGATGCTTTCGTTAGCATCACTTTTATTCATTTCATAAAACTACTCAAACATACCCTCTCTACACTCTTGAATATTTAGCCACAGCAATCAAACTAGCTAGTCCGCTAATTAATGCAGCACCTATGAATTGTAAACCGAAGAAAATAGCAAAATTCTCTGTAAAATATGTAAATATATTTATTTCATATCCTACAAAAAATGCTTGTAGATATGGGTGTAACAAAGTTAAAAAAGGGAAAAAAGCAACGATAACAATCAGAACTCCTATTAAAGAATATGTCACAGCAGAAACTAAATAGGGTGCCCGAATAAACCATCGAGATGCCCCCACTAAACGCATTATACCTATTTCATATCTATGGGTATATATTGCCATTCTAATAGAATTAAATACCATCAAAATAGATATAGCGATAAAAACCAAACTAACATATAACCCAACCTTATTAACCCTTTTTGAAATCGCATCAATCTTATTTAACACAGCTTCATGGTCATCAAAATTCTTATATTCAACAATATCCTCATCTAGATTAGTTAAGTGCGCAATCAAACCTTTATAATTACTGGCGTCTTCTGGTTTAATTGTCAAGCTTGGACTTAGCGGATTCTTCCCCAACTCTCTTAATGCCTGCAATATCTCTACATTATCCTTATACTTTGATCTAAAACTAACTAATGCCTCATCACGAGAAATATACCCAACAGACGCAACATTAGGTAAATTCGTAATCTTAGCCTTTAAAGCTAATATTTCGTCTTCTTTCGCATCCTGAGTTAAGTACAAATTAATATCAATTTTATCTTCTATTGCACCCATTGTTGTTTCTGATACAAGATTCAAAACCAAAAGAACATTCACTGAAATTAGTGCCAAAATCAAAATACTTATTGTAATTAAAGACAACCAGATATTACGAATTATATCTTGAAAACTAAATCTAATTATTCTCAAAAAAGAAATCATTATTTTACTATTATTTGTTAATTTTTATAAAATCATAGAACATATTTTCCAACCACCTGATCATGAGCTACAGTTCCATTTTCAATCGTCACAACTCTTTTCCTTAACCTATTGACTATTTCCCTATTGTGAGTCACCAGAACAACAGTCGTACCGAATTTATTAATCTTCAAAAGTAGCTCAATAATTTCGTCAGCGTTTATTGAATCTAAATTACCTGTAGGTTCATCAGCCAATAAAATCTTAGGTTGATGAACAAGTGACCTCGCTATACCTGCTCTTTGCTTTTCACCACCTGACACCTCATGTGGATAACGATTGACTTTATTTTGAAGACCGACAATTTTTAATAACTGCGGAACAATATCTCTAATCTTAGAAGATTTTTTTCCACATACTTCCATGGCAAAAGCAACATTTTCATACAAAGTCTTATTTGGCAACAATTTAAAATCCTGAAAAATAACCCCAATTTGTTTCCTTAGAATATGAACTTCTGACTGTCTCACTCGAGTAATATCCCAACCTCCGACCATAACCTGTCCCTTATCTAAGCACTCTTCGCCAATTAAAGCCTTAACAAGAGTAGTTTTACCAGTACCAGATCTACCAACAACAGATACAAACTCACCTGGCCTAATGTGTAAATTTAGATTGTCTAAAGCAACTACCTTTCGTCCGTATTTTTTTGTGGCGTTTATAAATTTAATCACGTAATTAAGTTAAAAATTAAAAATTTAGTCCCCCCTTTTTTTCAGTAAACCATATTGAATTAACTCCTCGGTTTCAATAAATGTTTGATCACGACTATCAGCCCCCAATAAGACTATTACCATATGCTTGTTATCTGGCGTTCGCACCCTAGTCATTAAACAGTAACCAGCTTCATCTAAATAGCCAGTCTTTGAACCAATAATCCTATATATATTTTTCAATATTAAATGATTCCTATTAACAACCTTAAACTTTTCTTCCCTATTTAACAAACCGAACTCATACACACTCATAGTGCTTGTTTTTTTAATCAACGGATTCTTAAATAATTCTTTAGTTATTATAGCATAGTCTTCAGCAGTTGAAACATTCTCTGGTGCAAGACCAGTTGGCTCAATAAAATGTGTCGATTTTGCTCCCCATTCTATTACATTTTCATTCATCTTAGCGACAAATTCATCCCTAGTTAATCCGCTCGCCCGAACAATAGTTTCAATAGTATTATTATATGATCCAACTAATGAAGCATAAAGCAAATCTTCCAAAGTTATCTTATCCCCTTCTTTCAACTCTAACTTCGCAATTCTCCATATCTCATCAACATAACGATGATTATTTTTCTCATCCTGATCTAAATATACGACAACCTCATTTAGCGATGGTCTTGTATTAAAAAAAGTTGAAATTGCAATAAGCTTAGTTAAACTCGCAATCGATAAAGAACTTGTAGCGTTCTTATCATAAACAATCTCTCCATCTTCCTCAACATAAACAATCGCTGCACTTGAACTTATTGCTGGATTTATTGTAGCCCCGAGCTTACCCAAACCAAATCTAGATTCATTACTTTTAGCTATAAAAATAGGCTCAACTTTAACATCAATAATTCCTGCCCCAACAGATGCAATCTTGCCAAACGCAACCTTATCTAAATCAACAACTCTATCTGGAAACAAATCACGCTCTGGACCCCAATCATTCACTGTTACATCAATCGACTTATTGTTTTCCAAATTTGTCACTTTCAAAATTGATCCTTTTGGAAAATCTGGTGAAGCCACATAATCTCCATTCTTATACTTATACCAACTAGCCCTACCTACCGTAAGCACTTCTGGATAACTAAACACTGCCACTCGAGCATAAGGTAAATATATCATAGCCCGCACAAATTTTTCATTAGGATATTCCCTTGTTGGCAATGGTCTCCATGTGCCATACCCCTTATCAAAGAAAAAAACTTCCTTATATCTTCCATCTTCTTTATCATAACTCAACTCAATTTCAAAAGGATTGCTAGAATCATAAGCTGATTTATTCTTAAACTCAAATTGATAAACTGGACTTACCCGACTTAAACTCCAAGGCTGATCCATTCCTTCATTTAGCTTAATAATTTCCACAGGTGTCTCTTGGCTAAGTATCCCCGGCACAAGCGATATCTTCATCAAACCATCAAAAGCTCTAACCGTATAGCCCCTATCAATTGTTTCCTTATTTAAATTAATATAAAATTCCTCATTAACAATGTCTTCCTCAGCAAATTGACTTACAACTGGTTCTATATCCTGAACAAATAACGCAACTGGTTCACTTTGAATTTCCGCTACTTCTTCGCTCCCCTCCTTAACTTGTTCCGCAGACAGATTTCCTAATGATTGTTCCTCCAACATTTTCATTGCCTCCGCCATCCACCCATTCACTGAAGCCTGCGCAACGCTTACATCCAGCATACTCACCACAACAAACATCACAATAGCACTTAATTTCCAATTATTTTTTATATTCATAATATTGTTTATATAACTAAACTCAATAGCACGTCCCAAATTGATTTATTTAACTAAAAAGATTATTATAAATTATAACATAGTATTGTGATAAAGAACTGTGAATAGTTTATTATTCATATTACTTTTAAATTAGCGGGTATAGTTCAGTGGTAGAATGTGAGCTTCCCAAGCTTAAGATACGGGTTCGATTCCCGTTACTCGCTCATAGTAGCATAAGCACCCCTCGTAAGGGTGTTTTGCGTTGTATTTATCGGCATTTCAAGGGGTTTGATCCTAGTGATTTCTTGGTTAGCACCATTAGCATGCTTTTGGAATGCCTGAAACTTTAAATCCAGCATTATTGCTAGCTTTTTGTCTTTTAAAGATAGGTTTGATCCTAACTTTAAAATTATCTCTTTTTTCTTGTCAGGAGTTCCTTTTTGAAACTTCTTTTTTAGGTTTGTGACTAATTGAAAAGTATCAGTTAACATTTCTTGTTGTCTTTTTTCTTTGCCCTCAATATTTAAGATTGCTTCATTAGCAACATTAGTCTCATCTTCACACTTTTTTCTTCTTTCTTGATACTCCTCTCTCGAGATATCATTATCAGCTAGCATATCGATTAAGTTTTGAATTTTGTTCTTAGATCTTTCAAGATTTTGTTTATGTGTTTGTAATACTTTTTCCTTAAAATCTTGATCATTAGTTTTTCTAAGTTTAGACTGGCTCATCGCCCACTCATAAACTTCTGGAACTATTGTAATTTCTTCTAAGAATTTTAACACTTGAGGCTCTAGAGCTTCTTGATTAACAGGGTAACTTTTTTGGTTACAGTTTTTATCTTTCCGCTTAGAACAATGATAATAGATATATTGGTGTTTGTTGCCGTTCTTTTGCTGTTTGCGGACTTTGCTAGCGGTAATTGCTCCACCGCACACCTTGCAAGTCATTAAGCCTTTATAGATAACAGGTAAATTTAGTTTATTTAGTTTATTTTGATTTTTTTGTTCTAAAATTTGGGTATCTTTAACTTCTTTTAATTTAGATTTTTTCGGCTTTGCACTTTTCGCCATTATTTCTTGAACTTGCTGATATTCTGTAAATGTTATTATCGGCTTATGCTTGCCTTTATACCAATTACCGCTATTTTTAGGCCATTCATATTTACCATAATAAAATGGGTTAGTAATAATTCTGTAAATTGTAGAAGTTTGTAAAACTTTTTTATGTTTTCCTGTTAACCCTAAAACTTCTGCTTCTGCTTGCAATTCGTCTAAATTAGCATAGCAGTCTCATCTATACTTAATTTTTCTCCAATATTTTCAGGAAAAAGAAGCCAGTTTTCAGCATGATCTTTTTGATCCCATTCATGAAAACCACTTAAGTGGTTTTTGTATTGTTTTTCAAATTCTTTGGCCGGGATTCTCTGAGACTTTGCGATAGAAGCCAGCGAGTAAGGTTCCTCTTCCGCCGTCTTCTTTTAAAAAAGAGGCAAACTCTTTTTCAAGTTGTGTGCCTGGAAATGCTAATTTTATATCACGTTTCAAGTATTCTTTTTGACCCTCTACTTGCCAATATCTGCGCCTAAAAGTTATTAAAGTCCTTCTAAAATCTGTAATGGTGATATCAGTAAATCCTTTCGGATTTACTTTTAAATTTTTTGATTTATCATCTAGCGTTGGTGGTATATTTTTTTCTTCTAAAATTGTATGTATTTGATTTTCATCCCTTGATCCCTCTACTATGTCAAACCAATCAAGAGTTCCATCCGGAAGAATCAATTCAAGGATATTTTTTGATTTCATGTAATGTAATTAATTCTAAAATTAATTTAAGTATTAATCCTAAACTTAAGCACATTATGGCTCAATTTTCAACTGCCAGTTCAATTTCGACACCTGTTTTCATTTACGGCTAGACGGTAATATTGCGTATGATCCGTTTTTTTGTAACGACCTTTCCTAAAGAGAGGTCTTAAAAAGAGTTCTATTTATTAACGAAACATCATGCTATAATACAGTTAAGATAATATTAAATTTATCTACTAATTAATTATTAAAATTCAATATGAAAAATAAACTAGTAAGCCAAAATTACCAAACATTCTCTGTCCTTTTAATGATAATGTTTGTATTCTCTTTCTCTCTCACCATTAACACCGTAAAAGCCGAAGAATCGACTGAAGCTCCGACACCTCAACTAATATCAACGAACACCGAAACAGAAGATGAGTTGAGTAATGTAATAGAGATCGTGTCAAAAACTGAATCAGAAGATGAAGAAATAGTAAATGTTAGTGATTTTTCTGACGAAGAACTTACTGAAGCCGAACCAAGCGATATTCCTGAAGCAAAAGAAGATCCTGCTTTAACCGAAAGACTATTTGGCAAAATGTTACTTGATGTCGAAGGTAACGGTGAAGTATATTATCTTGATCCAGTAACTGGTGGTAAAGAATATCTTGCGGATGGATCAGCTGCCCAAAAATTACTTGAACGCCGAGCACTTGGGATAAATGAACAAAATTTTGCTAATCTAATTATTGGAACTGAAAAAGAAGAAGAAAGTGTATGCAAAACATCAAAATTAAGTAATAGATTAAAAGGCAGAATTGTTTTGCGAGTTGAAAAGAATGGAGAAGCCTATTGGATAAATCCAAACAATTGTAAAGCCTATTATGCAGGCACTCATGAAGCCTCATATGAACTTATGAAAAAAATGAGCTTAGGTGTCAAAAAAAACGACTTAGCAAAAATAAAAGACAATAAGAGACAACAAATTAAAACTGCTTACAGATACACTTTATATGCTCATGCAGAAGATAAAGATCTAAGTCTTGAGGAAGCAAAAAAAAATTTAAATGACCAAGTCAAAGAAATGACACGGTGCTTAAAAGGAAAAAAAGAACTTAACAAAAACACAGATAAAAAAGAAGAAAGAGAGTACGCTAAAACTTGTGTTATGAGCGCCGACATACCACGAATCAATAAAGAAAGAAGAGAGCAGATAAAAGAAACTATCGCTGAGACCAGAACAGAAAAAAACACCCAGGATAATAACGGTAATAAAAAAAACTTACTACAATCAAAAGTAAATGAAGCAGTAAAGCGAGCAATGGACAAAAGAATGAAAATTAAGGAGTCAAAAAAACTTCAAGATCAAAAAGAGAATAAGCTAGAAAATATGAAAATATAAACATAGCTTAAAATAAAACTTTTCCAGAAACTAAAAACAGCCCCATAATTGGGGCTGTTTTTTTGACTTTAAAAATAGACTTAAAATCTACTTCTCTTCGCTCTGTGACAATCGCGACAGAAAAGAGGTCTATCACCACTTGGCTCAAATGGCAGTTCTGTAATTTCTGCTGCACATTCTGAACATTTCCAATTACCTTGGAACATTTGGCGTTGACCAAAATCTTGATTTTCCATTATATTTACTTTTCTTAACTTAATTTTAAAAAATTAATGATAGTTAGAATAAACCTCATCGAATTAAAAAAAATTAGTCAAAAAATATTATTAATTATCGTTATCTATCTAAATGATAAATAACTTTATGTAATAATAATAGCACACTTTGAAATAAAAGTCAAGTATTTGTAATGTTAGCCGTATTTAAAATTTCTTGATCGATTTTTCTATTGCGGTATGGTATTTCTAAATTGCTCTATTATGACATTATCACTAAACCCTAACATTTAAATATCAACGTCTTGACCTCATTTAAGTATTCATATAAACTTAATTCTATAAATAGTAGCTAGTAAGCCACCTTAGCTCAGTTGGTAGAGCAGCTGTTTTGTAAACAGCGGGTCACGGGTTCGAGTCCCCTAGGTGGCTCATAAAGAATAGAAAAACAACTTTTACTGAGAGTTGTTTTTTTATTCTTTAACGATAAGTCAAATCCATGCTATATTTAAAATATAATAATAAAATTTTCATATGCAAGGTAAGTATCTTCTATTTTTATTCATTTTAATAATCACTCCACTTTCTTTTACTGATGCTTCCCAAAATATTATCATCGACACAAAACCAAAAAAAGTAGGAATCAATTCAACTAATACTCACTATTTTAATATAACCAATACTGACAATCCAATTTATATTATTCGAATTGAGATGCCAACATCTTCAAATATTAAATTTACTGAACTACTGGACTGTCCTGAAGATAAAAATTTTAACGATCAATATTCTTGGGCAAAAAGTATCGACAGTAATCAAATAACCTGCCAAACAAGTGCACGAGTAGACAATCCAAATTTAATTACTTCAGGTAAATCAACCATAATTACTGCTAGAGCAACTTCCCCCAATCTAAATATCGACAGCACATATAATTGGAGAATTATAACTGAAAATATTTCTGACTTCAGCCAAACTCTAAACACTAGCGCTCAAATATTTATAGATGCCACTCCACCCAAATTATCCCAAATTCAACTTAATGATAACAATAATAATAATATGGTGGATAGTCTTGTATTAAAATTTGACGATGAAATCGATCATAACGCTCATTCAGCTACAGATTTTAAAATAGATAATGTAACAATAGAAAAAATAATACCAACAAACAACAATTCTTTTGAACTCATACTTAGTGATGAAATAGTAAATACAAACAAACCAATTATTACATATAACCCAAATAGCGAAAATTTTGACAGTCAAGCTTTAGTAGGCTTTTCAAATTTTGAATCAATAAAAATAACAGATAAGATTGGGCCAATAATTATCTTTTCAAATTTCAATAACAACCCACCCAAAATCGGGGAAAATAGATTATCAATAATCTTCTCTGAAACTCTAGACAACAACTCTCCCCTCTCTGTATCAATCAAAGGATTGAAAGATACTTATCAAATAACTCAAACAGAATTTATTAATGATAAATGGAAAGGAGTTTTAAACCTAATTGTTAGCGACACAGTTGATATAAACAAATTAATAATAACTGGAGCACGCGACCTAAATGGCAATCAACTGGTTAACTCGCCCAACTCCTTATACACAGTTTCCGTAGAGCCAACAGTCATAAGTCAAACATCTAATTCTCAAATAGAGCAAATAAAAGAAGATGCGATTAACATCATCAACAACAATGTTACTTCATGGAAATCCAATAATAACTCAAACAAAATAACTGAAATATTTACAAATTATACCAAAAGTTTACTTTCAGGCATAAATAACCCGGGCAATATTGCAATGAACAATTTGTCACATTTTATCTTATACGGGACAACTAGCACAATAAAACTTGGTGCTGGCGAACGAGCTGGGGTATTAAGCTCTTATAAGTCAGCCTTCAATAAACTACCAATACTAAGTGCAGAATGGGAAGATGTGCTCAAAATTGCTAATGGCAGATGGCCTAGCAATACTAGCACGCCAGCCGAAGATCGAGCTAAAATAAGTTTTAAAACCATTTATAGAAGAGCACCGAACATGAGCCAATCAAATGACAATACTGCTGTAACAATAATGGCTTATGGACTAAGACCATCACAAAGAAACTTAAATTCAGAAAAAACAGCCATAAACTTATTTAGAAAAATATTTACTTATGATCCACTCAACTCAACCAATTGGGATGCTGTCCGAGCTATCGCTTATAGTGGAGCTACAAGATAAGGTAAATAATTCGTAACTGCTCATTATGCCTGCATTATTTTTGAGCGCATATGGAATATGTAGTAATTTTTAGCAGAATTTAACTTAAAAAATTTTATGTTTGAGTGAAGTGAGTTTAAAATTTTTGTTAAATTGTGCGTAAAAAATTGCCCAATATTCCATCCTAAGCGAAAAAGTGATGTAGGCATAGTGAGCACTTACAGTAATTCTACTTCTTAAAAGAGTGGACAATACTTACTAAATCATTTCTTTTAAAACCACCCAAAAAATAAAGAACACTAAAGTATATTAATCCAGCTAAGACTATTATCACGAATATATTCACAGTTGACTTAACAAAAAGAATAAATATTACCATCAAAATAGCTGATGCAAAAGATTTTACAAATATTGTTAAGATTTTTTGTTTATCATAGTTAATAATCTTTGGCACTTCTCTTATTCCAAGAATAAACATTAACAAATTTGTTACTACTACCGTGACGCTCGCCCCAATCACATTGAATGCTGGTATCAGTAATAAATTCAAAAATATACTAACCAAAAAAGTAATGCCCATAATTTTAGTATTAACCATTTGCTTATCACAGGCATTTAAAAGAGAGCCAATCGGATAGTTTAAAAAAATAAATATCAGTGAAAGCATAATGATTTGCAAAGGAATAACTGCATCATTAAAACCTTCCCTAAAAACAACCACCAATTTATCTGCAATGGTAGCTATACCAACAGCAATAGGCAATGAAATTATTATCAAATAGCTCATAGCACGCTCAAAAGACAAAGCCAATTGGAGTCGATTACTTGCCCAATAACTTGAAAAAGCTGGATATAAAGAAGCCACAAATGCGAGTGGTAAAAATTGAATAGCAAAGATTATTTTGAAAGCAATCTGATACAAACCGACATAAACATCTCCAGCTAAAACCGATAAAAGCACCGTGTCTAAATACGTATAGATCTTTTGAAAAATTGCATACAAACTAAATGGAATAGTTATGACAACTAAAGATTTTATCAATTTAAAGTTATAAAGTGGCACTAATTTAATTTTAAATTTACGCACCAATAACCAACCAGAATACAAACACATATACGCACTTGCCACAACCATTGCCCCCATTAGATAAACAGGCCCAAGCCCGATATGTAAAAAATACAAACCTGTACAAAATACGATTAGCTGAAATATTACCGATGATACACTTTCATATATTAAATTATGGAATCCCCTTATAATCGAAAAAAATGTAAGAGTAAGTGAATCCAAAATCATACAAAGACCAGCCAAATACACCAAGTTTCGAGTTAAGACTTCATATCCAAGCAAATTTATCAAAAGAATAACAATACCAAATACTATAAAGATGAGTGGTATTTTTATTGCTAAAACCAAACTAGCTAACTCCTGTGACCTTTTATTATCTCGCGCAACCTCACGCGTAAGAGTATTTGCCAGACCAAAATCAATAAGTATTGCAAAAATTGTTGTAAATGAGATTGCAAAATAATACCTACCCAGGTCAACTGGGCCTAAAGCTCTTGCTATTACTGCAAAATAAGTAAACGAAATAATTTTTTGCAAAATCAATGCAAAAGTAAAATAGGAAGTATTCTTAGCAATATTATTTATCTTCACAATTATATATTTAAAAATTATAGTAACTCAAACATTTTACTGTTTTGTGCGCAATGCTTCAACAGGATTCAAATTAGCTGCTTTTTTTGCTGGCAAAACTCCAAACACCAATCCAAAAAAAACAGAAAAACCAAAGCTCACAACATAAGCTTCAAGCGGAACACTAAAAACCCAATCCAAACCTTTACCTCTAGCACCTATTGCAATCAAATATGAAAAACCTACTCCGAAAAATACTCCCAATATTCCGCCTATGGTTGTTTTAAAAATAGCCTCTAATAAAAACTGCCTTATAATATCAGAATTTGTTGCTCCGATAGATTTTCTAAGCCCTATCTCGAACTCTCGTTCGCTAACTGTAGCATACATTATATTCATAATACCAACACCACCCACAATCAAGGATATTGCTACAATTGCCAATAACAGCAACTCAAGCGCTCCCATTATAGTATCAAGCATATCCATAGCTTCTGCCATTGATGTAACTCTAAAATCTTCTTTAGACAAATCGCTTATTCCATGTTGAACCCTCATTACCTGACGAATTTCTTCAACCGTTTCATTAACTATACTCATATCAATAACTTCGTGAAACAAAAACAATACATGATTAACACCAAGAATCTTTTTAATTGCAGTTTTAACAGGAATATAAAGCATGTCGTCAAAATCAAGCATTCCCATATAGACACCACGCTCCTTCATCACTCCAATTACTCTATATTTTGATTTTCTAATTTTTATATATTTACCAATAGCATCACTTTCTCCAAATAACTTTTCTTTAATCTTTGTTCCAATAACTACAACTTGAGCAAGACTTTTATCCTCATCTTCTGTATAAAACCGACCTTCAACCACTTCACCATTATCAATATTGATATAATTAGCACTAGCTCCCCAAATAAATGTCTTATACATTTCATTCCCATAACTTACTGGCTCCTGAGCGTAAGTCCCTGCGTAACTTTGACTAATATTTTCGATCTTGTCTATAGCAACCATATCCTCGATTTTCAAAGTTGTAA
Source organism: Patescibacteria group bacterium (assembly GCA_016784175.1). Classification (GTDB taxonomy): domain Bacteria; phylum Patescibacteriota; class Patescibacteriia; order Patescibacteriales; family BS150m-G62; genus BS150m-G62. The sequence continues at coordinate 23,271 of JADHVC010000004.1, read as the reverse complement.
CCTGTGCCCCAGTCGCCATGGCTGCACCCATCTCTTGTGCTCCAGCAACCCCTTGTTTAGCACTAGGAATCTTAATCTCAGTTTCAATCAAGTTAGTACCAAAGGCTTCTACTTGCCCATTTATCAGCCCTCTAACTCCCTCACCAGCTGCATACACAATAATAACTGATGAAATACCAATAACAATACCCAAGCTAGCCAAACCAGTTCTAAGTGGATTAGCTTTTAGTGAAGCAAATGTTGATTTTATTAAACTTATTAATGACATTTAAAATGATAAATTTTACTATTCATACCTCAATGCTTCTACTGGCTGTAGTTTACTTGCTCGTCTAGCAGGATAAATTCCAAAAATTAACCCAACCACTATCGAAACTCCAACTGAAAGAGCCACAGAATCCAGAGTAATAATAAATTCCCAATCTTTATAATCTAAAAATTGTGCTCCTAAATATATAAAATATGAAATCAATGAACCGAGGATAATACCAATTAATCCACCAATACTTGTTATAGAAATAGTTTCTATTAAAAATTGATTAGATATATTTGCGCTACTTGCTCCTATTGCCTTACGTAGCCCAATTTCTTGAGTTCGCTCTGTCACACTAACTATCATAATATTCATAATACCAATACCTCCAACAACCAAAGATAAAGCAGCAATCAAGGCCAAAAAATATCTTAAAGAATCAGTTATCGTCGTTATTGTTTCGAGAGCCTCCGCAGCCGACCGAACAGTAAAGTCATCTTGAGCCCCGGTTTGATCGACTATATTATGCTGAGCCCGTATAATATACTTTACGTCCTCCATGACTTGCTTTACATTTTCCTCATTGTCTACCTTAACCCGTATTATCGCCAAATGATCAACACCAGCTATTAACTTTTGCATTGTTTTCATGGGGATTAGTATTTGGTCATCAGCATTACTTAATGCAACCATCCCTTTCTCTTTCAACACACCAATAACATTAAAACTATGATCACGAATTTGAATTTTCTGCCCAATAGCATCCGAATCACCAAATAACTCTTCCTTTACAAGTGATCCAATAACAACATTTCTTGACATATTTCTCTCCTCTGCTTTCAAAAAGAATCTCCCCTCCTTCAATTCAACACCCTCAACTGTTAAGTATCCGCTCGTTACTCCATTGAGCGTCGTATTATAACTATTTGATTTCCAACTAGCCGTACCAATACCGCGAATAAATCCAACCGCTTCTACTAAATTTGGAACATTTTTTTTATTACGAATAGCTTGTAAGTCATCATAATTTAAAGTGGTAATTACTATGCCCATAACACTAGGCGGTGGGCTATCCTTCCCAGAATTTCCAGGATGAACACCGACAACCTTAGACCCAAGTGATTCAATTTGAGAGACAACTAAAGCTTGAGCGCCTGCCCCAACAGACATAATAATTATTACTCCTGACACACCAATAACAATCCCGAGCATCGTTAAAAATGTTCGGGTCTTATTAATAAGTAAAGATTTGAAAAGCTGAGCTATTGATTTCTGCAAAGACAATATATAATATCGCATATATTTAAATCATTCGACTACTTAAGTTTCCCATTTGAACTTGCCCGTCTTCTATTTCTTACCTTCGTATCGGTCTTTAGTTTGCCATCCATCATCTTAATTATTCTCTTTGAGTGTTCGGCAGTATAAAATTCATGTGTCACTAATATAATTGTTTTACCCTGATCATTTAAATTTTGAAGAATTTTCATTACTTGCATGCCAGATTTTGAATCCAAGTTTCCAGTTGGCTCGTCAGCTAAAATAATATCTGGGTTATTAACCAAAGCTCTTGCAATAGCCACCCGCTGCTTTTCACCTCCTGATATTTGATTAGTCAGATAATTTAACCGATGAGTAAGACCTACACTCTTTAAAGCATCACGAGCTAAAGCTGATGAATCATTTTCCTCTTTTGAATAAGTTAATGGTAGCTTTACATTTTCCAATACCGTCGTTCTTGGCAATAAATGAAAAGACTGAAAAACAAATCCAAATTTTTGATTACGCAATCTAGCCAATTCATTATCATCGAAATTATCAATATTTAATGAATCTAACTTATACCCACCCCTTGTAGCAAAATCTAATAAGCCAATAATGTGCATCAATGTAGATTTGCCAGATCCTGATGGACCCATAATTGCAATAAATTCTCCGCGATCAATATTAAAAGAAACATCAAAAAGAACCGGCGTCTTTACACCATCGGTATCAAAAGTTTTACTAATTTTTTTTAACTCTATTTGCATTAGAAATATTTTTGTTTATACAATTACATCTAAAACTACTCACTATGTCTGCATTATTTTTGAACGCATATGGAATATGTAGTAATTTTTAACAGAATTTAACTTAAAAAATTTTATGTTTGAATGAAGCGAGTTTAAAATTTTTGTTAAATTGTGCGTAAAAAATTGCCCAATATTCCATCCTAAGCGAGAAAGTAATGCAGACATAGTAAGTGGTTACTTACATCTCTTACTTCTTTTCATAAAGTACAAGCACGTCGCCTTCGTTTACTCCTCGCAAAATTTCAATTTGGCCACCATCACCCCTAAGTCCAACTATAACATTCTTCTCGTTCACTTCATCGCGATCCAAAATCCTAACATACAACCCTCTTCCATTCCCATCCAATATTGCTCTACTTGGCACTACCAATACATCATCTTTATTGGCTGTTAATATTTCCAAATTTGCGGTCATACCATGCATCACTCCAGCCAAACTACTATCACTATTAAATACAACCTTTACTTTATAATAAATGACATCTTGAATTCTTGTCTCTGCAGGCTCAATAAAATCGACTTTTCCTTCAAAAACTACATCATCACTCAATGCATCCAATGTAATATTTACATAATCACCATTTTTAACCTTAAATATATCTGTCTCAGAAATCAACACTTCTATTTCAAATCTAGAATCCCCTAATAAAGTCACCACCACCTGAGACGAATTTACCTGCTCACCTACCTCAAAATTAATTTTAGAAATAGTACCTACAAAGGGTGCAAAAATTTGAGTATCCTTTAACTGCTCTCTTACACTATCAACTACTGCCTGAGCTTGATCAATCTGAGATTTAGCCAAAGAAACATCATGAATATTAGTTGGTGCTTTGATTTTATCCAAATTAGTTTGCGCAACGATAAGCGCCATCTCAGTTGCCGCCACTCTTGATTCGGCCATTTGAATTTGCTGACTTGCCGATACTTGCGAGCTTGAAAGAGCGTTCTCTGCTTGAGTTACTGCATTATTATAATTAACGCGCGCCTGACTTAGTTCATCGTTCACTCTATTGATATTTGTATCATAACTAAGAATTGCAGAGTTTAATGCTTGTTTTTTTGACTCTAAGCTAGACAAAGCAACACTAATCACTGTTAATTGACTATTAACTTCAGATTTATAGGTATTAAGCTCAGTTTGAGTAAAATCTAAAGAAGTGATTGTATTTTCCAAAACATTAAAACAACTCTTTAAAGCATCAAAAGTTTTAGTCACAGCCAAAATAGAGCTATTAACTACTTCGGCCACAACCATTCTTTTATTTGAACTTTGTTCAGCATCATCAGATAACGCTCTCGCCACATCAATTAAATTCAATGCCTGACTATTATGCAACTTTGTAAGATCTAGATATGTCGAATTTTTTATACTCAAAAGAGATTTAGCATCAGAGTCATTCAATATCTTTGCTATGCTATCAAGTGCTGATTGTGATTGAGACAATTTAGCATTACTATCAATAAGTGCATTATTTACACTGTCATTAATAGCTTTTGTATGCGTAATTTTTGCATTTTCCAAACCAGTTTGAGCCAATTTTATAGCTTGCTCATATACCGTTATGTCCGTCTTCTCTGTTGACCACAAATCATCAAGAGCTCTCGTGTTCTGAATAACTAACTCACTAACACTAGCTTGTATTTTTTCCAATTCATTTTTAGCAGCTTTATGCGCAGACATTGCCGAAGCAACATTTGCCTCACTAATAGCCACATCTTCACTAGTAGCACCTGCCTTCAATTTCAATAAATTAGTTTTAGCGATTTCTAAATTTGCTAAAGCCTCACGCTCTCTAATTTCCAAAACATTACTATCTAACATCGCTATAACATCACTCTTTTCTACCTTGTCACCAACAGACACAAGCACTTCAGAAACCTTGCCACTCGCCCCAAAATTCAAATCCACCATCTTTGGCAACTTAACTACTCCAGTTTCTAAAACCGTTTGTTTAATTAATCCCCTCTCTGCAACAGCTGTTACATACTCAAGCTTTACTTCCTTTGGAATAAGAAAATAAATACAAAAAATCACTACCACGACAATAAAGAGTGAAATTACAATTTTCTTCTTACTTAAATGCTTCTTTTTTCTAGACATTGTTAATAACTTTACACAGACTGTTAATATTTTTATTATAGCATTTAATTACTTTTTATAAAAAATAAACCTGCAATCGATTGTTCGATATACAGGCTTTTGTTATCTGTTATGATATTGTTTATTATGAGTTAATATAGAATTGTAAAAATTTTTAGCAAATTTAGATAAAAAAAATCCACTCGCCTGAAAGGCGGATTTTTTTTAACTCCACTCTTTTCCCTGCCTGACAAGCAAATCATGTGCATTTTCTGGGTTATTCATTAAACGCTTTACTACTCGTTCCATTCTTGCTCCCTGAGAACCTTTAACCAAAATTAAAGAATCCTTCTTTATTAATTCACAAATCTTTTCGCAAACATCTAAAGAAGTTTTAAAATAATATATATTCGATTCTTTCATGCCAGCTTTTTGAGCTGCTTTGCCAATTTTAAACCCCAAATCACCAACCACGATTAACTTATTAATTTTTGAAAAAGTTACTGCACAACCAACCTGCTTATGACCCTCTTCTTGAAAACTTCCAAGCTCTAACATATCGCCTAAAATTGCCCATCGCTGAGCCCCTTTCTTTATTCTTATTTTATCAATTGCAGCAATTATAGCCATTGCCGAAACAGGAGAAGCATTATAAGTATCATCAACTAAAGTACAACCATCTATACCCTTTAAAATACACGACCTACCTGGAGGAAACTTTAAATTACGCATAGCGTCACTAATTTCAACAGAATTCATACCATAAGCTACACCCAAAGCCGCCGCAGCTAAACTAGCCTTTATCATCGGAGAACCAACAACTCCAGGAACCATAACGGGTACAGCAGAACCATTATAGGCCAACTTAAAGTTTAGGCCAGCTGGATCACCATCTTTACTATAAATAACTTTATCATCACGAGCTCGAACTAAAGCATCGAAACTAAAACCATAAGTCAACAAATTCACTCCTTTATTTAAATTAGCAATTGATTTTGCTTTCTCATTATCACTACTTAATACCGCCCAACCTCCCTTTGGCAACTGTTTAATTAATTTTGACTTTTCTTTTTGAATTTGAGCGAGTGATTCAAAATACTCAAGATGAGATTGACTAATATTTGTTACCACTCCAATTCTTGGTTGAATGATATTACACAAATAATCCATATCACCTGGCCTATCAATACCCATCTCTAAAATTAATATTTTTGGGTAATTTTTATCTCTTATAAGCATCAATCTCAAAACTTTTAACCCAACGTTAAACCAACCAATTGGATTTTTTCCAGGAGATTCTACGCCAATGACTGTAAGTGGCAGACCAATTTCATTATTATAATTTTTAATATTTTTTCGCACATTAAACTTTGATTCAAGAACTGTATAAATAGCTTCTTTTGCACTTGTCTTACCAACAGAACCGGTAATGCCAATTACCTCTGGTTTATACTTATGTAAAACTAACCGTGCTGCAATTTTAAGCTTCAAATGTAATATTTCTTTAAACATAGTATATAGATAATTTTTCTGGAACACATTTTAATTTATTGCGTCCGAGGACTAAATGACTTTTAAAAATTACTTTCTCTCTCTTGGTACTTGCCAATAGTCTAATAAATACTCAGACATCTTACCAAACAAAGGTGCAGCTGAGCCAGCTGAATAAACTTGGTCCTTTGGATTATCAATTCTTACCAACATAACAAATTTCGGATTTTCTATTGGAGCATAACCAATAAATGTATGGATTGTCTCTTCTCCATAGCCTCTATTGGTTTTTGATGCTACTTGTGCAGTACCGGTTTTACCACCCACCCAATAACCTTTAACCGCGGCTAACTTAGCATGCCCACTTTCAACAACATTTGCCAACATCCCGCCAACTAAAGCTGCCGTCTTTTCCGAAATAACTCTTCGAATCACTTTTGGATTAATTTCCGTTTCAACCCCATCTGCATCAACTATCTTTTTTACTACATATGGCTTCATAAGTATACCTTTATTAGCTATTGCGCCAAAAGCACTGGCTAACTGTAGTGGAGTTGTCATAATACCTTGCCCAAAAGAAGCAGTGGCTGCGTAAATATCATATATCCTATCACCTGCTATCTCCCCCAAATTTCCACTAACTTCTCCGTTTAATTCTATACCAGTTTTTTCGCCAAACCCAAACTTTCGTACATAGTCTGCAAACACATTGGCACTAACCTGCTTCATAGCAAAAATTGATCCCGTATTTAATGACGCCTCTAAAACGGTATTCATATCCACTAAACCATGACCACCTACTGTGGAATAATCTGAATTCTTAATCGGCTTTGGCCATCCATCAACCATAATATAACCTTTATCAACATACGTTGTATCTGGCGTAATTTTATCTCTATCGATCGCTGCAGCTATAGTGAAAGTCTTAAAAACAGATCCGGGCTCATATGCATTAAATATTATAGGATTATTAAAAACAGCAATATCCTCCACATCTTTATAGTTATTAGGATCATAATCTAACCATGAGCACATAGAAACAATTTCGCCCGTTTCTGGATTCATTATAATTACTGCCGCACTATCTGCTTGATGCTTTTCAGCTGCCACATCAAGCATGTTGCAAATTGCATACTGGATCGTTCTGTTTATCGTTAGCACTAAATCACTCCCATTCTTAGCCTTTTTATACTCCATATCATTAATCACTATCAATTCTCCACGAGCACCCTTATCAACTTCTGCTGAGCCAAAAACGCCTGATAATTCATCATCAAAAAAACCCTCAAGTCCATATTTCCCTATCTGTGTATTTTCTTCCTTCCTTACAAAACCAAGCATATGTGAACCAATATTATTTTCTGGATAATACCTATGCATTTTCAAAAAAAACGCTATCCCTTCCAAAACTATTCTACGATTCACTCCATCAGAACACCTAGCTATGATAGTGTCATTTTTTATACTTAGACTATCGACAGTCAGACCCTCAAGTAAAGTATCTACCTCAGAATTTGATAAATTTGGCTCATAATAAAATAACTTTGACTTATCAGTTTCTTTTATTAATTCAAAATATAAATGCAACAATGTGTCGTCATCAACCTTTGGCTCAATTGGTTCATATGGATCATTTTGTTTCGTAATCTTTGCCAAATATTGAGTTAATATCACATCCTTTCTAACATTTATTTCTGACTCCTTTTTTAACTTTCTAAATTCAATAAATTCAGACTCTAGCATTGTTTTGTTATGATTTTCAGTAATCTCAACTCTCTTTACGGCTTGCTCTTCAACTGGCAAAGTCTGAACGTGAACTAAGTCACGCTCTAATCTTTCTTTATCAATTTCTTCATACATTTTATCCACCTCTTCTATAATATCCTTTTCATTGAAATATTTATAAAAAGTCTCTGCGATCATTTGAGGCTTGCGAATATCCTTTGGCACAATATATAAAAATGCAAAATCTTTATTCGTCGCAATAGGATATAGATTCTCTACTCCTCCCGTATTATCTTCTATTAAAATTTTACCTCTTTCTGGAATTAATAAATTCTCACTTTTATGTTGAGAACTAGCTTTTGCAAGATAAAAATCATGTTCTATGATTTGCAAGCCATAGAGCCTATATATTATTGATGTACCCAATAAAAAAATAATCGCCAAAATAACATTTATGCGATTATCATCATTCGATTTACTTCTTTCATGTACTCTCCAAGACATTTATATATGATTAATTAAATTATTTTCTTGCCACAACTTCACGATCTTCGATTTTTATATATTCTATATTATTAGCCACAACAAAATTTAAATCAGTAATCTCACCATTCAAGTAGTCATAAGATCTCAAATGTGCCACTTTTAAACCTAAAACATTTTTTTCATTTTTCAAATCGTTCAACTCCTTTTGCAACTCAGTAATAGCATAACCTTTTATTGCTAAGTCATTAATAGTTGTTACTGAGTATACACCAAGAAACAACATTGCTATAAATAATATATTATTTAAAATATTAAAATTTAAATAGACCTTAAAATTACTTATATTTGGAATGGTTCGCATATTTATTTTATTTTTTCAGCAACGCGCATTTTTGCACTTCTTGCTCTGTTATTTATATTTATCTCAATCGCTGTTGGAGCAATTGGTTTTTTAGTTAATATTTTTAAATCTGGTAAATAATTACAATCACAAACTATTACCTCTTTTAAGCAAATACACTCTTTACTTTGATCTTTGAAATAATTTTTTACTATTTTATCTTCAAGACTATGATACGAAACAACAACTAACTTACCACCTTTTTTTAGCAATTTAACTGCCTGTGGTAATACTAACTTCAAGCTTTCAAGTTCTTTATTGGTCTCTATTCGTAAAGCTTGAAATGTACGAGTAGCTGGACTAATATTCTTCGTTTGAAATCTTTTTGGAATTGAAAAATTAATTATTTCAACTAGATCACCCACAGTCTTAATTGGAGTTTTAACTCTTTCCTTTGCAATATTCCCAGCTATACGCCGTGCAAATCTTTCTTCCCCATATTCTTTAATAATTCTTTCAAGATCGCGCTCAGAATAATAATTTATAATATCTTCCGTAACACCATCACCACTATCACCAAATGCCATATCTAAAGGCGCATTCAAATATTTAAAAGATATTCCTCGATTCCTATCATCTAGTTGCGCACTCGACAATCCCAAATCTAGCACTACACCATTAAACTTCAAGTTCTTTTTATTCTTTTCTTTGATAATCTTTTTTAAATCTTTAAAATTCCCCTGGATCAATTCTATATTCTTTAGGCCAGCACTTTTAATTATTGATTTTTGATTTTTAATGGCAAGCGCATCTACATCAACAGCGAATACTTTTCCATTTTCCCCCACTATACTGGCAATTGCTTTAGTATATCCACCACCACCCAAAGTGCAATCAATGTAAAAACCACCAACCCTCACTTTTAAATATTCAATTACTTCTGCAAGCATCACAGGAATGTGTTTGTATTCCATTTTTTCAAAATCATTTATAAACCCAAGGCGGCTAATCCCTCCGCTACCTTATCACTAGATATTTCTGCTGACTCAGCATATTCATTCCAAGCATCATCTGACCAAATTTCAATTTTATCATATTGACCAGTTACTATAGCCTTTTTCTCAAACTTTGCAAACTTCAGTAAATATGTTGGTAAATTTACCCTCCCTTGTTTATCGAATTCTACATCGGTTGCACCCGACAATATTATACGAGCAAAAGCTCTAGCACTAGACTGACCGATTGGAATATTAGCTAATTTTTCTGCAATCTCCTCCCACTTCTTCCTTGGATAAAGAGTTAGGCACTTATTGTCCAAACTGCGAGTAATCACTGCTCCATTATCAAGTAGCATCCTAAACTTAGCTGGGATCGCCAACCTACCCTTGTCATCTAAGTTATGAGCATACTCACCAATAAACATAATTAAATTCCTTAATTAATTAATCCTCCCCACTTCTCCCCAATCTGTAACTATTATACCCCACCTGCTCCCATTATTCAACATAACTATTAACAAATATTATAATATAGCTAATACTAGATGATATTTAAAGTATCTAAATAACTTTTCAACAGGAAATGCACAAATAAAAAAAGACCCTTTGAAATTATCACTAGGTCTTAATAGTCTTGATAGATCTTAACTTGCATTTAGTGTTACCGAACTAAACACAGTAATTATTTTTTTTACTTATTTGAAATCCAACACTTTTGATTGAATCATCAATGGACAGACTTTGTTAATCAAGCCTACAAAGCCAAAAAACTCTTTTATAACTTGAAATATCCTGATTGGAAGAACTTCGACATCAAAATAAAAAAAACATTTACTATTCTACCAATTTTTTTTGTCCTGTTCATTTCTTCTTTTTATTTCTGTACGAGCAATATTCTTTACTGCATTAAACTTTTTTCCCTGGTGCATAAGCTCTGTCATTCTTACAGACAAAACATAAGGCAATCTTCTCAAACGCTCTCTCTAAGGATATATATACCACCATGTACGCCCGTTAGACTTTCTAACTAACATTATAAAAAGCGTCAACTTATCACGCTCAGTGGAAAAAAACTAATCAATTTAAACAATATCATATCCAACAAGCCATTAAAAACCACACCCATCCAAAGCCAATAGACAGTACAAACAATTTGAAAGTCTCCGCAAGCTCAAGAACCAAAGAGGATAAACCAATAATCACCATGAAAACATCAACCGCATATTCATCATATGTAGTCATTAGGACTAAACAAGCCACATAAGAAAATACTACCAACAGGTACTTTGGATAATCACTAAATCGCGGAAACTTTTTTTCCACGACTCGAAATTTAGCTGTATACCCAATAAATCCAAGCATAGTAACCTCTACAATTATTGCATTTATTACCCCACCATAAACCAAAACATGAGCTTCATGAAAAATATCAAGTGCGTTCCAAATAACACCACTAACAATACCGAGAAGTGGCAATAACCAAGCATCACCTATATAACCAGTAAAAATCAAAACTATAAATATCGCAATACTTTGCAACACTCTGAAATTTATTTTATTTTCAAGTGTATCATCAATCATTGAATCCACCAACCTAAAGAATCCATTTATAAGCGCAATAATTATCCAAGCTGGGGTAATAAGTGCCAGTATCGCAACAGTATATGGAAAGATAGAATGCACAACTTCTATTTGCTGATACGACACAGCAAAAGAAACCAACAAGCACACTGGCGACACTATCCAAAACAAAAAGTGAGCTATCATTGTCAACCAAAAACCAGGGCAAATATGCTTTTCAAGCTCAACTTTTACATCCCGATTCCAAGAATAATTTGACCTAACTTTTTGATACAGCCACCAATATACTCCACCATGCTCTTGCCGAACAACAAAGTCATCTTGACCATCCTTTATTGACAAAAAGTAAGAATGGCTAGTACCATCTCGCTCAAAGTCATTGCATATTCCCTTTGGATAACGGTTAGAACCAAAGTCCATCCCAAACAAATTTGATACCCAAGCGGCCTTTTGCATATAACGCTCTTTTGGACTTAACTCTTCGAAAAGAATTCTATAACATAGTTCATTTTGCCATCTATGCTTTTGCACACATTGATCAACCGGCAATAAAATTTCAGAAGTACTTATTCCGAATTTACTTAAAACAGCGTTATAGGCCTGCTCGATTGCACCCCTCTGACCATCTTTCAATCTACGCAGAAAGCTCTCAAAGCTCATAAAGTCGATATTATTATCCCACAGAAGCTTTCGCCAAATACTAGTTGGTAAAAACTCTACCATCGCGACAGTACTGATATATTCATTTGGATGATCAATAAATCCTTCAAGGAACTCTCTGCGCACCGCGATACTTACTTTGACTTCATCGTCCATAACTCGCAAAAAGTTCCAAAAAAATAAAGCATCTTTCATATTATCCTTCTCTTTCAAATCATTATATATAACTTCCAATGGCAAAGAAGCTTTATAATTATCCCCACTACCAACTCGGCTCCATGCAAGCTTCATTTCATGAACACTCAAAAATTTCACTCTCCCAGCTTCTTTATCCTCGATTGGTGGAATTACCAAAGTAGTACGACCTTCAAGATCCACATCCATTGTTGTCACTCCTCTCGTATATTAATTATTAAAGAACAAATAAAGTAAGCATACTACACTTCATGCTCACCATTAATATACATTATTTATTTAACTATATCAATATAGAAACAACTTACATTAAATGTAATAGAATATAATGTTACCTCCCTTTATCCATCGCATCATTAGCTAATTTATCAGCCTCTGCGTTAAACTCTCGTCTAATATGCTTAAAAATTATTTTTTCAAAGCTTTGTCTTAAATTATAAATTTGCAAAAAAAACGGAGCCAATCCTGGATTTTTCACTTTATATTGTCCATTTAACTGTTTTACAACTAGCTCACTATCCAAATTTGCCTCTACGAAAATTGCACCAATTTTTTTGGCTTCTTCTAAAGCTCGAATAATCGCCTTATACTCTGCTTGATTATTTGTTGCCACACCTATATATTCAGAAACTTCTTTTAAAATTTCCCCTGCTTCATTTTTCAAAACAGCTCCTATACCAGATGGGCCAGGGTTACCCCTAGCACCACCATCAGAATAAATTATTATTTTCATACCTAACTTTTTTTAATATCAATTATTCTCATTTGAACATCCCTTCTCCCATTAAACCCATTAATTTCAGCATAATACACAATATCTACCCTATCCCCCATTTTCAAAAAATCCCACTGTTTAGCCTGACCAAATCCTATTGCACATATTACTCCAGACCTACCATTTGTAACTCTTAACTTTATATGTTGAGAATCTAGTCCCATATAAGCAATATCAGCTATAATTAAATTTCTACTAACCGTAATAGGCCTTGGATTACCCATTCCAAAAGGTGAAAGTTTTTCAATTTGCTCTACCAACTCTAAATCAACTTCATCTAACTCCACCTCAACATCAATTTTAATCTTTGGAGCTAAATCTTCATCATGAATATTTGCATTAGCATGTTCTATTACTGTTCTTTTAAAATCATCAATATTATCAAAAGATAAACTAAAACCACAAGCTGCGGGATGCCCTCCGAACCTTTCTAAATACTTTGCTGCCTTTTCCATAGCGCTAACGACATTATATTCTGGAATACTCCTACCAGAACCCTTATAGCCATCTTTAGTTTTAGCAATAATTAAAGCCGGTTTATGATATTTTTCACTTACTTTGCCTGCCACCAATCCAACTACGCCTTCATTCCATTCACTATCCGCAGGACAAACCCCTATAATAATATTGTCCTTTTGACTATTAGCAATTTGCGCTTCCACCTCATCCATAATGATTTGCGTCTGTTCTTGTCGCTCAATATTTCTCTCATTCAATCTATGTGCAATCGTTTTTGCTTCAGAGGGACCACGAGTTACTAACAATTCAAAAGCTGTAGTGGCTCTTTCAATTCTACCAGCTGCATTAATGCGCGGACCTATTTGAAAAGCAATATTACCTGCATCTACTTTATTTCGTGGATCTTTTTGAAATCCAGCCACCAACAATAATTCCTGCAAACCGATTCTTTGCTGCTTAGAATTAATCAACTCTAAACCTTTTTGAGTTAATACCCTATTTTCACCCCGAAGAATCACACAATCGGTTATAGTCCCAATAGCCACTAGATCTAAAATTCTATGTTCTAATATTTTTTTATCTTCTTCTTTTAATTTTGTTTTACTAATCACCGCCTTAGCTAATTTAAAAGCTACACCAACACCAGCCAATTTCTTAAATGGGTATTTTTCACCATGCACCGCTGGATTAATAATCAAACAATCAGGTAGATCCTTCTCATCTTCTGGTGGTAAATGATGATCAGTAATTATAACATCAACCCCCTCACTTCTTGCAAATGCAGCCTCTTCTTTTGATCGCACTCCTCCATCAACAGTAATAATCAAACGAAACCCCTGCTTTATAATAGTCCTAATAGCCTCTTTATTTAACCCATATCCTTCAGTTACCCTGTCTGGAATATATACATCCACCTCCCCTTTTAATGTAGCCAATGTCTCTGTTAAAACTGCTGAAGCCGTAACACCATCTGCGTCATAATCACCATAAATCATTATCTTATTGCGCGCCACAATATGCTTTATGACCATATCAACAGCCTTTTGCATATTATTAAATTTAAAAGGATCGTGAGTTAACTTGTCATAATCCAGATCTAAAAAATCAGCAATCTCTTGAGCGGTTTTAAAGCCATAATTATTTAAAATTTGCGATACTACCCAATGATAATTTTTATTTTGTGTACCTTTAACCTGAGGTGCTAATTGCCACACCTTTTCGCTATTTGACATATATCCTATGATATTAAGAATTAAGAATTAAAAATTAAGAACAGCTATAAAACCTTTCCTCAAATACTTAACATTTACTTCTTAACACTTAGAAATTACCCTCACTAAAAACTAAGCCCAATCCCAATAGAAAAAAATATCATCGCGATTATTATTATTACACTCACTACAGTCCAAATTTTCTTTATTAATTTTCTTTTCATGTAAACATATTATCACATTTTTTTTTATAAAAAAAGCCAACAAAAAAATCCGCTAAAAGTAAGGACTTAAACGGATATTTTAAAACTACAATAAATCTATTGTTTTAAAACTTTAACAAAAACATCACTTGGAATATCTACTTTACCCACACCACTAGCCATCATCTTCTTTTTACCTTTTTTCTGTTTTTCTAAAACCTTTCTCTTTCTACTAACATCACCTCCATACAAACCAGCTGTAACATCCTTTCTCATCGCCGAGATTCTTTCAGCTGCAATAATTTTACCACCAATTGCAGCCTGAATTTTAATAACAAACATTTGCTTAGGCAAATTATCTCTCAATGTATTAACTATTTTTTTTCCCTGAGCGAACGCGTCATCTCGATATATTATCATAGAAAGAGCTTCAGCTGGCTCATCTGCTACAATTATATCCATCTTAACAACGTCTGCTAAACGATAATCTAAATACTCATAATTAATCGACGCAAAACCAGCGCTAATTGACTTAATCTTATCATAAAAATCAGTCAAAATTGTCGCCATAGGAATTTCATAATGCAAAATTGCTCTATTTTCATCAATATATTCTGTCGTTTTATAAATACCTTTTTTTTCCTGTGCCAAATTCATAACCCCACCAATATATTCTTTTGGACAAATTATATCCAAATTAACCCAAGGCTCCTCAATTTTTTCTATTACACCCGCATCCGGCATTTCCTGCGGAGTATGGATTACAAAATTTGTACCATTATTTTTATATACCCTATAAGCAACGCTAGGTATCGTAATAATAAGTTCAAGATCATACTCTCTTCTAAGTCTTTCTTGAAAAATCTCCAAATGAAGCAATCCTAAAAAACCACACCTAAAGCCTAAACCCAGTGCACCAGACCTTTCAGGTTCATAAAATAACGAAGCATCATTCAATTTCAATTTAGCTATTGCCTCTCTTAACTCTTCATAATCATATCCTTCACCAGGGAAAACTCCAGCAAATACAAAAGGCTTCACCTCTTGATACCCAGGCAGGGGCTTAACTCCGCCATTAGAAATCGATAATTTATAATTTGTGATAGTATCTCCAACTTTACATTCGCCCACCTCTTTAAAACCAGTTACAACATAACCAATATCACCCGCCGACAATACATTTTTAGGAAAATACTTAGGCTTAAATATTCCAACATCCATTGCCTCACTTTTTGTCTCCGTAGCAAGAAAATATATCTTATCACCTTTTTTAATTTCTCCATCAACAATGCGAATATGAGCCACAACACCCTTGTATTCATCATAATTAGAGTCGAATATTAAAGCTCGAGGAGCTACAACATCTAAAGTTTTAATAGGAGCAGGAACACGTGCAACCACAGCATCCAAAATATTTCCGACGCCAAAACCAGTCTTTCCAGAAGCTTGTATAATTTCTGACTCATCACAACCAAGCAAACTCACAATCTCTTTTACAGTCTTGGGAACATCTGCAGCCGGCAAGTCAATTTTATTAATAACGGGAATGATCACTAAATCTTGTTCTAAAGCTAAATATAAATTTGCCAAAGTTTGAGCTTGTATTCCCTGAGATGCATCCACTAGTAAAACTGCCCCTTCAACAGCAGCTAAAGATCTCGAAACCTCATAGCTAAAATCAACATGACCCGGAGTATCAATAAGGTTTAAGGTATACTTTTCACCATTACAAGTATAATCCATTGTAACTGGTTGCAATTTAATAGTAATACCCCGCTCTTGCTCGATATCCATGGTATCTAAATGTTGCGCACTCATATGACGCGCATCTACAGTTCCAGTAATCTCTAGCATTCTATCTGCCAAAGTTGACTTACCATGATCAATATGAGCAATAATACAAAAATTTCGAATATTAAACATGTAATAATACTATGATATTTGTCTAAATTAAGCAAGAAAAAGATAACTACTCACTATACCTGCATTATTTTTAAGCGCATATGGAATATGTAGTAATTTTTAGCAGAATTTAACTTAAAAAATTTTATGTTTGAGTGAAACGAGTTTAAAATTTTTGTTAAATTGTGCGTAAAAAATTGCCCAATATTCCATCCTAAGCGAAAAAGTGATGCAGGTATAGTGAGCAGTTACAAAAAAGATCAAAAAAAGGCCACTGATTTCTCAGTGACCATGTATTTATTTTTTTTTCTTTGTTAACGGCTATTCTTTAGCCAACTTATCCAACAATTCGAGTAACTCTTCCTTTGAAAATGGTTTAGACAGAAATACATCGCATCCGGACGTCAAGGCAACTTCTCTCTTTTCATCACCCTCATGACCACTAAATATTACAATTTTAACTGGCTTCAAAGAAGATTCTCTTTCTTCTCTTCGTATTTCTTTTACAGCTTCTATGCCATTCATTGTTGGCATTTCCCAGTCCATCAAAACAACATCAAATTTATCTAGGTCAGAAGTATAAGTCCTAACAGCACTTGATCCATTTCTACAATACTCAACAAGAAAATATGGTGACTGTTTCAAAAAAGCACTGACAAAAATATTCATATCTGCTTGATCATCAACCAATAAAACCCTCAATCGTCGACTAGCCGAAACTAAATGTTCTGCACCTTGACTTTCAGTAACCTCTGACTCTTTTTTCAATGCAATCGTAAAGCGAAAAACACTCCCTTGTCCTACGGCACTATTAACAACAATAGTACCTCCCATTTTCTCAATTGTTTGCTTACATATATAAAGACCCAATCCTGTCCCACCATTTTTAAGAGTAATTGACCTATTTACTTGAGCATATGGGTCAAAAATAATAGCTTGTTCTTCCAACAGTATTCATCACTAATCTATGAAGATTAAACGATTTACTTTCTAGATGAAATTCGCCAGACTCAATTTTAGAATAATCAAGAATATCGTTAACTAGCGCATGAAGATACTGGCCAGCCTCGCGCATCAACTTCAAGAAATTTTTTTGATTTCTTGTAAGATTCGAATCATGCATAACTTCTATCATACCAAGAATAGTAGTTAATGGATTACGGATATCATGACTTAGAGTAGCTGTAAACAACTTTTCCTTAGCCCGCGATCTCTGCAATTCTTCTACCGTTTCCTTTAATTTTTTATTATCTTCCCTAGCTTGGAGTTCTGACAATCTTCGCTCCGTTATATCAAAAATCGTAAATCTACCATGAGTTATCCTTCCTTCTTCATCAAGAACAGAGTCAATTACTAAAACTCCCCAAAATGATGAACCATCCCTGCAACGATATTTAAGTTCCATATGCTTAAGCGGCTTACCAGCCACGAAGCTATCCCAAACCAATTGTGCTTTAACCCTTCCATCATCAGAATCCGCATACAGATCCATGATGCTAGTACCCTTCAAAAAACCCTCTTCATAATCAAATTGACGACAAGCAGTCATATTACATTCAACAATCACTCCAGTTTCACATTCAACATAGAAATATGGAACTGGTGCCCGCTTAAAAAGATCCTGGTATCTAGCAAGCTGCTCTCTTAAAAACTTATTTTCTTCTTCCAACCTTGCAATTCCTTGAGACGCCAAATCTACCATTGTATTCTACTCCACTATAAAATTGTTAAAGGACAGACCAATTTAAATCATATACTAATTTCACAAAAATGTCAAGAGCAATTATAGTAATTATAATAAGTACTCACTACATTAATATTGCATCAACCCTACCAATCCAAAGTTCCGCCAGTTTTATATTCAGTTACCCTAGACTCAAAAAAGTTCTTTTCTTTACTTAAGTCAATTGCTTCACTCATCCACGGGAAAGGATTCTCCACATTATACCGCGCCACAAGTCCTACCCGCTCAAGCCGTCGGTCCGCAATATGTCGCATATATTGCTCAAAAAGGTCAGAATTAATACCCAAGATTCCTTTCGGAAAACAATCCTTAGCAAAAACCACTTCCAATTGCACAGCCTCCTCTATAGCTGCATAAATTTTATTTTCTAAACTCGAAGTCCAAACTCCAGGATTTTCTTCTTTTATAGTATTTATCATATCTATCCCGAAATTCATGTGCATCGACTCATCTCGCATTATATACTGAATTTGCTCCGAGGCGCCTACTAACTTATTCTGCCTTTGAAAACTCAAAATAACAGCAAAACTTGTATAAAAAAATAAACCTTCACAAATTAAATAAAAACCAATTAAATTCTCTAAAAACTTTTGCGTATTTTCTTTACCCTTTGTCGAAAAATTTGGATCCAACACCCCTAAACTAAAGTTAATCAACATTTGATCTTTATTAAATATTGATGCTTTTTCCCGATACATATTAAATATTTCACCTTCATCTAACTCCAAGCTCTCTATAATATACTGATAAGCATGAGTATGGATAGCCTCTTCATAAGACTGTCGCAACAAGTACATTCGACACTCTGGTGAAGTAATTTGCTTATAAATTGCCAACACCAAATTATTCGCCACAATAGAATCTCCTGTCGTAAAAAAACCCATCACCCGCTTAAACGCCGTTCGCTCATCCTCAGTTAACCCATTTGGATCTTTCCACAACTCAATATCTCGCTGCATTTGAATCTCTGTCGGTAACCAATGGTTCGCATTAGCGTCTAAATATGCCTGCCAAGCCCATTTATGCTTCATAGGTGAAAGCTGTACCACATCAGCCTCTTCAGCACCATTAATTATCCGCCTATCATTAACACTCACTCTTATATCTGTTCTTTTGATTGGTTGTATAAAGCTCATAAATATTATAATGATATTTAAACTTAGATTCTTCTTTCCCTTTCTGTTACTCCCCCAACTCGAACCTCGTCTTACTAGGCTGAAAGAGGACTTCCAATTAGTTTTACCCCAGGAATACGAGCCCAAAGCAGGAGAGTAACAAAAAGAGAAAGAAGCTATATTTCTAGTTTTCTTCCTTTCTATCCCACCCCACACTCGAACTTTGTTTCACCAGGCTGAAAGAGAACTTCCAATTAATTTTACCCCGATAATCCAAAGCCAAAGCAGGAGAAAGATAAAAAGAAAGAAAACTATATTTAGTCACTAGAAACCATATAGGTAATTGCTCACTATGTCTGCATTATTTTTGAGCGCATATGGAACATGTAGTAATTTTTCGCAGAATTTAACTTAAAAAATTTTATGTTTGAGTAAAGCGAATTTAAAATTTTTGTTAAATTGTGCGTAAAAAATTGCCCAATATTCCATCCTAAGCGGAAAAGTGATGCAGACATAGTAAGCAGTTACCTATGCAGCTATCAATTACACTATATCCTATTGACAAGCGTCACAATTAGCACCGTTTTCGACAGCGCATACTACCTTTTCAACTTCACTATTATCTCGTTTATGCGTTCCAATATCTTTTACGGTTGACTTTTCAACTTGACTTGCCCCAAGTGTTCTTAAATAGTAAGTAGTCTTTAGACCCATAAGCCAAGCCGATATATAAATATCCGAGATAACCTTTCCAGACTGACCACGATAAAAAATATTTACAGACTGAGACTGATCCAACCATTTTGCTCGAACTGCTGCATGCTTTATAAACCAAATAGGATCAATTTCAAATGTCTCTTTATATTTATCACGAATCGAGATTGGTAAATCCGAAATATTCTGAATTGAACCATCATTAATCTTTATCTTTTTAAAAACCTCCATATTCCACATACCAATCCGTTTTAACTCATCAACCAAATGTTTATTCATTACTGTAAATTCCCCACCCATATTAGATTTTACATAAAGATTTTTATAAATAGGTTCAATGCAAGGAATGCAACCGGAAATATTTGAAATAGTAGCTGTTGGTGCAATAGCAAGACAATTTGAATTTCTCATACCATAAGCTTTAATTGAATCTCGAACTACCTGCCAATCAAGCTTCTCTCTCTTATTAATACGCACAGCCTCCCCTCTTTCTTTCTCTAGTAGCGAGATAGTATCAATTGGCATTAACCCTCTATCCCACTTAGAGCCAACGAAACTATGATAAGACCCGCGCTCCTTAGCTAAAATACTACTTGCCAAAATTGCATTATACGAAATATATTCCATCAATTCATCAGAATAATCAACAGCAACCTCAGAGTCAAAGTCCAAATCCTTCGCATACAGAATATCTTGAAAACCCATAAACCCAAGCCCAACCGGTCTATGCATTACATTTGCATTATTTGTTTCTGGAATCGGATAATAATTTATATCAACAACATTATCTAGCATTCTCATAGCTACTTTTACTGTATTTGCAAGCTTCTCTTTATCAACATCACCAAGTGACTCATTATAGTGTTGAGCCATATTTATAGAACCAAGATTACAAACTGCAGTTTCATCACGAGAACTATTTAAAGTAATTTCTGTGCACAAATTTGAACTATGAACAACTCCAACATGATCCTGAGGAGAACGAACATTACAAGGATCCTTAAATGTTATCCAAGGATGACCTGTCTCAAAAAGCATAGTTATCATTTTTCGCCACAATTCAGCCGCTTTCATTTTCTTGAATACTTTTATTTTCCCATCCTCCGCTAATTTTTCATATGCCTCATACTTTTCTTTAAATTTAGCGCCATATAGGTCATGCAAATCGCTCACCTCATTGGGCGAAAACAATGTCCAAGTTTGATCACTAATCACTCTTTGCATAAACAAGTCTGGAACCCAATTTGCAGTACTCATATCTGGCGTTCGTCTTCTTTCATCACCCGTATTCTTTCTTAACTCCAAAAAATCAATAATATCAATATGCCACGTTTCCAAATAAGCACATACGGCACCCTTTCTCTTACCACCCTGATTAACCGCGACTGCTGTATCATTAGCTATTTTCATAAAAGGAATAACACCCTGAGATTTTCCATTCGTGCCTTCGATATGAGAACCCGTTGCTCTAATTCGTGTCCAATCATTTCCGATACCGCCCGCCCACTTTGACAACATTGCATTATCTTTTATTACTTTAAAAATATGTTCCAAATTATCATCGATACTTGATAAATAACAAGATGAAAGTTGTTGGTGAGTAGTTCCAGAATTAAACAAAGTTGGAGTAGAGCACACAAACCTTAATGTTGATAAAACCTCGTAAAACTCTATTGCCTTCTCTTCTTTGTTCTCCTCTTTCTGAGCTAATCCCATAGCAACTCGCATCCAAAAATGCTGCGGTGCTTCAATTCGTTGTTCATTAATATGAATAAAATATCTATCATAAAGAGTCTGAGCCCCTAAATATGTCAAAAGGCAATCTCTATCTGGAACTAAAGCTGCACCAATTATCTTATAATCAAACTCAAGCAACGACTTAGATATTCTTTTAGCCTCTACTCCCCGCTTCATATTCACCTCAAAACTCCTTTGATATATATCACTAAAAGAATCTGTTTGAATTTTTTCATGAAATACCTCCTTATAGACTGAAGTCAATAAGAGCCTAGCTGCTAAAAAAGAATAATCCGAATCTCTTTCAATATAACTTTTCGTTACCATCACAAGAGCCTTGCTTATATCTGAAGTTGCTATTCCATCAAAAATATTCTTTTTAAGATCCTCCAACAATAAAGGCACGTCTACATTCCTCAAGCCAAATGATGCTCTATTTAATATTTTCGAAATCTTATTTATATCAAAAACCTCAGATCTCCCCATAAACTTTACAACCTTAAGTAAATTCTTTTCCATCCGTTTCAATTCATTTAATCTAGACTCGGCTCTTGCTCTTGCTCTTTCTGCACGATACAAAATATAAACCTTTGCTATTTCAAAATTACCAGACTCTACTATCTTTTTTTCTACCAAATCTTGAATATCTTCGACACTTGGAATTAAGTCAAGACCATTATAATCTGCCTCAATATTCATAACAACTTCTTCAGCCAAATTAGCCGCGAATGTAGGACCAACCTCTTCACCACTAACCTCCACTGCCTTATTAATCGCCACAACAATCCTATTTTGATCAAAACTAACAATATTGCCAGACCTTTTTCTTATGTTTAAAATTGACATTATACTATAACTTAATTACCATCATCCAACTAAGTAATCGATTTTACTAGCAAAATAATAATAAAAAGTTGTTTAATTTCATTTACAAAAATCTATTTTTTTATTGTAATACTATATATTGTGACATTCACTATTGCTTAACCACAAGATATAGACTAAATGCCTACTCATTATATCACAAGTTCACACCTAATCAAATTCGCAAGTATTGGTTTAAAAAACGCAAATATTATAGTATTATTAATATAATACATGCTTAACTGTGGATAAACTTTATGAAAATACTATTAATTGAAGATGATATTAAAACAGCTCAACTATTAAAGAATTGTTTGGAAAATGATTGCTTTGTTGTTGACTGGGCCGCAGATGGAATCAAGGGGTCTTTTTGGGCACGCACCAATACCTATGACTTAATAATACTTGACTATGTATTACCAAGTAAAAATGGAGAGGATATTTGTAAAGAAGTAAGAAGCGAAAATATTAGCACCCCAATAATAATGATAACGATTCGTTTTGAAACAGAAGATAAAATAAACTTAGTCAGAACACCCCCGCCAAAGGCGGTGGCTTGATGAGCGGGGCCCCCTCAAAGGGGGCAATATCCCTCTAGCATCGTTTTAATTAATTGTTAAACTTTTATTATTTTGCGAAGTTCAATTTAAAACTTCCCTTCGT
>JADHVC010000030.1 GCA_016784175.1 Patescibacteria group bacterium | reverse complement strand
AATAGCATCATCGATATAAAGGTTAAAGGTAATCCTGTACCTATACAAGTGGTATATAATACAGGATCTAATGCATTTAATGTAAAGAGTGGTGGTTGGTTATTCTTTAAATGGGATATTCCGACATCGATGAATGATTCACCTCCATTTACTAAATATAATTTGGATAAAGCATTAAATGCAATTGTTGCGGTGGTAGAAAATCGAACTGAAACTAAGTAATTGAATTTATTAAAAAAAACCCGAACAAATTATTAAATATATAATTAATAAAATAAAGAAATAAAAAATATGCATGACATATTAAAAAGAGATATAACAAAGGAGTTGGGGCTTGATTCTTTGCCGGAGGAAGAGAGGCAGAAGGTTTTGGAACGAATAGGGAAGTTGATTTATGAGTCTGTTATGATACGGGTGGTGGAGGTTTTGGATGAGGAAGATCAAGATGCGTTTGCCAGTATTTTGGAGGAAGTTGATGGTGACCCTGCGGGCGGGGATAAGATTTTGAAATTTATTAAGTCTAAAGTGCCGAATATTGAAGAGATTGTAGAGGAAGAGGTGGTTCGATTTAAACAAGAGAGTTTGGATGTTATGGAGGGATTGGAGTAGAGTAGAGTTATGTATGCAGACATAGTGAGTAGTTACAAAAAAAAGCTCAGGCAATAGAATAGCGCCTGAGCAAGATATGCGATTAAAAAGGGATTCGTTGTTAAATTTTGTTACACCACTTGTTTTCTGACTGGGCTTCTGTCTAGGAGGATGCCGGGGGTTTTGCCTTCTTTGAGTTGGAGGTATTGATAGGCGGCGAGGGCGGCGATGGTGGCTTGGCCGGTAGCAATCGAAATCTGTTTAAATGGAACTTGGGTTACATCTCCGGCTGCAAATAGGCCTGGAGTTTTTGTGTTGCATTTTTCGTCGACTAAAATTTCTTTCTTTTCGTTTCTATCGCACAGATCCGCGACAAGGTCTGTATGGGCAACACGACCAGCTTCGATAAATATTCCGTTAATGTCTATTGTTCTTTCTTCGTTTGAGTCGTTGTTTGTTACTTTAATTTTTTCTACCAAAACATTACCAGTTATTTCTTTAACTTGTGAATTTAAAATTATTTCAATATTTTGTGTTTCATTAACTTTTTTGATTAAAGCTTCAAAGCCTCTAAATTCATTTTGGCGGTGGATTAGGTATACTTTTTCAGCTATTTTAGAGAGTACTTCTGCTGCATCAAGGGCAGAGTTACCTCCACCAACAACCGCGACAATTTTCTTTTTGTAAAATGGTCCGTCGCAAGTGGAGCAATAGGAAACTCCTTTGCCGCTATATTGTTCTTCACCTGGGATCGCTAGTCTTCTTGGGGCAAGACCCATGGTTAAAATTATTGTTCTGGCTGTTAGTTCTTCTTTTTCTGTGAAAAGTTTAAAGGTTTTGTCGTCTTGTTTTTCGATTTTTTTAACTTCATTGATTCTAATTTCTACACCAAGGCTTTTTACATGGTTGTGCATTTTTTGGGTAAGTTCGAAGCTATCTATACTTTCAAAGCCGGGGTAATTTTCTATGGTAGAAGCGAGGGCGAGTTGTCCGCCTAGGTCTTTGGTGAGGATTATGGTTTTCATTTCTCGTCTGGCAGCGTAAATGGCGGCTGCTACTCCTGCTGGTCCAGAACCGATTATTATGGTGTCGTAAATCATATATATAAGATTAGTGGATTATTTAACATAGTGTTTGTTCTTTATTGATTGGTCTTCTTTTTCTCTTTCTTCTTCTATGACTTCTTTGGCTTTTGCGCGAAGGTCATTGTCGTTTAGTTTGTTTAATTCGTGCGCCTTTTCTTCTAGGTATTCTTTGGTATTTAGTTTTGGGTCTTCTATTATTTCAGCTAGAAGGCAGTCAAGAATTGTGCCTATTTTTGGGCTGGGTTGAATTTGAAGTAACTGAATTAAGTCGTTACCATTGATCTTTAACATTTTAACAGAAATTGGATCATGGCGCACCTTGTCCATCATATATTCTAGGTGTCGTAGTCGGTATGGTTTGGCTTTAGCTACACCCGAACCAAGTCTGTCACCTATACGGACATCTATGAGGTCTTTTAAATTTTCTTCACCAACTTTTTTTATTAAACGCCTAACAGAACTTTCGGTAACTTCGCCAACATCGTAGTAGAACATGTGGTTTTTAACTAGATTGGTAACTCTCTCAATGTCTTTGTTGGAGAACTTGAGACGGGTCATGACTTTGTAGGTTATTTTAGCACCGGCATATTCGTGGTTGTAGAAAGTCGTTTCACCGTTGACCATTTTTAGTGTTTTGGGTTTTCCTACATCGTGCATTAAGGTCGCTAGTCGAACTTGCCAATTTGGGTTTGGGCAGTTTTTTAGGCTGAGGGTTAGGTGTTTAAAGACTGGGTGAACATGGTGTCTTGTTTGGGGTGTTTTTACGCCTTCTTCGAGTTCTGGGATAATGTATTGGAGTAGCTTAGTGGTTTGTAGTAGCTCTATGCCTTCGGCGGCTTTGTTGGATGAAAGGATTTTGATTAGCTCGTCTCTTTTGCGTTCATTGGATATGAACTTGATATTGCCGGCTAATTTTGTGATACCGCGGAGAGTTTTTTCTTCGATGTTAAATTCTAGTTCGCAGGCAAATCTTATTGCACGCATCATTCGAAGGGCATCTTCTTTGAATCTGTCGGTGGGTTCACCTACAGAGCGGATGATTTTATTTTTTATGTCTTTGATGCCACCAAAAAAATCAAGAATATTATAATTATCAAATGTTTGTATGTGCG
Organism: Patescibacteria group bacterium; assembly: GCA_016784175.1. Lineage (GTDB taxonomy): Bacteria > Patescibacteriota > Patescibacteriia > Patescibacteriales > BS150m-G62 > BS150m-G62. The sequence continues at coordinate 10,463 of JADHVC010000030.1, read as the reverse complement.
AAGAATATTTGTCACTAATTTCGTATAGGTTTATAGCTAGGGCATTGATGGTAAAGTCTCTTCTTTCAAGATCGCGGTCAATTTCGTTCTCAAAGCGAATCTCGTCTGGGTGTCTTCTGTCGCTATAGCCTTGTTCTGACCGGTATGTTGTAACTTCGATTTGCTCGATCAATTTATCGTCCTTGTCTTTTATCGGTATGATAATTGTGCCGAAAGTATTTTCGTATCGACTTTCTGGGAATATTTTAAGTATCTCGTCTGGTCGTGCGATTGTAGTGATATCCCAGTCCTTTGGTTCTCTATTTATTAAGGTATCTCGAACACAACCACCTACGATATAGCTTTCGAATCCATTTTTATTTAATTTGTCTATTATGTCTATTACATTTTTATTGATTTCCATAAGGTTAATATTAGAATATACTTTGCGTTTTGTAAAATTTATTTTGACAATTTATTTGGCTGGCGTATAATAAAAAATATGCAAGAAAATTTCAATCAACAATTAAATAAATGTAAAATTGCGCTAGAAGAGGAAAAGGTGCTTGAATTTTGGAAGAAATCGGGTACTTTTAAGAAATCTTTAGAAAAGGATGCGCCTAACGGTGATTATGTTTTTTATGATGGCCCTCCTTTTGCTACAGGGACGCCTCACTATGGTCATATTGTAGCTTCTTTGATAAAAGATGCGGTGCCACGATATTGGACAATGCGTGGGTTTAGAGTGCCAAGAAGATGGGGTTGGGATTGTCATGGCTTACCTATAGAAAATATTGCTGAAAGAGCGTTGGGTGTGAATTCAAAAAAAGAAATTGAAGAAACGGTTGGTGTTGAAAAATTTAATGAAACTTGTCGAGAAAGAGTTCAGAGTTATGTTGAAGAGTGGAAACTGGTTATTAATAGAATTGGCAGATGGGCAGACATGGAAAATGCTTACAAAACCATGGATATTGAATTTATGGAGTCTGTATGGTGGGTTTTTAAAACTCTTTGGGATAAAGACTTGATTTATAAGGGTTATAAGTCGATGCATATTTGCCCTAGATGTGAAACAACTCTTTCTCAGTCAGAAATTTCAGAAGGATATAAGATGGTTAAGGATATTTCGGTTACTGCAAAATTTAAATTGAAACCAGAGCAAAGAATAGGAAAGGATTTTATTGTAGATGATTTTACTTATATTATTGCTTGGACGACTATGCCTTGGACTTTAGTGGGGAACGCAGCCTTGGCGGTAAATAAGGGTCTAAATTATTTATTGGTTCAGTCTAAGGACAGATATATCGTGGCGAGAGATAGGGTAGCTGATGTGTTTGCGGATCAAGAGTATACTGTTATTGGTGAGTTCCGCGGGGAAGACTTGCTTGGTTTGGTCTATGAGCCGTTGTTTGATTATTATGCAAAGACAAATTTAGAAAACAGTGAAAATGGATGGAAAGTGTATGATGGTGATTTTGTAAATATTGATGATGGTACAGGAATTGTGCATATTGCACCTGTTTTTGGAGAAGAAGATATGGAAGTAGGTGGGGTAAATAATTTGCCCTTTATTCAACATGTTTCGATGAATGGAGTTTTTAAGGATGAAGTTGTTGCATTTCGTGGGATGCATGTAAAGCCAAATGGGGAAGGTGATAGATCGGCCACGGATATTGAAATTGTTAAATATTTAGCTGGTATTGATAGATTGTTTGCAAAGAAAAAGTATGAGCATTCATATCCTCATTGTTGGCGTTGTGATACTTCGTTATTGAACTATGCAACAAGTTCTTGGTTTGTGTCAGTTACAAAAATCAAAGCTAATTTGCTTGAAACGGCAAAGGATATTAATTGGTTTCCAAAGCATATTAAAGATGGACGCTTTGGTAATTGGTTGGATGGTGCACGTGATTGGTCAATTAGTCGTCAAAGATTTTGGGCGAGCGTAATGCCGATTTGGGAGTGTTCTTGTGGTGAGTTGAAGGTGATAGGTTCGGTGGCTGAGTTGGAGGAATTAAGTGGGCAAAATGTAACTGATTTGCACAAGCATGTGGTGGATAATATTTTTATAAAATGTGATTTATGTAAGAATCAGATGAAGCGGGTGCCAGATGTTTTAGATACTTGGTTTGACTCTGGGTCTATGCCTTTTGCGACTAGTCATTACCCATTTGAGAATAAAGAGCTGTTTGATAGGAATTTCCCAGCTGAGTTTATTGCAGAAGGTATTGATCAAACTCGATGTTGGTTTTATTATTTGCATGTAATTTCTACTGCTATAAAGAATGAGCCAGCTTATCAAAATGTTATTGTGAATGGTATTGTGTTGTCGGAGGATGGTGTAAAGTTGTCCAAGAAGCTTGGTAATTATCCTGATCCAATTTTGGTTATTAATAAATTTGGGGCAGATGCAATGCGTTATTATCTATTGTCTTCTCCTGTGATGGCAGCTGATCAATTTTCGTTTGTTGAAAAGGATGTTTTTCAAGTGCAGCGAAATCTAATAATGACATTAACTAATGTTTTGAGTTTCTATTTGCTTTTTGACGGTAGCGAGGCGCATTATTTAAAGTTTGATGAAGATAAATTGGAGAATGTTTTGGATATTTGGATTATAGCTAAGTTGAGAACATTGGTGGTAGAGGTAAGTGATAACATGAACGATTATAATTTGCCAAAAGCGACTCGACCGATTAATGACTTTATTTCCGATTTATCAACTTGGTATTTAAGAAGATCTCGTGATCGTTTTAAGGGGGATGATCAGAAAGACAAAGAGAGCGCGTTAAGTACTATGTCATTTGTTTTGGTTGAATTTTCGAAAGTTATCGCACCGCTTATGCCATTCATTGCAGAGCATGTTTGGCAAGTAGTTACTCTTAATAATTTCATTAATAAAGATAAAAGTGTTCATTTGGAAGCGTGGCCAGTGTCTTTAGAATCAGTAGATAGTGAAACTAGCGTAGTAATAGGAGATATGAATAAAGTAAGGGATATTGTTGAGTTGGGCTTAAGAGAGCGAGATCAGGCTAAGATTCGCGTTCGTCAACCTCTATCGGAAATTACAATCAATAATAGTGATTTGTCAGATAAATATTTAGATTTAATTAAGGACGAGTTAAATATTCATGAAGTAATTATTAAGCCAGGAAAAGAAGATTTGAGTGTTGAATTAAATACTACGATAACTTCAGAGTTAAGATCAGAGGGTTTAAAGCGTGAACTAGTAAGAGTGATTAATAACTTAAGAAAGGATGCCGGGTTAACCATTAATGACAAAGCTAATGTATTTATAGAAACGCGCGATGTGTTTATTAGTGAAGTTATTAGTTGGCATGGTGACGCAATAGCGAATGATACTTTAGTTGATAAGATTAAGGGTTATGGGTTTAGGGGAGTAGCGGAATTGACTGAAAAGGAGTTTGAGATTGCAGGGGCTAAAGTTTTAATTGGTTTAGAGAAAATTTAATTAATAAGTTATAAATATAAAATATGGAAAAAGAAATATTGAAAAAAATAAAACAAGAACTTCTAGAGAGAAGAGAGCAAATATTAAAAAATGTTGGTGAAATAACAAGTGTTAGTGATGGAAGTGTAATGTTTCCTGCATATGGTGATAAACTAGATGAGAACGCTCAAGAAGTTGGGGATTATGAAACAAATGTAGCAAAGGATGCTTCTTTAGAGAAAACTCTAAGGGATATTGAAGGTGCATTGGATAGAATAGAAAAAGGAACATATGGAGTTTGTAAGTATTGTAACCAAGAAATTAATGCAAAGCGTTTGCAGGCTAGACCGGTTGCTAGTGCTTGTATACCTTGTAAAACAAAATTACAAAACGCATAATGTTTAATAGTCAGTTAGTTCAGCAAAAAATAGCAATGATATTTATGATTGCTGTTTTTTTTATTATTTTTGACCGATTTTTTAAGTCACTATTTTTGGGTAATTACTTTGCTGGGCCTGTTCATATTGTGGGCGACAGCATTAGTCTTTTTTTTCAATCCAATTATAATATTGCTTTTTCATTGCCAGTGACTGGTTTATTTTTAAACGTTTTTATTATAATTATTCTTTTAAGTCTGCTAGCACATACTATCTATTTATATAAAAAAAAGAAAATCAATATCAGTGTTTTTCTTTTTATAATTATAATGGGAGCTACTAGTAACTTATTTGATAGGCTTAAGTATGGTTTTGTTGTTGATTATTTTAATGTTAGCTATTTTAGTGTCTTTAATCTTGCTGATGCAGTAATTCTTTTTGGAGTGGTTATGTCTTTGATATTTTATGATCGAGAGAAAAAATAATTGTTCTTTCATTGTTACTACTCATATGTGCGAAAATTGTATTTTTGGGAAGATTGTCGGCAACTTTGTCAGCCCATTCGATTATTGTTAATGTGTTTTGGTCTTTTATGTATTCGTTAGCGCCCAGGCTATTTAGATAGTTGTTTGTACTTAGTCGATAGGCATCGATATGAACAAATTGGTTAATTTTTGTAGGATTAATATTGTTTTTTGGTGTATCATAAACTTTCATTATTACAAAAGTAGGGGAGGTGATGTTGTTTTTTATGCCTAGACACTTGGCTATGCTTTTTACAAAGGTAGTTTTGCCCGCGCCAAGATCGCCAATTAGTCCAATTGTATGGCCTTGATTTTTATTGCCTAAAATATGTTGAACCAACTCTTTGGCGATAGCCTTGGTGTCAGCGAGACGATTGATAGAATAATTGTGATCAAATTTTAGCATTGTTTTATTATACAAAAAAAAGTATATTATGTAAATAATGTATTTTAAAATGCAATTGTAACTGCTCACTATATCTACATCACTTTTTCGCTTAGGGTGGAATATTGTGCTAAAAATTACTACATATTCCATATGCGCTCAAAAATAATGTAGATATAATGAGTAGTTACTTTTTTTACCTTACTTACTTGATTCTTATCATAATATATGACAGACTAGTTATATATATTAGATAATTTTAAATAAAAAAAATGGAAAAAATTATATCATTATGTAAGCGACGTGGTTTTGTTTTTGCGTCATCAGAGATTTATGGTGGTTTTCAGGCGGTTTATGATTACGGACCATATGGTGTTCTACTGGCTAATAATATTAAACAGGCTTGGTGGCAGGCGATGGTGCAAGCACGAGAAGATATTGTAGGACTAGACTCAAGTATTTTTATGCATCCTAAGATTTGGGAGGCAAGTGGTCATATTAGTGGTTTTTCTGATCCACTTTCGGAGTGTAAAAATTGTCATACTCGGTCTCGGGTTGATCATCTTTTAGAAGAGGTTAATGTTTTTGCTGATGAAAAGATGAGTGAAGATGAGGTAAATAAAATATTTGATGAACATAAAAGTAAAATTAAATGTCCTTCTTGTGGTAAGAGTGATTTTTCTGAGGCAAAGAAGTTTAACTTATTGGTAAAATCTAATCTAGGTAATTTTACTGGTGATCCTATGGAAAACCCAAGTTATCTAAGAGGGGAAACTTGTCAGGGCATATATGTAAACTATAAAAATGTGGTTGATTCTACTCGAGTAAAGATGCCTTTTGGTATAGCCCAAATTGGTAAAGCTTTTAGAAACGAAATAACAGCTCGCCAATTTATTTTTAGAACAAGAGAGTTCGAGCAAATGGAGATGCAGTATCTCACTCATCCTGATAACGAAATGAAAGAGTATGAAAAGCTTAAAGTAGATAGATTTGATTATTATATTAATAATCTTGGGATCAATAAGGATAACTTACGATGGCATGAGCATGAAAATTTAGTATTCTATGCTAAGGCAGCATTTGATATTGAGTATAAATTTCCTTTTGGGTTTAAAGAGTTAGAGGGTGTGCATGCTAGAAGTAATTATGACTTAACTCAGCATGCAAAGTTTTCAGGTAAAGACTTGGAATACAAAGATCCTCAAACGGGTGAAAAATATCTCCCTCATATTATAGAGTCGTCTGTTGGCGTGGGTAGAACAATGTTGGCGGTTTTAACCGATGCTTTTGTTGAAGAAGAGCTTGGTCCAGAAGATACAAGAATCGTCATGAAGTTTAATAAAAAATTAGCACCAATTAAGGTGGCAGTTTTTCCTTTATTGAAAAATAAACCAGAACTAGTATCAAAAGCTCGAGAGGTGTTTGATATGTTAAAGTTAAAGTATATGTGTGAGTTTGATGATAATGGAAACATAGGTAAACGTTATAGAAGGCAAGATGAAATTGGCACGCCATATTGCTTAACAGTTGATTTTGATACCCTAGAAGACGGGTGTGTTACAATTCGTGACCGCGATACTATGAAGCAGGAACGAATAAAGATCGCCGAGTTAACCAGTTTTTTAGCTAAAGAATTAGAATAAAAAATAATAACAAGATATATGAAGTTAGTTATCAGTAAGGATCAGCTTAGTTCGTCTCCTGAACAGTTTTTAAAGAGAGCGAGCTATGCATATATTTATGATAGAAAAACAAGAAAAGAAAGTTTTACTTTGCGCTTAGGTCATGATCACTATCCTCGTTTGCATATGTACGTATCTGAGGGTGGGGAGAGCATAACATTTGATCTGCATTTGGATCAAAAAAAACCAAGCTATGCAGGATCTAATGCTCATAGTGCAGAGTATGACGGGGAGTTGGTTAGTAATGAAATTGCTCGGTTAAAAGAATTAGTGAGTAAAGAGACTAAAGAACCAGTTGCTAATGAAGTAAGTAAAACGGAAAAAAAGTGTTTCTTAAGTAAAATATTTAGCTTTTTTCGTAAATAAATAGTTTTGTGCAACCATCCGAAGAAATAAAATTAAAATTAAATATTGTTGATATTCTTGGTGGATATATCAAGTTGATACCGGCTGGGTCAAATTATCGAGCCGTTTGTCCTTTTCATACTGAAAAAAGTCCATCGCTGATGGTTTCGGAAGATAAACAAATATGGCGTTGTTTTGGTTGCGCTAAAGGGGGAGATATTTTTTCTTTTGTGATGGAAATAGAATCGCTTAGTTTTATTGAAGCATTACGTTCATTAGCAGATAAGGCAGGGGTCACTTTAGAGAAAACAAATCCAAAGTTGAATTCAGAAAAAAATAGAGCATTAGATGTTTTAGACATTGCCTCTAGATATTATTGTAAAATCCTTTTAAATAGTGAGGTTGCTAATAAAGCTTTAGAATATGCTGTTAAACGAGGATTAACTGAAGACTTAATAGAAGAATGGAGGGTTGGATATTCTCCAAATAGTTGGGATGATCTATATTTGTTTTTAAAGAAAAAAGGATTTTCTGATGCTGATATGTTATTAGCTGGATTAGTTTTAAAGAAAGATCAAGGTAATGGCTACTATAATCGGTTTAGAGGTAGGATTATGTTTCCCATTAAGGATCAGAATGGTAGTGTTGTTGCGTTTACTGCTCGGGTTAGTCCAGAAAATGAAGCGACTGAAAAAATGGGTAAATATATTAACAGTCCTCAAACTATTCTTTATGACAAAAGTAAAATAATTTTTGGACTTGATAAGGCCAAGTTGTCAATCAAAAAGGAAGACTTAATAATTGTAGTTGAAGGACAGATGGATGTTATTACGGCTCATGCTAATGGTTTTAAAAATATAATTGCTACCTCTGGAACTGCTTTAACAGTTGAGCAGGTTACGATTTTAAAAAGGTATTCATTGAATATTGCATTTGCTTTTGATGCCGATAGTGCGGGTAAAATGGCGACGGAGAGAGCAATCGATGAAGCAATGAGGCATGAAATGAATGTGTCTGTAATAGAGGTGCCACACGGAAAAGACCCTGATGATTGTATTAAAAATAATCCAGACGATTGGGTAACTGCAGTTAAGGGGAGAATATCGGCTATGGATTTTTATTTTAAAGAATATTTAACCGGCTTAGACTTAAATGTTATTGGTGATAAGCGAATAGCCGTAAAAAAGATTTTGCCAAAGATTTTTAAAATTACTGATGCGATAGAGAAGGATTTTTGGCTTAAGGATTTTAGTAATCGGATCGATGTGAAGGAAGTGCTATTGAGAGAAACTTTGGCAAAGCTGATTGCGTCAGAAAATAGTCCAAAGCCAGTCAAAATGGCAGGGGACAATAAAGCGATAATTGTTCAGGTGGCTGAGCCAGCAACTAGACAGGATAAACTGTATGATGATTTAATTGGTTTATTGATTAAGTTTCCATATTTAATAGAAGTTGCTATAAATAAGCTTCCAGCGGAGTGTATTTATGATGGATTAGTAAAGGATCTTTACACGAACGTTTTGATATATTATAATAGCAATACTAATATGGTTATTGACAGTAAGGTTTTTTACGTCAATTTTAGGAGTTTTATAAATGAGTCTAAAAGTGTTGATTTTTTGAATATGCTTGATAGAATTGCTATGCAAGCGGAAATTTCGTTTGAGTCTTTTGATGATAGTGGAGCAAAGAATGAATTTTTGGATATTGTAGTCATATTAAAAAAGAAATATATTGAGAGTGAGATGAAATTGATTGAAAGAAGTTTAAATAAAGCTGAGCAAGAAAAGGATGCGAACAAAATTCAAGAGCTTATGAGTAGGTTTAATTCTTTAAGCAATGAACTACGAACTATATAATAATTAATTATACTAAAAGGTGCTATGTCAAAAAAACAAAAAAAATCTAAAGTAGTGCCTTCTGCTAGTGCTAAGGTTATAAAAAAAGTTGAAGTCAAGGAAGAATATGTAGTGGTTGTACCTACCGAAGAAAAAATAAAAGCTTTAATACAAAAGGGTAGATCAAGAGGTTTTTTAATGGAGACAGAAGTTTTACAAATATTTCCTGAAATTGAGGAGTATGTTTTTGAGTTTGAATTGTTTTTGGCACAACTTCAGATTAATGGGATAAAAATAACAGAAAATCAAGGTGGTTTTTTAAACGTTAATACAAATATAATTAAGACAGAAAAGCAGAAAGAAGATGAAAAAACAAAAAAGAAAGTAGAAAGTAGAATATTAGATTTGTCAGAATTGAGTTCCGATTCGATCCAGATGTATTTAAAAGAAATTGGAAGAGTGCCTTTGTTAAAATATGAAGAAGAAGTCGAGCTTGCAAAGGGCAAGGAAAGAGGAGATAAACAGGCGGAATATGAACTTGTTAAAGCTAATTTAAGATTGGTAGTTTCGATTGCGAAAAAATTTGCTTCAGCTAAGGGTTTGAATTTGCTCGATTTGATTCAAGAGGGGAATATCGGTTTATTTAGAGCAGTTGAAAAATTTGAATATCGAAAGGGTTACAAGTTTTCTACTTATGCAACTTGGTGGATTAGACAGGCTATCACAAGAGCATTGGCAGACCAGTCAAGAACTATTAGAATTCCGGTTCATATGGTAGAAACAATCAATAAGTTTCAACAAGTAGAAAGGTTCTTGATTCAAGAGCTAGGTCGTGAGCCAACCCCAGAGGAAATTACTTCTGAAATGGGTGAGGATATCGACAAGGTAAGACATATTATTAAAATTTCTCAAGATACTATTTCTTTGGAAACAAGTGTTGGTGATGATGAAGAAGATTCAACACTAGAAGATTTTATTGAGGACGTTAAGAATGTTACGCCAGATAGAGCAGCTGCCTTACAACTATTAAAAGACTATGTTCGAGAGATCGTTTCACAACTTTCACCAAGGGAACAAAAGATTTTAGAAATGCGTTTTGGTTTGGTTGATGGTGTGACTCATACCCTAGAAGAAGTAGGTAGAGAGTTTGAAGTAACAAGAGAGCGTATTAGACAGATTGAAGCAAAAGCTTTAGAAAAAATCAAAAAGCATGAATTAGTGCATAAGTTAAGAGATTATTAAATGTTCGGTTTAGTCGCTACAAGGCTATGGGATAACGATTGACAGAATTTGATTATTTGATAAAATATTATCGTAAGTTTAAGTTAAGCGCCTTAAATAGAAAGGTGCATTATTCCCGGGTAGCGCAGTGGTAGCGCAGTTGGCTGTTAACCAATTGGTCGTCAGTTCGAATCTGACCCCGGGAGCAAATAAACGAAAAAACAACGCTTGAGTGAAGCGTTGTTTTTTTTGTAGTGGGTGAGTATAATGAGAGTATGATCAAAAATAGTTTATTAATAAAATAAGTGCCTGTAAATAAATAATTTCCCCATTTTGTGGTATAATGTGTATATGTCAAGTTCCCTGGATTAAATAGTCAAGTGCAAGTGAGTTTCGGTTAATTAGTATGTTTAATCAAAAAGAATTCCCCGTCAGCTTGCTGCGGGTAGCGCTAAAATAGAATATATTATGTGGTAAGCTTAAAGTGTATGAAAGATAAATATGATAAGTATATTCGAAAATCATATAATGTAACCGCTCTGTTGTATCATATTGTATTTCCAGTAAAGTATCGTCGGAAAGCACTTACGAAAGAGGTTTCAGAAACACTGAAAATAACATGTATAGAAATTAGTAAAAGATTTGAAATACATTATATTGAAAT
>JADHVC010000003.1 GCA_016784175.1 Patescibacteria group bacterium | reverse complement strand
CTTAGGATGGAATATTGGGCAATTTTTTACGCACAATTTAACAAAAATTTTAAACTCGCTTCACTCAAACATAAAATTTTTTAAGTTAAATTGTGCTAAAAATTACTACATATTCCATATGCGCTCAAAAATAATGCAGATATAATGAAGTTACTTGCCTTATGCTTGACAAAATATAATTTTTCTGATATACTTATCCTATAAATTAAATAATAAGCCTTGAGATAATTCTTAGGGTAGCTCAACTCTTTATTTTGTGTCATTTTAGTAGCTTGACCTTGAAGATTAGGTGGGCAAAAAATTTTATGACACAAAAAGTAATAAATACTGGTAGTTTTAGAGACCTTGGGATCGGAGATAATTTTCTCTCTGTTTTAACTAAAATGGGGTTCGAAACTCCAACGCCAATACAGCATCAGGTAATTCCTGGTGCCTTACAAGGCAAAGATATTGTTGGTATTGCTCAAACAGGTACGGGCAAGACTCTTGCTTTCGGAATTCCTATGATACAACGCATTGCTCTTTATAAGGGGCAAGGTTTAATTTTGGTTCCGACTCGTGAGCTTGCTATCCAAGTTGAGGAATCTTTAAAACAAATAGGTACTCCATTGGGGTTACGCTGCGTTGTTGTTATTGGAGGTACTTCAAAAATACCGCAAGTAAGAGAACTAAGACGTAACCCGCACATTGTAATAGCAACTCCTGGGCGTTTGGTTGATTTAATGAACCAAGGAGAATATTCACTAAAACGTGTAAATTATATTGCTCTTGATGAGGCGGATCGTATGCTTGATGTAGGTTTTTTACCTCAAATTAAACGTATCTTACAAACTGCACCGAAAGAGCGACAAACAATGTTATTTTCGGCGACTATGCCGAAAACAATTGCAGCTCTCGCAAGTGCTTTTATGAAACTACCACTCCGAATAGAAATTGCCCCTCAGGGAACATCAGCTGAAAATGTAGAGCAAGAGATATTTGTTGTCGTTAAAAATGAAAAAACGCGATTACTTGATTCTCTATTACAACAATACAATGATGATGTAGTTCTTATCTTTTCCAGAACTAAACATGGTGCGAAGCATATTGCTCGTGATATTCGAAATATGGGGCACACTGCTACCGAAATTCATTCGAATCGTTCTCAGTCTCAAAGGCAAGCAGCTCTCGAAGGATTTACAAATGGAAAATTTCGTATAATGGTAGCGACTGATATTGCAGCTCGTGGAATTGATGTAAAAAGTATATCGTTGGTAATAAATTTTGACTTACCAGATAATCTGGATGATTATGTTCATCGAATTGGTAGAACTGGACGAGCAGGTCGTTGTGGCAAGGCTATTTCATTTGTTGCTCCTACCGAAAAATATGATGTTAAAAAAATTGAACAACTTATTCGTAAGACCTTAACTCTAGTAGACCTTCCAATACTTCCAATAGCAAGAGAAAAGCCACGCTATGTTGCGCCAAATAGAAGCAATCATGGCAGACATTTTGACAAAAAATAAATTATATGCGATTATTACTCTGTACTAATAAATAATGAGAAAATTGTAAAAAATATTATAGATATGACAACATTTAAAGAACTTGGTTTGAATACTGAAATATTAAAAAGTCTTGATAACTTGGGTTTTGTGGAACCTTCACCGGTGCAAGCAAAAGCTATCCCCTTCATATTACAATCAACAAAACATTTAATCGCTTTGGCTCAAACTGGCACTGGGAAAACAGCTGCTTATGGTTTACCGATTTTAAATCAAATAAAATCGAATGAAAGAGAATTACAGACAATAGTTCTTTGTCCGACAAGAGAGCTCTGTATTCAGATTTTTCAAGATATTAAAAAATATAGTAAGTATTCAAAGGGAATTTCGGTCACCCCTGTTTATGGTGGAGAGCGGATTGATTCTCAAATTCGGTCATTAAGGAATGGCACGAATATTGTAGTTGGCACGCCTGGTCGTGTGCACGATTTAATTCGAAGAAAGGTTTTAAAACTACAATCGATTAAATGGTTAGTGATAGATGAGGCTGATGAAATGTTGGACATGGGATTTAAAGATGATCTAGATGCTATTTTAGAGCAAACACCAGACACAAAGCAAACTTTGCTTTTTTCAGCTACAATGTCAAAGAGTGTTCATTCAATTGCAAAAAAATACATGGGTGATGCTGAGGAGATGAGTCTAGGTGAAAAAAATAAAGGTGCCGACAATGTTAGTCATGAGTACTATGTTGTTCAGCCGGCTGATCGCTTTGAAGTTTTAAGAAGACTACTTGACCATTTACCAGGTGTCTATGGAATTCTTTTTTGTCGCACCAGAATAGAAACTCAAGAAGTAGCGGATAAGTTGAAGTTGGCTAACTATAATGCGGAAGCTCTACATGGTGAAATTTCTCAACAAATAAGAACAAAAATCATGGATCGTTTTAAGCGAAAACTTGTTCATTTGTTAATTGCTACAGATGTGGCGGCTAGAGGAATCGATGTAAACAATTTAACGCATGTTATAAATTATAGTCTTCCAGACCAAAGTGAAGCTTATACTCACAGAAGCGGAAGAACAGGAAGGGCACAAAATATTGGCGTTTCTATTTCGATTATAAACCCAAGAGAAGTTGGAAAAATTAAAAGACTAGAGACTATGATCGGTAAGAAGATTGAGTTAAAGCAAGTTCCGAATGGTGGCGAGGTGTGCAAAAAGCAAATTGAAAGTTATATTGCAGAAGTTGAAGTAGCTGATATTAAGGATTTTGGTACCGAGCCATATTTTGTAGAGTTTACGGAAAGATTAAAAAGTATTAAAAAGGAAGATTTAATTAAGCGCTTTGTGGCGCATAGATTTAGTAGTCTTCTTGCTGAAAATAAAAATAATCGAAATTTAAATGCAGTAGGGAAAGCAGTTGTTGAAAGAAAAGTTATTGTAGATGAAATAAATTTTAAGATAAATATTGGTAAGAAGCATGGCTTTGACATTCAAGCATTCTTCAGATTAATCAATACAAACAGGAATTTAAAAGGTATTGAGATTGGAAGAATAAATCTGATGCAAGAGAACTCTCTTTTTTCAACTGAAAGAAAGTCAGAGGCCACAGTACTTAGATTTTTAAATGGGGTTATGTTTAAAGGACAGAAAATTTTTATCACAAAAGCAGATAGCAAGGTAAGTTTTAAAAGAAGTGGTAGAGTGGGTTTTAGTAAAAGAACAGATAGAAAAAAAATGCCCTTTCGTAAAGCAAAGGCAAGATTCTAAATGATTTACAATTTTGAAAGAAAGATAGCATCATTGCTATCTTTCTTTTGGTGTTGCCCAGAAACCCATATATTTTCCAAGCATTAATCTAACCTGAGCTTCAAGCGCTGGAATAGAACCAAGTGCGATGATGGAAATCGGCAATAGTAACCACTGTACAAGCATCCAAGCTCTAGAGATTAGAGTTAATTTTTTAGGGTGTTTAGGTAAGAGAAGTGTCGAAATTACAGCTGAAAGTACTAATCCAATCATAGCAAAACGCATTAATCCTTCTGTTATGAAAGGCAAATTTTTGGATAATACAAGTTTATTAAAACTATCACCACCGATCATAATTGGCATCCATCCGATTAAAGCGATTATTATAGCGTTGGTTGCCCAAGAATGAAAACCATAAACTTGTACTAATATGTGTCTTATTAGTACACTTTTTTTTATGTTTGCTCGCCTTTTAATCGTATTAAATATTAAATATGGAACATTTTCGGCCCCCCAACCCCATCTTCTTTGTTGTTTGTATAGATTTTTTAAAGTTGTGAATTTATCTTCTCCCATGCACACGTCCATAGATACTGGAAAATACAATGGTTCTACCCTATAATTTCCATTGTAATGTAGAAGTGCGTGCCAAAATATTCTAGAGTCCTCTGATACCATGTTTGTACTCCAGAAATCGAGCACGACTAAAGTTTTGAAAGTCATAGAATGTGATGAATAGGTAGCTAGTTTTTCTTGCCTAATTTGTTGCATCATTTGCCAAAAAGTATTTGAATTAGCAGCTATTCGTGCAAAAAAAGGCGCTTGCCAAATATTATTGCGGTAAACAGGGATCGGTTGATAGCTGGCGTTATATGGATTTTTTGTCGTTAAGAATCTGTGGGTTAAGCAGAAAAAGTATCCATTTTTTATGACTGTATCAATGTCAAAAACGCTGACTAATATTTTTCCGTAATCAATATTATATTTATCGATTATCTGTTCTTTAGCAATTCTGGCTGCCCAGGCTTGATTTGCGCCCTTACCCTTAATCTCACCTTCAATTCCATCGGGATGAACGGTAATTAAAAAGCTCCTAAAGACATTTTTGTACTTTTCTCTAATCCTATGGGCATTTTTGAGGAATATTCTACCTGCTCTTTCTTCGATTGCAAGAACTATGATAATTTTTTTATTAGGAAATGAGTCATTCTTTATTGCTTCAATACTATCACTAATAATTTTTTCACTTTCATTGTAGGTAGGTAGAATTATAAGTTGGACCACTTTTTGCCAATTAAACCGGAGTTCATTGCTTCCTATCTTTAGGGTTTTGCATTTTTGTTCCCAATTAATTTTTGTATTTCTTTTAAGTTCTCTATAGGCAGAAATCAATAGTATTCCCAAATAGGCTACTAGTAAAAGCCAATACACATCAAATACTATAATTATAAAAGCGGCTGTAATTGGCTTTGTGTATGACAAATATATCAAAAAGGCAAAAGTTCCTAATGATAAAAAACCTGGAAGAATTTCCAAGGCTCGATATCCAATGTATTCCATTCCGTTTAAGTCGGTTGCTTTTCCAATTTTTAGATAATTCTTGGTTGTCATCTTTAGGTTATCAAAATTATTGGCTTTTAATTATTTTTCCATATAGCTTGTAACTTTCGGCATCAATAATTGTTACATTTGCAAATTCGCCAATAATTTGTTTTGAATTTAATTCATTATCTATTTTTATTTTAACATTTTTTCCAGTATTTGTCCGAGCGATAATATACCCTTTTTTATTTCCAATAATAAGAACACGTATATTTTTACCAATATATTTCCTATTGTTAGCACTATTTGTAGTTTTTAGTATTTCAGTTAGCTCATCTTCACGTCTTTTTTTCTCTTCCGTTGTAACATTATCATTAAGATTATAGCTAGCTGTATTTGGTCTTGGTGAGTATTGTGAAATATATACCATATCAAAGCTTACTTCGCGCATTAATTGTGCTGTATTATTAAATTGATCTAAGGATTCTTGAGGGTAACCAACAATAATATCAGTGGTAATTGTCGCAGGAAGTTCGGCGTCTAAGTTTATCCTAATTGTATCAACTAATCTTAGATATTCTTCTTTTGTGTAATTACGGTTCATCGCTTTTAGTATTTCATCGTCACCAGACTGTACAGGCAGATGAATATGTGGACAAATTCTTTTACCATTTTTTATTACTTGAACCAAATCATTTGATATATCTTTTGGGTGGTTTGTGGAAAATCTTAACCAATACTCCCCTTCTAAGTCGTCTACTTGTTGTAAGAGCGTCGCAAAACTAGTGCTATTGTTAGATTCATCAATAAAATTGTAACTATCAACATTCTGAGCAATTAGAGTAATCTCTTTGTAATTATTTTTAATTAAACCTCTAACTTCATTTAAAATTTCTTCAGGTGCTCGATAAGCCTCTGATCCTCGTGCTTTTGGTACAACGCAATATGTACACCAATTGTTACAGCCGTTTCCAATAGGAACATAGGCTGAATATTTTGATGTGTATTTTGGTTGTAATGACAAATAGTTTTTCAGCGATTCTATGTTTTTAGGTTGAGGCTTAAGCGTTGGTAGTTTTTCGAATAATAATTGACTTAAATTGGCCATATCTTTTGCATTGAGCCATATGTCAACATGTTTATTTAGTCTGTTTATTACGTCTTGTCTTTTTGATAAGCAACCAGTTAGGACAATGATTGATTTTGGATTGTGTTTTTTGATTCTTGGTATGATCCCGTAGATTCTATCCTCCGCATGTTGGCGTACACCGCAAGTGGTGACAATAACAACATCAGCTTCGTTTCGTTCATTCGAGTTTACTAGACCCATGTCTTCTAGTATTCCTTTGATTCTTTCAGCGTCACTGACATTCATTTGGCAACCTATTAAAACTACGTTGTATTTAAATATTTTCATTTTCATTTAATTATTGATTTGATTACTAATAACTAATTAATATTACATTAATATTCAGATTTATACAATAAAAAAAGCGGAAAATTGGTGTATTCTCCGCTAAAAGTGTATTGCTACTCTATAATAATTTCAATTCTGTCGATTACATTTGGTACGCGTTCTACAAAGCCGGGCTTAAACTCTATTGTGTAATTTTTTATACCCGGTAAACCGCTTAGGTATTCTTCTAGTTGTTTTTTTGTTAGTCCTAATATCTTTTCTTTTTCAAATATTTTACCACCTTTGCTTAGTGCTACATCAGCTGAGAAAAAAGAATTCAAGGAAGCTATTCCAGTATTTATATCATAATTGTCCAAGTGATGCTCAAGATTTTTATTGAATATTTGAATGAGTTTTTGTCCCTCATTCAATTCGCTTTCCATGTGTACCCGAGCTAAATCTTCGATTGGACTGTTATTAAAGGCGATTACAGAAACCTTGGCTGTTATTGTAACTTCGAAATCTTCTGCTTCATCAAGTACTTTTCCGCTTATAGTTTCTTTGATTTCTTGCTCGTTTAATTTATAGATAAATTTGTCAAAGTTTGAATACATAGCCCCAACTTCTTTTTCCGCTTTAGCTATTATCTCAGCTTTTAATTTCTCTTTTGCATCAAGAATGTCAGCTTCTAGTATAAATCTTTTTGCATTTTCTTGATAAATAAAAGGTTGAGCATTTTGTGCATAAATTTTATCTTGTATTCCTGACCAAAGCCCTGGAATTGTAAAAGTGGTTGGTTGGATAGCCATTTTTTGGCTTGGATTGTCTGTGTAGATTTCGACTTTTACGCTTTTTCCTGCTGGTACATTAACAGTAGTTTTTAATCTAAAAAGTTGATTGTCTGCGGTTAATAATCTAGTCGAAGCAACTAATGGTTGTGCTTTAGTGTAGTTATTTATAACATCAACCTCACCTATAATCTCATCACTAATTACTTTTTTACCGGTTGATTCAAAAATACGAGAATGTGTGATTTCAAACTCTTTAACCGCTCCAAAAATACTCTTATTGCCTGTTAGTTCTGTGTGTTTTTCAGTATCTAATATATCAATTATTATATTTGTGTTGATTTTTTCTTTGTCGGGAGTGATATGGATTGTAACTTTTACTAAATAAAGATAAACAATAAATGCAAGTAGTAAAATTGTAGCAACAATAAAACTAATAGCTATTTTTCTATATATACTTAGTGATACTCTTTTGCGATTACTGTTTTTGTTTAAATCTTCTGTATCGAGAATGTCTTCATCTTGCCAGTTTTCTTCTTTGAAATCGTAAATCTCCTTTTTACTTTGTTCAAGATTTAGTTCAGTTTTATCTTTTTTTATTTCTTTTTCTTTGCTCTTTATTATTTCTTTATTTTCTATCACTTCTTTTTCTGTTTTTTTTCGATTGTCTTCCTTTGCGTTACCCATAGAAGATTCCTTTGAGCTTGATTTTTTAGGTATCGGCATTTTTTTATAAAATTACATATTATGTATTCTATTATACAGTTTTTTTTAATTATATAGAAGTGGATATGTTAGATGAATATCCATCGCGTCACTATTTTTGTTAAAGCTCTTGATATTTTGTGTTAAGCATGGTTTAATGGAGTTATTGTTTAATTAATTGTAATATTTGAAAATATGAGTCAAGATAATATGATTAAGCTCGAATGCACACTTTGCAAACGGGTAAATTATAATTCTAAGAAAAATAAAAAAACATTAAAGCAGAGACTAATTTTGAAGAAATTTTGTAAGTTTTGTTCTACTCACGCAGATCACAAGGAAACAAAATAGTTATTTTTGAATTTTATTGTAAGCCGCTAGTTTATAGCACTGGACTAGTGGTTTTATATTTGCTATTTTTAATTTAATGATAACTGTAGATATTTGTTTCACCTTGAGGATCTGTAATTTCTTGTTATTGTCCTGGTAATTCAATTGAGGGTGAATAAATTAGTTATATTTAGTAAATATTTAAGGGGGGGGTGTCGTATAGTGGTAGTACAGGGGTCTCCAAAACCTCTAGCGTGGGTTCGATTCCTGCCACCCCTGCGGATAAAAAATGGGTTAATTTTAGCCTGTTTTTTTACTTCAAGATAATAACCCACTTGTAAATTAATTATTTAAGAATACCGAATACAAGGCAATGCATAAAATTTTCAACAAAGAAAAAACCAGTGTCCACGTTTAGTGTGGATCACTGGCGTAACTATGGATAATATTTGCTCCTTGATACTTCGTTTTGATTATTTTTTTACGCTGCTGTGAGTTATATTTTTTTTCGAACATTCTTTTTCTGCATCTTTCCCGTAGATTGTTTCGAAAAATAACATTTCTCCATTAGCAATTTTGCTCACATGATCATGGGAAAAACACTGAGAGATCACTTCATGAGCTGAATGCGATTTTTTTTGCGTATTCTCAATTAAACAAATCTTGGCCTTGCTATTGGATTGAACACATTACTGAATAACCGCACAACAATACCAGAGTTATTGAACATTACCGAAGGTAATGTTGCTGATATCACAGCCATAAAGCAAATGATTTTAAATATTGAGAAAGGTAGCATATTGGTTTTTGATAGAGCCTACATTGATTATGAATGGTGGAAAGAATTAGATAAAAAAGAAATTACTTTTGTTTCAAGAGCTAAAAGTAACCAAAATATCTTTGTTGTCGGACAGCATAAAAAAACATTAGAAAAAGGCGTAATAGCCGATGAAATAGTGATTTTTGGCGATTATATGACAATGAAATATGAAAAGTATCCGAAAAAGCTAAGAAGAATTAAATATTATGACGAAGAAACAAAAAAAGAGTATATATATTTAACAAACAATTTCACACTTACAGCTCTGCAAATTGCTGGTATTTATAAAGACAGATGGCAGATAGAAATTTTCTTTAAATGGATTAAGCAGAATTTGAAAATCAAAACATTCCTAGGAACAAGTAAAAATGCAGTAATGACGCAAATTTGGATAGCGATGATTTATTATTTATTATTAGCCTATATTAAATTTCAAACAAAATTTAAAAAATCACTGTTAACGCTAACAAGGATGATTAAAGAAACGATAATGTTTAGGAGGAGTCTAATTGATATGCTCTCGCTAGACACAAAAACAATTATTAAATTCAAACCAGAAGAAAATCCACAGCAAAGTTTTTGGTAACAATTTTGGCTTCGCCAAAATTTCTACCGGACAGTAGTGATTATTGTCTAATGCTATTGACATTATTAATATAATATGTTAAGATAACATCACGATTAATTCCAAAAAGATAATTAAATATAAGAATTCAATTCACTTTTGTATTTAATTATCTCTTTGTAAAAGACAAAGAGAATTGTTCTTTAAAATTCAGTTGTTGTTTTCTGGGTACTAGCCTTGGATGTAATTTAATTGTTACAACTAAAGCTAGTACTCAGAAGTTTAACTTTATTATTAGAGCTCCTCGCCAGTCGAATAAACGGGGGAGAAAAATGGCATGAAGAGTCAGTTGGTGTGGGACACGATTAATAAGGGCGGAAAAAAACATGACCATCAAGTGTTGGTCTACGAAACCAGTATCGTTCATTTAGAGGGAGGGGCAACCCAAACTCTGTGGGCCTCCGCTCCTAAAGACAACCTCGTTGTCGGAATAGACGGCGGTGAAGAGTATCTCCATGGTGGAATCAGCAAAGATGGAAAGGCTGTTTTCGGGAAGTATCCTTTTTTTGAAGATGAAGATGATGTCAGCGGTTGTGGCCCTTCCGTGGAAGATCGGATTGCTATGCAGTCTGCCCTTGATGAGGTTCGAAAAAACCTCAGCTGACAACAACTGGACCGAAGCGGATTTTTCGGTGATTATCATTATGGGATTGTATACCGCTACAATCCCTCCTTTTCCGAGTTTATCAAAATAATAATTTGGTAAATTCAGAAAAAGAAATTTTTAAGATTAAGGACTATGTTATTATATAGTCGTAGGAAATTTAGTTTAAATTATTCATAATCTCAGTTCTAATAACGTCTACTAGCCTCTGCATACTGATACAAGCACCTTGCAAAGAGGTGTTTTGTGTTTTAAACAAAGGTTTTTCATTGGTTTGAACCATAGATATTTCTTGCTTTACTCTTGGAGCATACTTTTCAAAGGGTCGTAAAGGAAAGTCTAAGCAAAAATGGGCTTTTCTATCCTTTATTGACAGGTTTGAACCTAAATTTAAAGCAATTCTTTTTTTAAGTTCCGGCGTACCATTTTCAAACTTTTTCTTTAAATTAGTAGCAAATTCAAAATATTTAATGTTTTTTTCTTTTTGTTCTTTTTTTTCATTTTCCAGTTTTTCTATTAGCGATTAATAATGGTTAATGTTGTTTTCAATAATTTTTTTCTTTTTTGCGTATTGTTCTTTTGATATTTCATTATCCGCCCTCATATCAAAATGAACTACCCCGTCAGCTTGCTGCGGGGTAGTTCATTTGCTTCAATTGCTAACTTTAATTTAAACTCTGGTGTGTAGCTTTTTTTCTTTTTTGAGCTTATTGTTGGATTATCCATATTTTACTAAAAATTACAAATTTTAAATGAATAATATATGATACTATTTTTATTGAAATTTTGCAAATTTTAGTGGCTTAACTTTTCGTTAACCTACCAGTTCAGTTTATCAAGGACCAATCAGGTTGAACCTAGCTAATTTCCCGCATAAGAGTGGCGATTTGGTTCAAGAAAAAAGCCCAACAAATGAATGTTGAGCCTTGGGATTATTGGTGTTATATTATGGGTTATAATCGTCCCAAGGGTATGTGATACCACCAATAGATATATAGACTCCATTTTTTATATTGTTTATAGCACCTATTGCAACGCCTATATTGAAGATAGCGTCCGTATCAACGAATCTTGCAGGCACCATAGCGCCAGTTAAAATAATAGCCTTGTCTGTAATTTGGCTGAGTTGCTCGGCAGTTTTTTTAAATGTATCTGTTCCATGAGTAATGATGATCTTTTTGGCTTTTATTTTTTGGCATTGGTGAAGAATTCTTTGCCTGTCATTATCTGTTAGATATAAACTATCTTTTTTACAGACAGTTAATATTTTATATTTAAATTTTGGTTTAAGTGCATGTAAAATGAACTTAACGGCAGGTTTATGAATTTCAAAATTGTATCCATGATTTTTTTTATTTGCCTTGTAATCTTTATCAATTGTCCCACCGGTTTGCAAAAAAATAATTTTCACCCGTTTCTCCTTTTAAGTATATTTAAAGAACATTGCGATTCATTATAGTAAATCATATTTACTAAAAAAAACAATAGCATTTAAGGTAACTGCTCACTATGTCTGCATCACTTTTTCGCTTGGGATGGAATATTGGGCAATTTTTTATGCACAATTTAACAAAAATTTTAAACTCGCTTCACTCAAACATAAAATTTTTTAAGTTAAATTCTGCGAAAAATTACTACATATTCCATATGCGCTCAAAAATAATGCAGACATAGTGAGCAGTTAGCATTTAAGTAGTGCGTATTTTTGTGTGTTCGGTATCCCTAACTACTTTTTTTTATTGCATTACAAATAGAGTGCGTATTCTTTTGAGTAAACACTTTTTGTGGATATAGTTAGATGGATACGAGACTGGTATGAAAAATAGTTTTATTCTTTGGGTTATTTTGATTGGTTATCAGTACTTTACCGTAGGGATTGAAAAAAAATACTACATGATGTAGTCTTTATATAAAGTGTTATCGTTCATTAACAATTTATAAGGGAAGTGAATTTAATGTCTGAAGTTCGTGTGAGTAAAGTTTCATCTGAGCTAAAAACAATAGCAACAATGAATTTAGTTTTGTTTTTAGTAACTACCATAATTATTGCTATATTTTACAATATAGCATTTCGTCAACAGGAGCATTTACTTGAAATAGTGGTAAACTCTCATATTCGTATTATAAAAAATACCGGTATAGAAAAATTGTTATCCGTAGTTGAATCTCATAGTGAGTTGGGAGAATACGAGAATATTGAATTACAGATGGCATTAAAGCGCGGAAATAAAACGCGATTTTTTTTTCACCATAATCATGATGAGCACTTTGAGGCTGGTATCGCAGAAAGTTTTTATCATGGCGAACCTATAATTATGCCAATGAGGAATGCGCTTAAAAAGCAAAGTGGCGTAGTTATTAGCTCTGATAATAGAATTGAAGAGTTGGTGGCGTTTGGATTTGTTGATATTAATAGCGATGTGGTAGGTATAGTCGCAAAAATGAATATGTCAGAGATAAGGTCTCCTTTTTTGTGGGCTGCAATTGCGTCATTAATTTTTATGCTCCTGGTGAGTTATCTGTTTAGTAGGGTAAATTTGCTTCCACTATTTAAGTTTAAAGAGATCGCTTATCGTGATGCTTTAACCGGTATTTCGAACAGGGAAGCTTTTTTTGATCAACTAAAACAAGTAATATCGGCGGCAAAAAGACATAATTTTAAGTTTGCCGTTTTTGTGATTGATTTGGATCGCTTTAAGTGGGTTAATGATAATCTTGGACATGATGCAGGAGATGCATTATTAAAGGAGTTCGTTAAAAGAGTTAATAGTGTTTTGCGCCAAGAGGATTTATTGGCTCGTATTGGGGGTGATGAATTTACAATAATTGTTTACGTCGATAACCATGAACAAGCGAAAGCGATTGCTCAAAAAATAATGGAAGTAATGGCACCAGAATTTGTATTTAATGAAAATCAAATGCAAATAAAGCTTAGTATTGGTATTTCGTTTTATCCCATTAACGGAAATGATGCTACAGAACTTCTTAAGAATGCTGATATTGCGATGTATCAAGCTAAAGGAAATGGTAAATCTGAGCAACATAGCTCACCGCAGGGGGTTTATCGATGCTTTAATGTTTCTATGACAGCAGCTGAGATTAGAAGTGCTTATGTAAGAAGCATTTTGAGTAAGGCAATAGAGAATAGAAGTATATTGGTGCACTATCAACCTCAAGTGGATGTGAGTGGGGAGATTGTGAGTTGCGAAGCATTAATGCGTTTAATTGACCCAAATACGGGTGGTTATATTTCTCCAGTTGAGTTTATCGCTGTGGCAGAAAGTAGTAGCTTAATTATTTCGCTTGGTAATTTGGTAGTCCAGATAGTATGCGCACAGATTAAAGTCTGGGAAAATATGAAAATAGAAATTAAGGTGAGTCTTAATGTTTCAGGTAAGGAGTTTGAAAACCCAACCTTTGTAAACAATCTTTTCATGGAAATTGCTAGAAGCGAAATTAATCCTAATATTCTTGTTTTGGAGTTTACAGAGTCATACCTTATTACTCCAGTAATTGCTCAAAGAATGATGCGATTAGCGGATCTTGGCACAGAGCTTCACCTTGATGATTTTGGAACGCAAAATTCGAATCTCATCGCAGTTAAGAGTGGAATTTTTACTGCGATTAAAATTGATCGATATTTTGTTAAGGATGTGGTAGAAGAAGGTATAAGTTTTGTTTCAAGTGTTATTAATTTAGTTCATAATCTTGGACTTTCAGTGATTATTGAGGGAATCGAGACTTGTGAGCAAATATCACTCTTAAAGCCGCTCGTTGGAAATGGAGACTTATTTCAAGGCTTTTTTTGTGCCCCTGCGGTTACGAGCATGGAGCTTGAAAAGCTTTTAGAGCATCAAACAACAAAGGGTTCTTTAGAATGTTGGCTTAAGCCAGAAAAATAAAAAAATTTGTACCGCAAGGCGCAAGTAAAATAAAAAATATAATAAGGGGAAGAGGCTAAACAATAGCTTAAAAATTCTTCCCTATTTTTTTACAAAATTGCATAATTATATTTTTTATGTTATATATTGTATACTACTTAATAGTATTTTATAAAGGAGAAGTCGATGAATATTAAAGGTAAAGTCGCTGGAAAGAAATTTTCTCGTCGCCACACTACTGTTTCATCAAAAGAGGCTGAGCTGGTTTGTATGCTTGCTTGTGTGATGTCAGAAGTGAAAAATATTGTACCAGGAATTATTAAAACTGGATTAAGCACTAAGAAGCCTAGAATTAAATTTATGGCGATGCAGGGTGGAATCTTGGTAAAAATAGCTTCTAATGCGACCGCTCAAGATGTTCGTATCTATATCGGAGAAAACTTAAAAGAGGTTTCCTTGGAATTAGAGCGAGTTCTTCTTAAGGAAGTACAAAATATAGTTATTGATAATCAAATTAATTAGTCTGTTAACACGCGCCCATTGTACAATGCAATAGGCGCTTTTTTTAGATAAGCTTCCCAATCATATCTAGCACTTTAGTTGTTAATTCTTCAATTTTTGTTTCTGAAGTTACTTTAGCTACTTTATTATTTGCGAAGCATTCCCCTGCTATTGCTGTCTTATTAAAGCTAAAGCCATTATTTGCAAATAGCAGAGCACACGACTTATTTATGTTGTTATATATTATTTCGTAAAACACTACGATAATTTTAACCCCCTTTGCAGTTACAATTAACTCATCAACGAGCTCGATAATATATGGTTCATGGTTTTGGCTTACACTATTAACTTGAAACCATGCAACCTGGTTATTGTGAGAGCTTTGTAAATTTAAGAGATGTTGTCCCCACTCTTGAATTAGTTTTATTTCGCGTGGTTCATGTAGTTTATTGATAATATGTTCTTTGTTCGCACCGTGCTGCATCAATGTAGCGCTTAATTTTAAAATATTTGCGCTTACATATTGATTTCTAAAGTAATTTGTTCTTGCAATTATGGATGTTAGTAGACAGGTGGCCGTGTCAGTATTGATTGAATTTTCATGATCTAAAATTTTATAAATTATTTCGGCTATTGAGTTTGTGGCTGTGTCGATATAATTTGCTGTTCCTTTTATCACATTATTCTTATTATAATCAAAATTTAGTACTGATTTAGTCGATAACAATATATCTTTATTAAAGAGTTGGTTTTGAATATATTTTTCGTCTTGAATTCCAATGTATATTACGCAGTCATACTCAAATCCACATACTGCTTTAAGTTCTATGGATTTTAAATGCTGCGTTAGATGCGATATAATAAATTTTACGCCATTATCGTCAGTTTTATATTTGATTTTCTTTATACTTTCTTTCGGAATATTTATTTTAACAACATAATCTTGCTCTCGTTCAGGTTTATTTATGTCACTAAAGTGAGGTAAAAAACTAAACTTATTATTAATTGTAGCTTGATTATTGCTGGTAAAAATAGCTACATTTTTTTTATTTTTTTTTAGGTAAACAAAATAAGCCAAAGCGGCACACAAATATTCGTCTTCAAAATTACTATTAAAAATTATTGCAATGTTTTGCGATTCGTCTATGGTTTTTTTAACTTTTTCGTATATTTCCACCATGTTTATTAACTTTGATCCATTATTTATTCACTTATCTCTTGTATAATTTTATCCAATCAATTACATAATATCAAGGTTGTGATTATAATATGTACTTAGGCATTAAATGTCACGAATTTATTGCAATTTAGCAAAAATTAAATTAAAATATATGCATAAGATTAAAAAATATAATTATGTATCTATCATTGAATTGGCTACGTGAATACGTAGAAATTCCCAAGAATATTACACCACAAGATTTGGCTGATTTGTTAAGTTTACACGTTGTTGAAATTGATGATGTTATTAGTCAAAGAGAGCAATACAAAAATATAATAGTAGGAAAAATTATTTCGATCGGTCCTCATCCTGATGCAGACAAATTACAGAAAGTTACAATAGATGCTGGAGGCGACAACTTGGAAATCATTTGTGGCGCTCAAAATATTGAAGTTGGACAATTGGTTCCAGTGGCTTTATTAGGAGCGATATTGCCAGATGGTATGGTAATTAAACAGACCAAGATAAGAGGAGAAAATTCTTATGGAATGCTTTGTTCGCAAAAAGAACTTAAACTTGGGGAGGATCACTCGGGCATATTTATTCTAGAAAATAATGCCAAAGTTGGTCAACAGATTTATGAATTATTGGAGTTAGATGACTATATTTTAGAGATAGATAATAAATCATTAACAAATAGACCTGATCTTTGGGGCTATATTGGTATTGCTCGAGAAGTTTCGATAATTACTAGCGGATTACTAAAGGATTATAATAAACCGGCAATGCTAGTAGAAAGTGATTCGGTAATTAATGTAAAATTAGAGAATACTCACGATTGTGCTAGATATATGGCAGTTCAAATTGCAGATGTTGATATTGTAGAGTCTCCTTGGTGGCTTAAAAAAAGACTTATTTCTTCGGGTGTTAGGCCAATTAACAATATTGTTGATATAACTAATTATATAATGCTTGAAATTGGTCAACCAATGCACGCTTTTGATTATAATTTGGTAAAAGGAGGTGCCGATGAGCAAGTAAATATTGTTATTCGTAATGCTCATGCAGACGAAGTTATTGAAACCTTGGACGGTGAGTCAAGAAAATTAGATGATAATGACTTAGTCATAGCAAATTTAAATGTCCCAGTTGCCTTAGCTGGTGTGATGGGTAGTGTTAGCTCACAGATTACTGGACAAACAAGCGATATTATTTTCGAATCTGCTAATTTTAATAATATTACTGTTAGAAAAACATCTTCTAAGCTTGGTTTACGTACAGAGTCATCAATGCGTTTTGAAAAAGGTATTGACCCCAATTTAGCTGAATTAGCTCTTAATAGAGCGATGTTGCTTGTTAAAGAGCTTTGTCCGAATTCAAATATTAAAACAAAGATAACTGATGTGAAAAATTTTGCTCAAGATTTAAGTGTAATTAAATTTAGTCACAATTGGTTAAAAAGTACGATTGGTTTTGAAATTGATAAGATACAAGTTGGTCAAATATTGGAAGCGCTTGGTTTTAAGGTGGAGGTAAATATTGAAAATGAATTTAGCATTGTTGTGCCTACATGGCGTTTTAGAGATGTTTCGATAAAAGAGGATATCTTAGAGGAGGTGGCTAGAATCTATGGGTATAATAAAATTATTAGAAAAATGCCGAATGCTGAACTTTCTAGTCCAATAATTGAGCCAGAAATTTCATTAGTTTATACTATTAAAAAGATATTAGCAGGTGCTCCTGGTTACAGTGAAGTACAAAATTATTCGTTTACATCTTTTGGTCATTTAAGCAAATGTGGGAAAGATCCAAACGAGCACATAAAGCTTGCTAATCCTATATCCGAAGATCATGTTTATTTGAGGCAAAATTTAATCCCAAATAATTTAGGTAATATAAAAAATAACCAAGCGAGCTTTGATGAAATAAGAATTTTTGAGATTGGGAATGTTTTTTCAACTCATGAAAGTGATTTATCTAAGGGTGGTGAGTCTGAAGAAAAATTACCGTATCAAGAAAAAAGACTTTCGGTTTGTTTTGCAAGTAACAATGATACTGGTAAAGATTTTGAAGTTTTAAAAGGTGTTGTTGAATACTTGCTGGTAGAGCTGGGTTGTAAAGAGGTCTCTTGGCAGAAGTCTACACAAGTTCCTATTTGGTGTGATAAAGAGGTGTGCGCTAATGTGTTTTGTAGTGGTATTGACCTTGGATTTGTTGCGGTAATAAATCTTGATGTGGAAAAGAAATTAAATTTAAAAAAACATATTGTAGTTTGTGAGTTGCGTATTCCAGCTGTTATGCAATTAGTCGCAGGTTTGGAGAAAAGGGCCTATAAAAAGCAAGAAAAGTACCCATCGGCATGGAGGGATTTATCATTTGTATTAAATGAAAAAATATCTTATAATGAAGTAAGTAATGAAATAAAAGATACTGACCTGTTAATAAAGTCGCTCGAACTGTTCGATGTTTATTCTGGTGAAAGTTTGGGTAAGAACAATAAAAGTATGGCGTTTCACATTCGTTACCAGGCCGACAGAAATTTAGAAGGTGATGAAATTGATGCGATACAGAAAAAAATTATAGCTAAATTAGAGTCAAGATTTGACGCAAAAGTAAGAGATTTTTAACATGGTAGAAACAACACAAGATATATTATTACTTGCAAAATCGTTCGGAATACTTTGGGTGAGTATATTTTTTGGCCTACTCTTTTTCTACTTAGCAATGATGGTGAGGCAAGCTTATAGAATGATGCAAGAGATGAGGGATAGGTTTAATAAAGTAGACACTATAATAAAGGATTGTTATAGTAAAATGGATGCTGGTATGTCTGGGTTTATCTATGTAGCTGATGGAGTAAAGCTATTAGTCGATACCTTAAAGAAAAGAAATATTATAAAAACTAAGGAAAAAGCAAAGAAAAAGTAATTTTACAGAAAGAGTAGTGTTTTATAGCATTGCTCTTTTTTTTATACAAAACAATTCTCAAAATAGCTAGAATAGTTGTTTAGTGCAGTAATGGTCCCTTTGACATGTGGAATATGAATTAATGTTGCTAGGTTTTTATCTTTAATGATTCTATTTAGATCAGCGTATGTGATACTGGAAGAATTAAGTTTTTCGTTTAGGCAATATGTATTATAATCTTGTTCTTCAGGCAAGAGACTTTCAATAAAGTGTAACTTATATAGAAATAAATGGAGTAATAATTTTTTGTCTATTTTTGAACTTAATTCCGTGTTGTCTAATATTGAAAGTAGTTCAAAGAGCAAGTATAAAACTTTTGGATTTTCAATATTGGGTTTAATAATTTTATTAATAAAAAAAATAGCCCTCATGGCTATATCAATTAGCTCGATATTAGCTTTTAATTCACAGAAACACTTTACCGAATAAATATTTCTTATATAATTTAGCTTTTTTCCGACAATTAAATCTACATTTATTAGGTTTAATGGTTCAAGATGAGCTGCCATTTTTGATTCAAACTTTTGTCCTCCCCTAGCGACCGCCTGTATATTTCCACCTTCATTGCAAAGAATATTCACTAACAGATCGTTCTCTAAAAATTGGATTCTTTTTATAACAATTCCTTGCATGATTAATTATTTTTTTTGATGTTCGTTCCAGACAACAAGTAATGGACTAGCTAAAAATATTGAGGAATATGTACCAATTGAAATACCAACAATTAGCGCTAATATAAAACTTTGTGTGGTCGTACCCCCCCAAATAAATACACAAAGCAATGCTAAAATTGTCGTAATGGAAGTGTTTATAGACCTTCTGATTGTTTGATTGACACTTTCGTTAACCGTGTCTTTGAACGCTAAATTGTATTTTGGTAGGTTCTCTCTAAGTCTGTCAAATACAACAATTGTATCATTTACAGAATATCCGAGAATGGTTAATAGTGCTGCTACAAAAGATACACCTACCTCCATGCCAGCAATAATTCCAAGAATAGAGAATGTTCCACAAAGTATTATGATGTCATGAAAAAGTGTAATAATAGCTACTATTCCATATTTCCAACTTGAAATAGGACGTGTTACCTTTTTAAATGCCCAGGCTACAAAAAGGACTATAGTTATTAATACCCAAAAAATTGCTCTTATTGACTTCTCTTTTAATTCTTCGCCGATAGATGGTCCAACAGAGTCATAGCTTAATTCTTCAACTATTTTTTCACTTCCATTCTCACTATCTGTATTTATGCCTAATGTGTTATTATTTAGCACATGAAGAATAGCTTGGTGTGTATCCTCATCGATATTTCTAAATTTTAAAATTATGCTTTTTTCGCCCGCTGCCTTAATGGTCAAATCGTTAATATTTAATTTAGCTAAACTTTCTTTTACTACATTAATTTCTGGTCTAGTATTTATGTATTTAACTTCCAATAAACTTCCACCTACGAAATCAACTCCAAGCTTTAGACCAAAAACGCTTAGCACAATAATAGAAGTAATAACTAAAACACTAGATATGATTAGGAATATTTTTTTATTATCAATGATTTTTAACATAATTTCTTATAACCAGAATTTATTTTTTTTAAAAAGCTCTGCGCCACTTACCATCACTAATAAGTTTTTAGTAATAATTACAGCAGAGAATATTGATACTATAACACCTAATGCTAAAGTTAAGGCGAAGCCCATCACTACACTTGTTGTAAACTGGATTAGTATAAAACAAGTTAATAGCGTTGAAATATTACCGTCCCTTATTGATGGCCAAGCTCTTTTAAACCCATTGTCTATGGCAGTGCTTAGTGCGTGACCAGAATTTAATTCTTCTTTTAGCCTCTCAAAGATTAAAATATTGGCATCCACCGCCATACCAATAGATAGTATAAACCCAGCTAGTCCAGACAATGTTAATGTTATTGGCCAAAGTTTAAATATCGCTAACATTAGTAAGCCGTATATTAATAATGATACAACTGCGAGTATGCCAGGTAACCGATAAATAAATACCATGAATATTGCAACTGCAATTAATCCAAATATACCTGCTTTTAGACTTTTCTGCATAGAATCTTGACCCAAACTAGCTCCAATTGTTTTTTGACTAATTAATGAGATTGGAACTGGCAATGCACCTGCATTTAATCTTTGAGTCAATAGATTTGCTTCTTTTATATCAAAATTTCCACTAATTACAGCCTGACCTCCTGTTATTTTTGAATTTACAACTGGTGCGCTAATTGGGTAGCCGTCGAGGAATATGGCTACTTGCTTACCAATATTTCTTTCTGTAATTTCAGCAAATAAATCTGAACCTTCTTGATCAAACTCCAATGTTACTTCTGGAGAGTTGTCATTGTAATCAAATTGTACAGCTGCCCTTTTTAGATATTTACCACCTAATTTTGTATTTTTCCAAGTATTTCCAACACCAACAATACTTTGCTCACTCATTGTTCTTATTAAAATGCGTGAAATATTATATTCTTCAATGTTTTTTTCGTCATGTTTTAGAATTAGATGATACCCAAATTTTGTTTCAACGACATAGGAAATTTCACCAACTTTTTGGTTATTAAAGACTGTATCCTCAAAAGGTTTTATCATCCTTCCTCTTTCAAACCAGCCTAAATTACCCCCTGTTTGGTCAGCACCAGGTTCGTCTGAGTAAACTTTAGCTAATTCATTAAAATTTTCTGCTGTTACTTTAGTCTTTACTTCTTTAATTTTAGCATAAGCCTCTTCCTTGCTTAATTCACTTTCACAGCTTTCACTGTCTTTGTGACAGATTAATATATGTGATGCTAGTACTTGTTTTTCTTCCTTATTTTCATCGAATGGATTTGTCTTAATGCGCTTTTCAAGTAGTTTATATATTTCAAAGCCAGATTGACTAGTTATGTAATTTTTTGTTACTGCACCTAGCTCTAGCTCGCTAATCGCGTTTATAATCTCTGGGTGACTTGAGGCTGTTATCCACCCAATATTACCCTTATTTTCTTTTGTAGCTTCATCTTGAGAATATTTTAATACGAGATCTTCAAAATCACTATCAACTAATTCTTCCAAAGCTTCATTTATTCCTTTTTCTGCCTCTATGTTGTAGTTTTCTAATATTGCCTTTTCTTCGTCTCCTAATTGTCGAGCTTCGTCGCTCGCTTCTTTAAATTCTAATAAAGGCGTTTCTCCTATTAAGCTAATTGCTTCGTTAACATCATTAATTCCTGCTAATTCAACAATAACCCTGTATTCACCGTTAGACTTTGCTGTTTGTACATTTGGTTCACTTACACCAAATAAATTTACTCTTCGCTCAATTACATCACGAACACCTTCTAGCGCATTATCTCGATCAGTATCTGGTATATTATCAATGTTGGCTTTATAGACCAAGTGTGTTCCCCCGAGCAGGTCTAATCCAAGTCTAAAACTTCGCTCCTCAACTTTTGGTATACTTATATTTGATTTTTCACTCAATTTATCACTTAGATCGTTGTATTTATCTCCAAAGTTAACTAGCAGTGAGCCACACAATAAAATAATAACAAAAACAATCTGTCTCCAGTTTTTGACTTTTTTTGATGATGAAAAAATTTGTCTAAATATATTCATAGTGTTTCAATGATATTAAACTATATTTAAATCAATTGCAATATTGACATTTTATTAATTCTTTACTCTTTAACTTTAGACGCCTTGGCTACTCAATACTGTTTTTATAGTTTTTAATAATATTGTTATATCTAAGTAAATTGATCGGTTTTTTATGTAATAGAAATCGTATTGAAGTTTCTTTAAAGTATCCTCTTTGCTTGGTGAATGGTATTCTCCAGATACTTGGTCCCAACCAGAGATACCAGGCTTTATCAACATCCTTATACTGTAAAAAGGAATAACGTCTTTTAATTTAGTGACTAGTTTTGGTCTTTCTGGTCTCGGGCCTACCATACTCATGTCCCCCTTAAGTACATTTAGTATTTGCGGAATTTCATCGATTCTAGTTTTTCTCAAAAGCTTTCCTAGTTTTG
This sequence comes from Patescibacteria group bacterium, assembly GCA_016784175.1. GTDB lineage: Bacteria > Patescibacteriota > Patescibacteriia > Patescibacteriales > BS150m-G62 > BS150m-G62. The sequence continues at coordinate 32,851 of JADHVC010000003.1, read as the reverse complement.
TTACTCTTGGGTCACCACTCGTTGTTGGTGATTGGTCATTATTTGCTACACTCATGGTTCTAAATTTTATCAAAGTAAAGGCTTTTTCATTTTTTCCAAGTCGAGTATCAATAAAAAATATTGGTCCAGTATTCTCAATTTTAATAGCTATTGCGACAATCGCCCAAATCGGAAGCGTAAAACAAAGAATCAGTACTGATACAATTATATCAAATATACGTTTAAATGTGTTGTACCAATTGTTATTAATTCTATTAAAATTTTCCAAAAACCACGTTCTATCAACAAAATCTAATTGTAATCGACCCACTAAGTCCTCATAAAATTGTGCGATATTAATAAAGTTAATATTTGCTCTCAAGCAATCAAATAGTATCTCTTTGATTATCTCTGACTCTCTAAAATTTTGAGTAATGATAACTTCTGATATATTCTTCTTTAATAGTTTATCTTTAAATTCATAAACATTATTTATTATTTGGATTGACTCAGCGGGATTGTCAAGAATGATGCTTTGCGTATTTAAAATAAATTTAATATTATAGCCTAAGTGTGGCTTTCTTATTGTTTCATCGATAATTTCACTAACTAGAGGCGAATATCCAATAATTGCCAAGTTGGTTTTTGGAGTTCGAGTTGCGAATCTTTGATTAATTAAAAGTCTGTGCGCAAAGTGAAGCAGTGTGAATAACACTAAGTACAGAACGAGTATTGTTTTTGGAGCAAAATTAGATAAAGGATAAGAATAAAAGAATATAATTGTGAATGTGGTCGATGCAAGTATAGCTTTTAGTGAGAGTTCGATGAATTTTGAGTTATTAATGGCTATGTGTAAATTGTAGAGTCCAGCAATGTAAAAAAATAGTAACCATATTGGAAAATTGTAACTAAACATTAAAGAATGATCTATCCATACTGAGGTACTAGGGAACTCTAGATTTCTCAAAAACAAAGCAATATAGAGTGATATGTACATAATTACTATATCACCTATTAGGATAATGAATTGTTTTCCTTTGATCTGAGTAATCATTTAACGACTAAGTCTTGACTTATGCAGATAATCTTTGCTATTATACGATTATTATACATAATATTAAATTATAAATCTTTTTGCAGTATGATTCAATATTCTAGATTCATAATGCATAATTAACTAACAATGGCACATAAAAAAGCGGGTGGATCCGCCAATAATCTCAAAGACTCGCAAGGACAACGACTGGGTGTTAAGCTTTATGCTGGCGAAGTCGCTAAGCCTGGCTCAATCATTATTAGACAGAGGGGCACAAAGTATCGTTTAGGTGAAAATGTAAAACTTGGCAATGATCATACTATATTCTCAGTAATTAATGGAATTGTAAAGTTTAGTACAAAAAAAGTAGCACTATTCACAGGTAAGTTAAAAAAAGTAAAATTCGTAAATGTTTATCCTGCTGTTAAAGCAAAGTCATAAACTTACTGGAGTCGATTGGATATATTCCTTGCCAGACCTAGAGATCTAAAAAAAAGACTTATAAAGTATAAGTCTTTTTTTGTTTGTTTAAATACAATAACTACTTCAATAAGCATACTCGTATAAATTCCGTAAAAAGAGGGTGCGGGGATAATGGTCGAGAAATGTATTCGGGGTGAAATTGAGTAGCAATGAAAAAAGGATGTTCACTAATTTCAACAGCTTCTACTAACTTACCATCCGGTGAAGTACCACAGATCGTTAATCCATTTTCCTCTAACTTCTGTTTAAAGTCATTATTGAATTCATATCGATGTCTATGTCGCTCTACTGCAATATTATCTTTATCTAAATAACCTTCATAAGCTCTTGCAAGTTTAGTTCCTTCCTTAATTTTACATGGCCAACCTCCCAACCTAATTGTTCCACCATATTGTTTATTCGCTAAAAGTTCTTTTTGTTCTACCATAAGATGTATGACAGGATTGGTAGTGTTGGGATTAACTTCCTCTGAATTAGCATCTTTTATTCCACAAACATTTCGAGCGAACTCAATGACGCACATCTGCATTCCATAACACAACCCTAAAAATGGGATTTTATTTTCCCTTAAGTATTGGATAGTTTTTATCTTTTCCTCGGATCCTCGACTACCCCAACCTTGTGGCACTATTATTCCGTCGAACTCTTTTAAGAACTCTACTCCTTTATTTTTAATCTCTTCAGTGTCTATCCAGCTTAATTTTGGTATGCCATTATTTGGAATGCATCCATGTTTTATAGCCTCTATTACAGAGATATATGAATCTGAGAGTGAAAAATCTCCAGTAGCAAAGTATTTTCCAACTATACCTATTTTAACTTCTTTGTCTGCCTCTTTAATTTTTTGAACCATTGCTCGCCAATCTACTAAATCTTTTTGACGAGGCTTGAGTCTAAATTTACTTAATATTCGATCACCCAAATTGTCTTGTTCAAAATTAAGTGGTACATCGTAAATAGAATCTATATCTGGAGCAGAAATTACTCCTTTGTAGTCAATATTACAATGCATAGCAATTTTTTTGCGACGTTTTTCGTCTACACTAACTCTTGCTCGAGCAATAATAAAGTCAGGTTGTATGCCAGCCGTATTTAAAGCTCTAACAGCGTGTTGTGTTGGCTTAGTTTTCATCTCCCCTGCTTTGCTTGGTATCGGTAGATAGCTTACAATTACGAATTGTACATCATGCGGTTCTTGCAATTTCATAACTCGAGCTGCCTCTAAAAAAAGCATGTTCTCATACTCACCAACCGTCCCTCCAATTTCTATGATCATAATCTCAGCACCAGTTTTTTTAACAGCCTTTTGAATGCGCTCTCGAATTTCAATTGGAATATGCGGGACTACCTGTACGCACTTACCCTTATATTCTAAATTACGTTCTTTGCGAATAACACTTTCATAAACGCGACCTGTCGTCATGTAGTTTTCACGATAAATATTCTTATTTAAAAATCGCTCATAATTACCAATATCCTGGTCGGTTTCATCACCATCCTCTGTTACAAACACTTCGCCATGTTCTGTTGGGTTCATTGTTCCTGCGTCTATATTGATATATGGGTCTATTTTAATAGCGCTTACATTATAACCCTTACTAATTAATATGCGCCCAATAGAAGCAGCTGTTACACCTTTGCCAACGCCAGAAATTACACCCCCGACGACAAAAATATATTTAGTCTTAAATATTGTATCATTGTTCATAGAAAAGCTTTTCAAAAATTATTTCGTTTAAATTTTATCACTGTTTCACCAATCAAACAATATTGACAAATGAACGATACCTTAGAATGAATTGACAAATTTAATAAAATGATTGACAAACAATTGCTTACATGATATGCTAATATCAGAGTATCAATTTTCTGCCCTTTTAAAAATTTACGAGGAGATTACCACAATGGCAATGACTCATGCTGTAACCCCCGAATATGTTAAACCGCTTCATTTGAAGACCCCTAAGGCCATTCACCAGATAGGTTGGAAGGAAAATAGATTGCGTAACAATCAGAAAAATGATTCTACATTTAATTTTAACCCTTTTACTATTACGGGTTATACTCTACTGATCGTGTCGTGCATTTATACTGCTTACTTGTTGTATATTGTATAACAATATACTCACTTCTATCTACCTTACAAAACACAAAACAAGGAAAGTAATATGTCCACAAATACTGGTTCCACATGTTTAATTGGCACATTCCCATCGCTTCGCCAAATTGGTTGGAGAGAAACACGGGCAAGCACGTCCGTTAAAGTTTACAAAGAAGCAAAGAAAAATCTTACAATATCACGGATTAGTTTGCTCATGCTTTTAAACGTTATAATGGCCACTAATCTTGCTATTTATCTGACTGCTAGAACGTATTGCTAATTGGCTTAGGAAAAATTTAGTTCCCCCGCTTTTAATCTAAATCTTCCTAATTAACCCACCGACCTTAAAAAAGTCGGTTTTTTTATAAAAAAATGCTCCACTTTTGGGTATTACATGGAGCGTTTTCTTTATTCTGCTTTCTTTGTGTCTTCTATGCTTTTTTCCCCTTCTTTGTTGTCTTCTGGGACTTCCTTTATGGTAACTTTACCAGTTTTTAAGAACTCTATCGCTGCATCTAGTTGAGGATCCTTTTTTGCTTCGTAGTCTTCTTTAGTATATTCAACTTCAAAGTCTGGCTCAAGCCCTTCTTTGTTTATGTTATAGCCATCTGGTGTAAGCCACTTAGCGACTGTTACTTTTAACTGAGAGCCATCGCTTAAATTTTCGAGTGATTGGACAGATCCTTTGCCAAAGGTTTTTTTACCTATCAATTTAGCTATATCGTAATCTCTTAATGCACCAGCTAAAATTTCGGAAGCGGAAGCTGAACCTTGGTTTACAAGAATTATAGTTTTATATTCGCTTAATCTTGCTCTTCCGCGGGCTAAAAAGTCATTCTTTTTTCCGTCTCCAAATTGTTCACTCACAACTATTCCATCTTCAACCCACTCACTTGCTAGTTCAATTGCTATTTCTAAATAGCCACCTGGGTTATTTCTCAAATCGATTATTATTCCATCTGGCTTCTTTGCAACAATCTCACTTACAGCTTCTTCCATAAGGTTGATAGTATCATGATTGAAGTTTGTAATTTTAATTTTATAGATGTTCTTGTCTTTAATATACTCTGTTTTAAGGCTATTTACAACGATAGTATTTCTTGTGATTGTAATGTCTTGAGTCTCTCCGAGTCCATCGCGAGTTATAGTTAGTGTTACGTTTGTACCTTTGTCGCCGCGAATTTTTTTAACTGCTTCATCTATTGTTATGCCTATAGTTACTTCACCATCAATAGCAAGTACTTTATCACCCGACATTAATCCAGCTTTCTCGGCAGGCATTCCTTCTAATGGGGCAATTATAGTTAGTATTTCGTCTCTTATGCCAATTTCTGCTCCTATCCCTTCAAATTTACCGTTTAAGTCTTCTTCAAACTCTCTGGCTTCTTGCGGTTCCATAAAAATAGTATAAGGGTCTCCAATAGATGCTATCATTCCATTCATTGCACCATAGAACATTTTTTTATCATTAATTTCTCCTTGGTCAACATAACTCTCACGAACCATATCCCAAAGCTCCCAAAAAAGCTTAAAATCTATGTCTTGGTTTAATTCTCCTTTTTCAGGTTCGCTATATTTTCCCAATACTTTGCCAACATATACAACTTCTTTTTTGCTTAAATCTTTTACGATATCATTCTTGCTTGAACTATACATTCCACCCAAAAAACCTGCAAATATTAATAGAAAGATAGCCATTAATTTATATAACGCTTTTTTGAGTTTACTTTTATTACTTTTCATTTGCACTGTATATTGCATATAGTTAATTTTACTATTCTTATTGAATAAAATAATAATTTATGAAATTTTATTAATATATTTACAGAAGCGGTATCCTCTGTCAAACTCATTTATAAATAATCCAAAACTAGCAGCTCCTGGAGAAAGCAAGACAATGTCCCCTTTTTTTGCACTTAGACTAGCTTCCTTAACAGCACCTTCCATACTTTCTGTAACTATATATTTGTATTTTTTGGGTAGACTGTCTGTTATTTTCTTGGTTGCACTTCCTGGTAATAGAATTAGCTTATTTACTTTTGTGCTTATAATATTGGCTAATTTCTTGTATTCTAAGTTTTTATCATTTCCACCTGCAATTAGAATTATTCTTTTGTTTTCTAAGGCATTAATTGCTGCCATTGTTGCTTCGGGTATAGTTGAAGTAGTGTCGTTATAATATCTAATCCCATTTATGTTTTTTACTAATTCTAGCCTACCTGGCACTCCAGCAAAAGTAGAAATAGCCTTCTTGATCATATTCTCGCTAATACCGATTTCTTCTCCTACTTGTACTGCCATTGCAATATTCATTAAATTGTGACTCCCTAGTAAATTTTTTTTCCAAAGATTAGTACGACTTAGTACATTTTCTACTTCTAGTATTTTGCTATTTATTTTAAATTTGTATTCTTTTTTAATAATTTTTAAAGTCGCTTTATTCGTTATTAATGTATCATTTGGTTGTTGATATTTGAAGATATTAATCTTGTCCATTAAGTACCTTTGCATATCGCCTTTATAATAGTTTAAATGATCAGGCATAAAATTGGTAAATACGCTAATCTGTGGACTTATTTTGTCCTCACCAAAACCCTGAAGTTGCCAAGAGTCCAATTCAAGAATTACATATTCATTCTTTTTAACTTTATTTAACAAAGATAGAGTAGAAACACCCTTCACATTCCCTCCTAAATGGGCTTTAATTCCAGCAGTTTTAAGTATGTGATAAATTAAGTGAGTGACCGTTGATTTTCCTCTTGTGCCAGTTATACCTATTAATTTTGCTGCTGTCTGTTTAGCAAAAATGGCTGTGCTCATTTTAATGGGAATTTTATTAATACGAGCCTCTTTTATGTAGATAGAGTCAAGAGGAACTCCAGCACATTTAATTATTAAGTCTTTGTTATTAAAATCACTTGGCTTGTGTTTACCGAGTGTATAGCTTATATTTGAGAATTTTTTCAATTTTTCAAGAGAAGTTTTTAGTTCAGTGCTAGTTTTAAGGTCAGTTATAGTTAATTTTGCCCCTGCTTTAGCTAAAAATTTAGCATCTCCCACTCCCCGTCCCAGTACTCCTAGGCCAAGAAGAGTAATTTTTTTATTCTCAAATAATGTGTTCATATTATCCATAGTATAAAAATACCACTTATGTATACTTTTTTCAATTATTTTTTTAGTAACTACTTACTATATCTACATTACTTTTTCGCTTAGGATGGAATATTGAGCAATTTTTTTACGCACAATTTAACAAAAATTTTAAACTCGTTTCACTCAAACATAAATTTTTTTAAGTTAAATTCTGCTAAAAATTACTACATATTCCATATGCGCTCAAAAATAATGCAGATATAGTGAGTAGTTGCTTTTTTTGTTTATAGTAGAGACTTACCAAGACTTGTAAATATGCTAATTTTTGTCTATTATAACATTATTAATCAATTGTTCTTTACAAAAGGGGTTATAGACGATGGAAGATGTAATTGGCATTATCGCTCATGAATTAATAACTAAGAAAGTATCACCATCGCTTATTGTCACCGTTCAGCAACACAGAAAAGAAATATTTAAACAGGCCTATGGAAACTTATATTATAGTGGTATGCCAATTTGTCCAGCTTATGTCAAGACTAGTACATATGATATTGCTTCTATTACAGAGGTTTTTACTTCTACTGCTATATTGCTACTAGTTGAGAAGGAAATAATTAATCTAGAGGACAAAGTAAGCGATTATATAAGTAAAGAACTAGTGCCCTTTGGTGATAAAATTACAATTAAAGATCTGCTAACCCATACCACTGGTATCCAAGCTCATATGTCAAAACTGGCCACAAATATCGACTTTAAAGATAATGCTTTAAGGTACATTGGTCAAAATCAATTAAAATGGTTACCTGGCACAAATGCAGAATATACTAATGTAAATATGTTTTTACTTGGCAGAATTCTAGAAATAGTTAAATCTAAATCTCTTTCACAAATAATAACGCAATTGGTACTTGAACCCCTCAATATGAAAGATACGAGTTTTTATTCCAGTGAATTGCCGCATATTAATAATCGTAGATGTAATTGCGCTCCAACAGAAGTCGTGGATGGGTTAGATATTTGTGGGGTAGTGCATGATGAAAGTACTCGTGCACTTGGAGGTGTTGCGGGCCATGCTGGTTTGTTTTCAACTGCGCGTGATCTTCAAAAATTTGCGCAGTTCTGGTTAGATCAATTTAAGTGCAGGGGTGGCTATACATTTAGAAACACAGCTAATATTGCAAAGATTAATTATACAAGGAGTTGCAAAATTCATTCAGGTCTTGGTTGGATGTTAAATAGACCTTGGATGGGTAAATTTATGCTTGACGCTATTGGTCATTCTGCGTTTACAGGTCCATACTTACTCATTAACTATGAACATGATCTTGCAATTGTAATTCTAATGAATAGAACTTATCCAAAAAGAACTGATCGCACTCACGTTTTGCGAAACATTTATGCTCGGCATATCATTAATAGTATTCATGGCTCATTGTAAAAAATAACAAAATTCATCGATCAAGCTAGAAGTATCATTGTATTTCAACTTGTATTTTCTAGAGGGATAACTCCCCTCTTTTTTTGTATAATCGATATTTTGACTAAATTGTGATTAAAATATTTCTTTACAAGCTGATCTATTTGGCATATAGTGTATTGTATGTAGTAATTATCTAAACTCTTAAATAATTCTTAAATATATGCGCCAATCGCAACTTTTTACAAAATCCTTAAAACAAGTGCCAAGCGATGAGACTAGCTTAAACGCACAGCTATTAATTCAAGCTGGCTTTATAGACAAGCTATTTTCTGGGGTATATACACTTTTGCCCTTAGGCTTGCGAGTTATAAAAAAGATTGAAAATGTAATTCGTGAAGAAATAAATAATATTGATGGTCAGGAGGTTTATATGCCAGCATTACATCCATTGCAAAATTACATTCAAACTGGCAGACAGGATATTGATGTTCTCTTTAATACTGAATTAAAAGGGGGTTCTAAATTGGTTCTTGGTCAGTCCCATGAAGAAGTAGTTGTTCCTTTAATGCAAAAGCATATACATTCCTATAAAGACTTACCAACTAAAGTTTATCAATTCCAAACAAAATTTCGAAATGAATTAAGAGCTAAATCAGGAATACTTCGTGGTCGGGAATTTATGATGAAAGATTTATATTCTTTTCATTTAGATGAAGAAGATTTGAATGAATATTATAAATTAGTCCAAAAAGCTTACTTTAGAATTTTCAAACGATGTGGCATCCTTGGCTCTACTTATTTAACTTTTGCGTCTGGTGGTTCATTTTCACAATTTTCACATGAATTTCAAACTCTTTGTGTAGCTGGCGAGGACAATATCTATGTTTGTGATAAATGCAACCTAGCAATTAATGAGGAGATTATCGATGTTCAAAGTGATTGTCCAAATTGCAAAACAAAAAAGCTTATTAAGCATAAGTCCATAGAAGTTGGCAATATATTTAAACTAAAAAATAAATTTAGTGCTTCATTTGACTTTCAAGTTACTAATCAAAATGGTGAGCAAAGTGATGTTATTATGGGTTGTTATGGTATAGGTCTTGGTCGGCTTATGGGAACAGTTGTTGAAATTAGTAATGATAAAGAGGGTATAATTTGGCCAAAGGAAATTGCACCATTTAACGTTCATATTATTTTGATTAATCAAGATAATGAGTCAGTAAAGGTTCGAGGTGAGGAGATTTACCAAAATTTACTAGACATGAAAATTGACGTGTTGTATGATGATAGGCTAGATAGTCGACCTGGTGAAAAATTTTCACTTGCAGATAAAATAGGTTGCACAAAACGTATTATCGTCAGCAAAAAGAATATTGAAAAAGGTCTAGTTGAGATAAAAAATCGCGCTACTGGGGAAGTTGAATTTGTAAATATTGATGAGATAGTTCAAAAACTACAGTTATAATTAGTAACTGCTCACTATATCTACATCACTTTTTCGCTTAAGATGGAATATTGGGCAATTTTTTACGCACAATTTAACAAAAATTTTAAACTCGCTTCACTCAAACATAAAATTTTTTAAGTTAAATTCTGCTAAAAATTGCTACATATTCCATATGCGCTCAAAAATAATGCAGATATAGTGAGCAGTTACAATAATTTATCTTCAATTTTATTGCATCATTTTGCATAATTTATTTTGCATCTTGATTTTTTTATTGTGTTAAATAGATTCTTAGGAAAATTTTCAAAAGATATCGGAATAGATCTCGGTACAAAGAATACACTCGTTTACTCATCCGATAGAGGTATTGTAATTAACGAACCATCAGTCGTGGCTATTAACATAAAGACTGATGAAATTATTGCTGTGGGAGAAGAAGCAAGAGTTATGATTGGAAAAACACCCTCGCACATAGCTGCCATTAGACCATTAATTAAAGGTGTTATTTCAGATTACGAAATAACCGAAAGAATGATTAAGTATTTCATCGATAAAGTACATGCTGAAGATTTTACAATATCGCCTCGACCTAGGGTTATCATTGGAATACCATTGGATATCACAGAGGTTGAAAAAAAAGCAGTTGAGGATGTTACAAAGTCCGCTGGTGCTCGTGAAGTAGTTTTAGTTGAGGAGTCTATGGCCGCAGCAATTGGTGCTCGATTTCCAGTTCTTGATGCTAAAGCTAGCTTAATAATAGATATAGGCGGTGGCATAACCGAGATAGCCGTAATCTCTCTTGGTGGCGTTGTTACATGGAAAAGCATGCAGCTTGCGGGAGATGAATTAGATAATAGCATAGTTCAGTATATTCGAGAAGAATTTAATATTTTAATTGGTGATCAGATCGCAGAAAATATTAAGATTAGCATTGGTTCAGCTCTTGCGCTAAAAGAACCACTAACGATGAAGGCTAGGGGTAGAGATTTAATTACAGGTTTACCAAAACAGATTGAAATATCTGATACTCAGATTCGAGAAGCAATGTCTCGTTCTATTACAAAAATTGTTGACAATATAAAAATTGTACTTGAAATAACTCCGCCAGAACTTGTTTCTGATATTTATGAAAATGGCATTGTGCTTACTGGAGGTGTAGCCTTGCTAAGAAATATAGATAAGTGCATAGCTCAAGCAACAAAAATACCTGTTAGAATAGGAGAGGATCCTTTAACTTGTGTAGTCAGGGGCACCGGCATTATGTTGGGTGATAATGAATTATTACAGAAAGTGAGAGTATCAAGTGCAGACGATAACTAAATATTTTATACTAATAAATGCTATTGAATAATTATTCATGAATTCGCGGAAAAAAAATTTTTATAGCTGGTCCTTTTTGTTAATTATTGCTTTAATTGGCTTGCATTATATAGGCCTATTAGCTCCAATTGAGAATAGTATCGCTTTTGTGTTGCGTCCAGTCTCTAGTGGACTTCACTCTTTAAGTACAAGTATAGCGCGCACATATCTTAACTTTTCAACAAAGAAGAATTTAATAAATGAGGTTGATAGATTGGTGATCGAATATAACTTACTAAAGAAAGAAAATCAAAGATTGAAATTATTGGAAGAAGAAAATAGTGAGCTCAAAAGCTTACTTAATTATTCTAAACAAAAAGAAGGACGGGCTATTTTTTCAAATATTATCTCAAAGCCAAGAACTCTTTCGTATAGCGGAGCTGGTGTTATTATCGACAAAGGGATAAAAGATGGGATCATTGAGGGACTAGCTGTTGTTAATAGTTCCGGAATGTTACTCGGGAAAATAGTAAAAGTAAGCAATAATATTTCGGAAGTTTGTTTAATTACTGAAAAGGATTGTGAGTTTGCTGTAATGGGGGAAAATTCTCATCAAACATCAGGAATTACAATAGGTGAATTGAATTTGATAACCAAAATGAATTACATTCCTCAGACAGAAACTATAAATTTAATGGACACTATTATAACATCTGGACTTGAATCAACTGTTCCTCCAGGCATAATAGTCGGAAGAGTCATACAAATCTTTCAAAAGAGCAATGATGTTTGGAAAAGCGCTATCATTGAACCATCAAGTGACATTAATAAAGCAAGTATTGTATCGATCATATTGCCATGAAAAAAAAACTATTTTTGCACGCAATCATTTGTCTAATAATCTGTATATATCAAATTTCATTTGTTAGTGGTTTACCGCTACCCATTGCTTATGTTGATATAGTATCAATTTCCATTATTTTTGTTTTATTAATTAGAGGTTTTGAGTTTGCTCTTTTGTGGGTAGTATTTAGTGGTTTGGTTATGGATACAATACTTTTTTTTCCCTTTGGCGCACATATGATCGCATTCTTTATTTCGTTTTTATTTGTGAACTCACTAAATACAAACTACTTTACAGACAAATCTCTATATTCAACGATTATTTTGTTTGTTGTACTACTTTTTACCCAAAACTTAATCCTATATTTATTAAGTAGTTTATTTTATGCCTTTAATATTGTTTCTCAAGTTCAAGTTCCTTTACTTTTTTTTAAATATGAAATGGCTAAAATAACTATAAATATTGTATTCATGGCTTTACTGTTTTATACTTTGAGTTTTTTTACAAATAATTTAAAATCTGTCTTTTTAAAGAAAGCACACTAACAAAATGAAGCTACTAAACATAAAGAAGAATAATGATGACCTCTTTGTTGTAAAAACGTATGGGAAAATTGTAAAAAATAAATATATAGAACATTGGACTCATGGCAGTATATTGCCAACAGCGCTTGGAATAAGTAAGGTAAGACCATTTTTTAGCTACTTAAGAACCAATATTGTACTATTGTTCTTTTTTTTGCTAATTGGATTATTGATAGCACGGTTAATTTGGCTACAAATTATTATGGGTAATCATTATTATGATCTTGCGCAAGGTAATAGAGTTCGATTGGAGAGAATTGAGGCAAAAAGAGGAATAATTTATGATAGCAAGATGAGACCCTTGGTGCAAAATGTTGCGAACTTTCTATTGTATTTTGTTCCTGCTGATTTGCCACGAGACAGAATATCTCGATTTGAGATTTTGCTAAAATTAAATACTATTTTAGAAAATGAGTTTAGCATTGATGATATGGAGGCTATGATCTCTCAAATTCAAGTAGGTTCATTGAAATCTTTTCAACCTCTGTTCTTAACGGATAGCATTAAGTATGAAGCAGCTATGAAAATCCTACTTGAAAGTAAGAAATGGCCAGGTGTTATACTTACTAATAAAACAAGACGAGAATATTATTTGCATAACTTATCTATGTCTCATATTTTAGGATATACGGGTAAAATTAATAATAATGAATTAGAGGATTATGGTTCTTTATATAATCCGATTGACTATATCGGCAAGGTGGGTATTGAGTTTTTTTGGGAACCTGAACTCAGAGGTTTAAATGGTCAAAAGCAAATCGAGGTTGATGCTTTAGGAAAAGAAAAAAGAATCATAAAAGAGATCAAACCTGAGGATGGTTCGCATTTAATATTGTCTATTGATGTGGTATTGCAAAGTAAAATAGAGGAGATTACAAAAAAACATCTTGAGAAAATTAAGACCAATAGAGCTGTCGTTATCGCTCTAAATCCTAATAACGGAGAAGTAATGGCATTAGTAAATATCCCTTCATACAATAATAATGCTTTTGCTCGTGGAATTTCTTTAGCCGAATACCGCGACCTAATAAACCATGAAGACAATCCACTATTTAATAGAGCGATTAGCGGTGAATATCCATCTGGGTCAACTATTAAGCCTGTGATGATTGCTGCAGCACTACAAGAAAAAGTAATCAGCGAATATACAAGCTTTCTGAGTGTCGGCGGAATAAGAATTTCAAGTTGGTATTTCCCCGACTGGAAGGCCGGAGGTCATGGGATAGTTGACGCTAGAAGGGCATTAGCAGAATCAGTGAATACATTTTTTTATTATATTGGTGGAGGTTATAAAGATTTTGAAGGTTTAGGTGTAAAGAGAATTGTTCAATATGGAAAACTATTTGGACTAAGTGAGCAAACTGGAATAGATTTAGCTGGTGAAGCTAGTGGTTTCTTGCCATCAATAGAGTGGAAATTGGCAGTTAAAGGTGAGCCATGGTATATTGGGGACACTTATCATTTAGCTATCGGTCAGGGTGATGTACTTGTAACCCCACTGCAAGTGGCTTTGTTTACATCTGCTTTTGCAAATGACGGAAAGCTTTATCGACCTCACATTGTTAGTAAGGTTCTTTCTAGTGCTGATGGATCCTCAAAACCACTTGATACAGCACATATTCGTGAAAATTTTATTGATAGCTATAATATTAAGATTGTAAAAGAGGGTATGCGTCAGGCTGTTACTAAAGGCAGCGCTAGACGGCTCTCACTTTTAGGTGTGACTAGTGCGGGAAAAACCGGGACAGCTCAATGGTCTAGTAAAAAAGAAACCCATGCGTGGTTTACGGGGTTTGCGCCATATATCAACCCAGAGATGGTGTTAACTATTCTCATTGAAGAAGGTGGTGAGGGGTCAGAAGCCGCTGTGCCTATAGCTTATGATATCTGGGAGTGGTATTTTAATAAATAAAAAGTTAGAATCCTAAGTATTGAATTTCCTCTTCTAGTTCTATGCCAAATTGGTCGTACATTCTTTTCTTGATAAATTTAATTAGGTCAATAACATCGCTAGCCTTACCATGCCCAGTGTTAACAATAAAATTACCATGCTCTAGACTAACTTTTACATCACCAACTCGTTTACCTTTAAGCCCAATAAGGTCAATTAGCCAACCCGCACCTATTTTACCATTCTTAGGCGGATTATTTTTTATTATATATTTTGCTAGCTTATCACTAGTTGCTTGAATATCGTCGAAACTTAAATTTTTAAATACACAACCAGCACTCGCTAACCTTGGCTGAGAACTCTCTCGTATTTTTATATAGCTATCGACTTTATTTCTTATCTCAACTAAGTTACCACGCGTAAGTTTTAGATAAGCACTCCAAATAACCAAACTCTTATTTTGCTTAATATAACTATCTTTATAAGAAAACTCACAGTCCTTCTTGCTTAATATTTTAAATATATTCTTTATTTTATCAAAACACTCTATAGTTTCTATTACATCTGCGATATAGTATCCATGAGCACCTGCATTACCACGAATAGCCCCTCCAGCTGATCCTGGGATTCCACTAGCCCACTCTAATCCAGTGTATCCGTTATTATTAGCTAGTCTTGCAGTATCGATCAATTTTGACCCAGCACCAACCTCTATTCGATCTCCTTTTAAAACTAAGGTTTTGTTATTTATTTTTATCACTAAGCCTTTAATTCCAGTATCAGCGACTAAAACATTACTACCTCCACCTAAGATTGTGATTCCTAAATCTTTATTTTGGGCTAAGTTTATTGCGTCTACTAACTCGTCTTTACTACCAACCTCAACAAATAGCTCAGCAGAACCTCCAATATTAAAAGTGGTAAGAGGAGCTAATGGGATATTTTTTTTGATTTTAGTTTCAATATCAATTAAGTCTGACATAGTTATATTCTTATTAAATTCTTCCCTATTTTAAATATATCTCCAGCACCCATTAATAAAATTAGGTCGTTGTTTTTAGCAATTTTTCGTAAATACTCTTCACATTCCATAAAACTAGGAATATACAATACTTCCTGATTACCCCTATCATTATTATTATTTAATTCTATAATTTTATCAACTATACTTTTAGAGCTGATCCCACCCTGCTCTTCCCTAGCAGATCCATAAATATCAAGTACTACAATTTTATCAGCATCATTAAAGCTATTAGCAAATTCATCTAGGAGAGCTTTAGTTCTTGTAAAAGTATGTGGATGAAATACGCAAATTATATTCTTCGAAGGATATAATTTTTTTATACCAGCTAAAGTAACCCTTATTTCAGTCGGATGATGTGCATAATCATCGATAATTAAAGCTTTATTGTATTCCCCCAGAGTCTGCATTCGTCTTTCTGTGCCAATAAAATCTGCCAAGTAAGTTCGGATGTCAATTAAGTCTATTTCCAATTCGACACACATAGCAATTACACCAAGAGCATTTAAGATATTATGGTCGCCAGTCAGTTTAATATTGAAAATTCCAAGGTCTTCATTATCAAAAGAAACACGAAAATATTGCCTGCCCAAAGCCTGTTCTATTTCTGACGCTATGTAATTTGCTTTGCCATTTTTTATAGCGTATGTTATAGCCTTAAACTCAAAATTTAATTGTACTATTTTTTCAACTTTTTCATCATCAAGATTGGCAACAAGCAATCCTTTTTTTGGAATCCTTTTTACTAAGTCGATAAAGACTTGAGTATAGCTTTCATGGGTAGGGAAAAAATCTGGGTGATCAAAGTCAATGTTGTTTAATATTACTGCTTGAGGACTAGCATATTGAAACTTATTTTGATATTCGTCTAGCTCTGCAACTAAATAATTTGATTCATTAATTAAAGAGCTTCCATTGAATTGTGGCACTCTTGCTCCAACCATAACATTTGGTTTTAATCCAGCCGAGTCCATAACAAATCCAAGCCAAGCAGAAGTCGTAGTTTTGCCATGCGAGCCAATAACACCTATTCCGTAATACTGATTAAAAACATCGCCTAGTGCTTTTGCATAACACAGCACTTTGCGATTTGTATTAATCACAGATCGCACTTCTTCGTTATTAATTTCGTTATATGCGGAAGAATAAATTATTACATCAGCATCTTTAGGAATATTTAATTTATTGAATTTTTCTATTACTGGAATTTTACATTTTTCTAAAACCTGGTCTGTCATAAATTTTTCAGCGGTATCTGATCCAGTCACCTTCATTCCTTTAGACGCAAAATACTGAGCAAGCATTGTCATACCTACGCCTTTTATTCCTATCATGTATATATTTTTAACTTTTGATATGTCCATTTTATTATTTTAAACGGTTAATCTGAAGTTGACTATTTATTAATAATCTTGGCTATTTCTTTTGCCCCATCAGTTTTTATGGCTTTTTCTATATTTATCGATAGTTGATTTTGCAGTGTTTTATTTTCAATTATAGTTTTAATATTACTTACCAAAGCTACAGCTGTAAGTTTTTTTTGGTCTAAAACTATTGCAGCCTTCGTGTCGCCAAGAATTTTAGCATTATCTTCTTGGTGTGAACTAAGCATTGGGATAATTATGGCAGGTTTTTTAAGATATGACAATTCAGTCAACGCTCCCATGCCAGCCCGGCTAACTACAATATCTGCCAAAGCATAAATATTGTACATTTCAGCATGATTAACAAATTCAAGGCACATATAGTTTTTCGGTGTTTGATGGTTATATGTATCTTGATTTTTACCCTTACCTGTTATGTGGATTATATTAGTAAATTTGCACAAGTCTTTAAGACCCTCGTTAATTAGCTCGTTAATTTTTCGCGCACCAGTACCACCGCCCATCACTAAAACTATTGGCAAAATATTATTAAAGTTGTACTTACTTCTTTGTGCTAGTATATTTATATTAACGCTTACTTTTTTTACTGGATTGCCAGTTAGTATTGCCTTTTTGCCGTAATGCTCGAGAGATTTTTTAAAAGTGACGGTTATTATTGTGGCGAAGGGAGCCATTAACTTATTAGCCAAGCCTGGTCGAGCGTCTTGTTGGTGGACAATAGTAGTAATACCTAATAATTTAGCGGCCCAAATAACTGGTACGCTTACAAACCCACCGGCTGTAATTGCAATATCTGGCTTAAAGTTACGCATTATAGCGATAGCCTCGAAGAACCCAAAAGCAACTCTAAGAGGATCGAAAAAATTTTGAAGTGAAAAATAGCGTCTTAGCTTCCCACTTTTTATGACTCTAAAGTCAATATTGGCCTCTTTAGCCATAGCCTGCTCCGGCCCAAAACCAGTTCCAACCCAAAGAGCGACAATATAGCTATTGTTCGCTATTAATTCTTGGTGTAAGGCTAAGAGAGGAGTAACTGACCCACCTGTTCCCCCGCCAGAATATAAAATTCTCTTGAGATTTTTCATGTTGTATACTATATTTAATTTATGGTTCATTAAGATTCCTTTTGGGAAGAACCACTCGATGGCTGACAAACTACAGAAAGAAATCGTTCTGTCTACGAGCCTATATACCAGTGGGCTTTTTTTTACCTAAACCGGCCGTGCTTACTGATATTAACCAGGATTCCCATGGCAGACATTGCAGAAAATATAGCCGATCCACCATAACTTATAAAGGGTAAGGGTACGCCTGTCATAGGCATAAAGTTTATCATTCCACCAATATTAATAAATGCCTGCAAAACTACCCAACTTACAATCCCAATAGCTAGGAATTTTCCGAATCTATCTAGTGCTTGTTTTGCGATTATATATCCTCTATAAAACAAGAATATAAATAACAATACCAAAAATGAGCTATATATCAAGCCAGTTTCTTCTCCAATAATAGCAAAAATTGAGTCACCTGACACCTCTGGCAAATAAGCAAACTTTTGTCTACTCGCACCAAGTCCACGACCATGTAATCCACCAGAGCCCACGGCGATTAACGACTGATTAACCTGATAACAAACATCAGCGGTAGAATATGTTGGGTCAGTAAAGCACTTTATTCTAGCTGCCTGATAAGGCATTAAGTTTATCATAATAGCTAGCCCCATCATTCCTAGCACTATCATACCTAATATATGTTTTATATTACCTCCACCAACAAAATACACTATCATCGACACTACTGTAATGATCGAAAGTGTCCCAATATCTGGCTGCAATATCATTAGTATTGCCACAACAAGCCATATAGCTACAAACGGAGCCGTTCCTTGCGTAAAGTCTTTAACAAATTTTTCCCTACGCCCTAACCACGCCGACAAATATATCAAAAAAGATAATTTTACTAATTCAGATGGTTGAAGTGAAAAACCAAATACATTTATCCAACTTCTCGCTTTTCCATAACTAGCACTTAAACCAGGGATAAACACTAATAACAGCAATACAATAGAGAGAACTAAAAACCAAAAACCGTATTTTTCCCATCTATGGTAATCAATTTTAGCTAAAAAATAAAAAAAGATTGAACCAACGATTATACCGAAGAGTTGATGTTTAAAAAAATAGTAGCTATCGCCATATTTTGTAAAAGCAACGGCAGAGGTCGCGCTAGACAACATAACTAAACCAAAAGCAATAATAATTCCCATGGTTGCAATCAAGGGCTTATCAGCATTCTTAAAGTTGTCGCCTAGGTTAAAGATAAAGCTAAGGAATTTTCGCATATTTGTATTTTATCATAAAGTTCCTGGCGTGGAAAGAAAATATACCTGCTTATATAACCTCACTTGCTTAAAGAAAAATCATTATAAAGCAGTCCATGATAAGCTTGCCGATTTATATATGGATGTGCGAGAGGTCGCAAAATGACCTTTTAATAAAGAAAATATAATCACTCACTACATCTGCATCACTTTTTCGCTTAGGATGGAATATTGGGCACTTTTTTACGCACAATTTAACAAAAATTTTAAACTCGCTTCACTCAAACATAAATTTTTTTAAGTTAAATTGTGCTAATAATTACTACATATTACATATGCGCTCAAAAATAATGCAGATATAGTGAGTAGTTACAAGAAAATCGCTTGACATATAGTTTTATATTTACTATTATTACTTATAGGTATTTCTGCTCATTTCAATAAAAAAAAGGAGAGATATGGTGAGAATTATTTGTCTGCCTAATATGAAAAAAGAATTAACAATCCAATTGAAGAGGATTCTTAATGAATACAAACAAACACTAAAAAAGATGGCAAGGTGTCATATAAGTCAACAATTGGAGTACAAAGTAGAAATTTTAGGTCGCCTGATAAAGTGCGGCTGTGTCAAAATTGACGAGATCGGCTCAAAGCTCGCAAAAAGACAAGGATGCGAGTTTTCCCCCACTATTTTCGATGACGCTTTTTGTGCCATCGAAAATCAAATAAGTGGATTGCTAACCGTCTAACGGGTGCGATTCACAACATCAATTTAGACCTCGGCTTCTTGCTTAGGTCTTTTTTCTATATAAGTAATAAAATAAGCGCCCGACATTTGGACGCTTAGGTTCGATTAATATTTTTTATGTATCTCTATTTAAATATATAACAAGCTAACTATTACTTTCTTTAATGTCTAGAATTTTACCAATAGCTTGTTTTAGTTCAGTTCTAGTTAGTAGGCCAACTGGAAACTTATTTTTATCTAACACTGCTATTCTGGATTGCTTGCTATTTATTAACATAACAGCAGCTTCCATAAGACTACTTTCTATAGTAGTTGTCTTAGGATTTTTCATCATAAAATCCCCTATTGGAATGTCTTTGGATTTTTTGCATAATTCAATAAAATAATCGCTACTGGCAAAATGAGCAGCAATTCTTGCTTCTTCTATATAGTCTGGTAAAATCGCTTTTATTACACTTACGACATCCACCTCACTAACAAATTCACCTTTATCATTAACAATAACAACAGAATTCCTTTTCTTCTGCATCATTATTTGAACAGTTTCTGAAAGGCTAATATTATCTTTTACAATAACTGGCTGTCGCATTATATTTTGTATATTCATATAGAAATTATTTGTATATAGGTTGTTCTCAAGCTTGTAAAACAAATATAAACGAATAATTATAATTTAGTTATTAATAATATTTAGTACTAGCAGTTTGAGCAATCGCATAACTTACATTTTTACGTAAACATTTCTTTGAATAATACTATGGCAAGTGTTGCAACGGTAAGTGTTACGAACATTACCGATGCTCCAGCCTTAAACCAAGTTTTAAAGGTTATTGGAGTATCAGTTTGCTCACTCTTAGAAACAACAATAACATTGGCCGTAGACCCGATTGGCGAACCATTGCCTCCAAAACCCACACCAAATACAAGTGCCCACCACAGTATTCCAACTGCAACTCCTTGAGTTTCTAGATAGCTAATAATTGGGATCATCGCAACAGTTAAGGGAATATTATCAACTATCGCTGAAAGAATTGCAGAAGACCAGAGTACGATAATTGCGGTTAGCAATAAATTGTCTTCAACTCCACTAGTAATAAGATTTGCAAGGTGCTCAAGCACACCAGCATTTTCTAATCCACCGACTATAACAAATAGTGAACCAAAAAATAACAATACAGACAATTCGACTTTTTCAAGTATTTTTTGTGGGTCTTTTTTTGCAGACACAACCCATAGTGCCAAAAAAGCTCCTATTAAAGCAACCATAGAAGGCATTAAATGTAATTTACTATGCAAAAGAAACAATAATACAACAAAAGATAATACGTATAATATCTTTCTCACTGTTACAGGATCAGTAATTGCTTCTTTTTCATTCATTGCCATCAACTGGTCTATATTTTGTGGAACCTCTTTTAATTCTTTTTTGTAAATAAACTTAAGCGTAATTAATGTAGCAAACCATGCCACAATTACTACAGGCATTGAATGAATTAAAAAATCATTAAAGCTAAAGTTAGCAGCGGATCCAATCATGATGTTTGGAGGATCACCAACGAGCGTGGCTACACCACCAGTATCAGAGAGCAGAGCTTCCGCCATCAAAATTGGTGTAGGATTTATTTTTAACAGCTGGGTGATAATAATGGTCACAGGAACAATTAGAATTATAGTTGTTACATTATCAAGGATTAGTGAAAGTAAAGTTGTTAATGTACCTAAAGCAACAACAAGCGCCCATGGTTTTCCTTTTGTTTTTTTTGCGACTAATATTGCTAAATATTCGAAAAAGCCTGTTTTCTCTAGTATAGCAACGATAACCATCATGCCGAACAATAAACCAAGCGTATTAAAATCTATCGCTTCAACTACTTCTTTAGAGTCATAAAATTCAAACATATTACCCGCTAATACCATCAAGATTGCTCCTGCTAACCCAATAATCGTTCTATGAAATCGTTCGGTTAGTATCAAGCCAAATGTAATTACAAATATTGATATACTAACTATAAAAATTAAACTCATATACACACCTTTTCTATTATAAACAAAAACATTTCTTCAGTATTTGTTTAGATAGATATTATTTAGTTACATGCTTATTTTTCTAATTTTATAATGATATCATATTTTAAAAAGCTTTACAATACAGTACTTAGTAACTTCACTATACCTACATCACTTTTTCGCTTAGGATGGAATATTGGGCAATTTTCGCACAATATAACAAAAATTTTAAACTCGCTTCACTCAAACATAAAATTTTTTAAGTTAAATTCTGCTAAAAAATACTACATATTCCATATGCGCTCAAAAATAATGCAGGTATAGCAAGTAGTTACTATCATATTCTTTGACATAAGTACTAATGAGTGATATTATTTTTTTTGTACTGGTCTTTAATAAAAAAAGGAGAAATATTAATGAGTCAGACAATAATTGAGCGTAAAGATATTCATAGCACATTGAAATTAGTATATGACTTACGAATAACAAACCCAAAACGAGCGATCGAATTAATCCAAATAGTAGAGCGCATTGATCCTAATAATATTCGTGCACTTGGATTGAAAGCACAATGCTTAATGAATCTGGGTAATTTTATAAATGCTTATCGTGTAGCAAAGAGGAACTTTGAATTAAATGGTAGTACAGCGTCAACGATAATTTTCGCGCGAGCTTGTATAAAATTCAAAAAATTTGATGAGGCAATACAATTATTGATAGAAACGATTAAAAGAAAGAAGTATGCTATATTTTATACTATTTTGGTAGAGATTTATTTTAAGCAAGGCGAACATAAACTGGTTATTAAAGCTGCGATGAGTGCTATTAAACTTGAACCAAACGCTTCTACTTTCATCTATCTTGCGAAAAGCTATTTGGCTACAGGTCGATTTGTTGAGGCTGCTTCGGCAGCACAAGAAGCGGTTAATATGAGAGGAGGACATTCTGACTACATAACTCTCATAAGAACACTTAGAGGACTTGGTAGGTATCAAGATGCAATTTTAATTGCAAGAAAACTTGTAAGTATATCAAAAAATAATAACTCGCTATTAATGAATAAAACCTTATTAGCAGAGTTATTAAGAAAAAATAAGCAATACGAAGAATCAATTACGACCCTAGACGAGATTGAAGAATTTTTAGGCGATAGATTGGATCATCAAATATATATAGCAAGAGCATATTGCTACATTGAAACTGTTAAGTATAAACTAGCGTTTGACTTTTTTAGCCTTGCCGAGGAAATAATTAATCTTTATGAAATAACAAGCGAATATGATCCAAGAACAAGAATACATTGTGGTTATATTTTTCTATTTGAAAGACACAAAATGAATCAAATTCTAATACCAGAAACATTAGCCCAAAAATGCAAAAATGCAAAAGTTTTTCTATCTTCGATCAATAAAATATCTACATTTCAAACCGAGGATATTGAAGCTGCATTTAGAGTCATCGAAGCAGAAAAAATATAGGCAATAATCTTGCATTAGCATTTCAAAACCAACACAACAATTAGAGTGGGAGAAAGAAATGATAAAAATTATGATAATTCGCGATGCTGTTCTTTTTATTCTTTTCGTAGTAAATGTTCTTTGGAAAGGAGACACAATTCCCTATGTTGATGAAATTGCGATGGGACTCGGTACTCTATATTTTACTTGGATCCGCATGATCGAGTGGGCCAATAAAAATCCCAAGTGGACTAAGGTTGTGAGCTTTATCGTTGACCATCCTTCTTATAAATACATGAAAGAAGGGTATCTTTTGCTGATTGGTACTGTATTGATCGTAACTGGATTGTTTGGTGTTTTTTTACCGGCTCCAGTACGTTGGTTTTTTGAACTGCTAATTATCAGCTTAGCGCTTTATGTATTCTGGCGTTATTATAAAATATATAAAGTGCGAATGGCAAATACTTCCAATTAAATTAAGTCATTACCTATTACTTTAAGGGGGTGATATTCGACAAAATAAACAAATCAACATTATAGCTACCTAACCGGTGGCTATTTTTTTTGCAAAATTTTATATAATATATTATAATACTTATCTGCTCTTTAACAATCACAATATAAGTTCATGGAGGAAGGTCATGGCCGAATTTGATTACAGCGACAATAGCAAAGAGAAAAGGGCTTCCGATTTAGCCCCAAGTAGTATTAACAATAAAGATGGGACCGATGACGAAAAAAATTTTGCGTTAGTGCCACAAAAAAGTGAACCAACCGAATCAACGGCTATGCAAACTATCAAGAAATCAGGGCTCGCTATTTTAACAGGAACACCCAATTTCTTGCTTCAATCTTGGCGTTTTACTCTTGCTTTGCCGAAAAATACAAGGTGGCTTTTCCGTGAATTACCTCTACATCTTAGGAGACAAAAAATAAGATACCAAGTAACGAGCATTCTTGCGCTTGGAATAGTCTTTTTAATAGTTTTTTATGGTGCCTATATCAGCCAAATACCACGACGACCGCCTGTCGCCCAAAAGACCAGTGTCCCTGGTGAAGCGTTTATACAAACTATAATTAACTTGCAACAAGGTGAACTTAATCGAACATGGATTCCAAGTAATTTACTTTTTCGCTGGTGGATGGATAACTTACCAGAATTTCAACTTGGCCAGCGTCAGGTATGGAAAGTTGTTCTTTTTTCCCTTCATGAAGATGTTGCAAGACACAGAACGACGGGAGATAAAGACCCCTTTGTTGAGCGCGCGCTTGGCCTAACAAGTATTCCTGAAGATATTTTCTTTATTTACCCGTATTATCTTAGTGAGTCAAATGAAAGCCTAAGACAATACATTGCCTCTAGACAAAAGAATCAATCTGTTTTTGAACTAAGAGAGGATAATCTGGGTTCGTTGTTGCATGTTTTACATTCACAAATGGGCCATATTCAAACAAAAATGTCACAAGAATCTACAGGAAAGAAATATACTCCAAACGCTGAAGGCGCTGGCGATTCTGTTGATGCTGGAAATAAAATGGTAAGAACAAATGTTGGGAATTTTACGGCAGACAATGTTTTTTATAGAGCCAAGGGAACTGCCTTTGCAGTCTACGCAATACTAAAAGTTGCGTCAGTAGAGTTCGAAGAAGTGATCACTAGACGATCGCTTGTAGACCTTATGAAAATTGCACTGAATAATCTTGAATTAGTGCTAGATAATGACCACATGTTTATAATGAACTCTATGGGGTATGATGATATTGGCAAAATGTCTGGACCATTTTTCCAAGCAGATCAAAAAATTCGCGAAATGTCGATGTTACTAAACCCAAGATTGAAATAAACCAACAACCAATCAAAAAAAGGAGAAAGTTATGGCCTCATCAATTGATAATAAAAATAATCTTCGTGAATAAGGGATTTCTCATAGAAGATAATTGTAAACTCCCAATCCTTGCGAGGTACATCGCAGAAGATTCATGGAAAGATATTAATACTTCATAACAAATAACAAAACGCAGCCTCTTGAAAGAGGCTGCATATTTATTTAAAAACCCGGAACTTGCAATAACCACCAAACTATAATTTTCTCCATTTCTTTAGCGCTCGCTCTCTAGCTAATTCTTTTTGCAATTTTGCACTAATGTTTGCAAACTGTTCGCGATCAACATGCTTAACTTCTTCTTTGGCTTTTTTAGCTACCTCTCGAGCTTCTACAATTCGTTCTTCGTCAAGCTCGTCTGCTCTTTCTGCAGTATCAGCTAAAATGACAACCTTGCCATGCAATACTTCCACAAAACCCCCAGACATGGCCATAATAACATCGCTTCCATCTTCTTTTTTAGCAATAATCACTCCTGGAGTTAAACTAGAAACAAGTGGAATGTGATTTGGCAAAATTGTTATTTCCCCCGCTTTTGTTGGGACAACAACCTGCGTAATCTGTTCACTTAAGATTACTCTTTCCGGTGTGACTATTTCAAATTGTATAGTTAAATTAGACATTATTTTATTGTTTTTATAACTTCGTCGATTCCACCCTTCATGTAAAAATCTCCTTCATTTTTATCATCATGCTTACCGTCAAGAATTTCTTTAAATCCTTTAATAGTGTCTTCTAGTTTAACATACTTTCCAGCTGAACCCGTAAATGCTTCGGCAACAAAGAATGGTTGACTCAAAAATCTTTGTAGTTTTCTAGCGCGCATAACCGTTAACTTGTCTTCATCAGATAACTCCTCCATACCTAAAATCGCGATAATATCTTGCAAGTCTTTATATCTTTGTAAAACCTTTTGCACTCCTCGAGCAGCATTGTAATGATCATCACCAATAATTTTTGGATCAAGAATTGTAGAGGATGAATCAAGAGGATCAACAGCAGGATAAATACCAAGCTCAGCTAAACTACGAGCAAGCACAACAGTTGAATCTAAGTGAGAAAATGTAGTAGCTGGGGCTGGATCAGTTAAGTCATCAGCTGGAACATAAACTGCCTGAAAACTAGTGATCGATCCGTTTTTTGTAGATGTAATGCGCTCTTGTAACTCACCCATTTCTGTTGCTAGTGTTGGCTGGTAACCTACAGCTGATGGGATTCTCCCCATTAGACTTGACACTTCCGCACCAGCTTGAGTGAACCTAAAAATATTGTCAATAAATAATAGAACATCTTTATTTTCCTCATCACGAAAATACTCAGCCATACTTAAGCCTGTTAAAGCAACACGTGCGCGTGCTCCAGGTGGCTCGTTCATTTGACCAAATACCATAGCTACTTTGTCAATTACTCCACCATCTTTCATTTCGTGGTACAAGTCATTACCTTCACGAGTTCTCTCCCCCACTCCAGCAAACACAGAATACCCTCCATGTTCCTGTGCAATATTGTGGATCAACTCTTGAATAATTACAGTTTTTCCCACACCCGCTCCACCAAATAAACCAACTTTACCACCTTTTAAAATAGGGCACATTAAGTCGATTACTTTAATACCTGTTTCTAAAATCTCGGCACTACTAGACTGTTCTACAAACTTTGGTGCCTTTCTATGAATTTGATATTTCTTTTCTGTTTTTAGTACTTTTTTTGCATCAATTGGATTGCCTAGAATATCAAACATTCTGCCTAATACTTGAGCACCAACTGGTACACTTATGCCTGACCCTGTGTCCAATACATCTATCCCACGCTTTAATCCGTCTGTTGTACCCATAGCTAACGTTCTAACCACATTTGAACCAACATGTTGTTGCACCTCTAAAACCAACTTAGAGGTACCATTAATTTTTACCTCAAGGGCATTGTAAATTTCTGGTAGATTTTTTTCAAAATAAACATCCACAACGACTCCGATTATTTGTTGTATCTTGCCTATGTTATTAGTATTTGATTGTTCTTGATTGTTATTTTCGTTTTGCATAATTTTTTATTAAATTTAATTCATTGCGTTAACACCCGCACCAATTTCGGCAATCTCGGCTGTAATTCCCGCCTGTCTTACCTTATTATAAGTTAAAGTTAGCTCGTCTATCATATCGCTAGCAGCATCTGTTGCTTGATGCATCGCTGTCATTCTTGCTGAATGTTCACTGGCATTTGACTCTAAAAGAGCTTGGAATATTTGCACTTCGATTAACCTTGGTACCATTTCGTCTAATACTTCATGAGGACTAGGTTCAAATATATACTCATTGCTGTCATTTAATTTCTTTTTAGGCTTTTCTTCAATCACAGAATGTGAACTTGCATTATTTTCACCAACATCTACTGTCCCCAAATATTCGTCTTCCTTATTTACATTGACTGGCAACAACTGTTTAACCCTTGGCATTTGTTTTGTTGCATTAATATAATCAGTGTAAGCTATAATTATCTTCGAATATTTACCAGCCAAATAATCTTTTATTACTAATTTAACTATTGGTACTACATCATCCACACCACTTGCAATATCTGGCTTAACAAACTCTGCTTCAATATTATATTTATAGTGATTGTGTGCAGTTACGCCCTTCTTGCCGACCAATATTAGGTCTACATTTTCTGACTTTACTGTATTTTTTATAGTTTTATATAATTCATTTATAATATTAGAATTAAATCCCCCACAAAGACCACGATTGGAAGTAAATAGTATTACGGCAATTTTACTAGATGGCACATCCTTCTTTTGTTTACCTGTGGTAATTATTTTAGTTAACAGAGGGTGTTCATTGTTAACCGCTTGAGACAACCTTAAAACAATTTCCCAACTTAAACTAGCATAAGTTCTAGTTTTTAGAACAGCGTCAATAGCACGACGCATTTTTGCAGCCGCTACCATTTCCATAGCTTTAGTAACCTTTTTGGTGTTCTTTACCGATTTTATTCTCGCTTGTATTCCTTTTGTTCCTGACATAGTTTTTTGTTTAAATTACGATCTTAATGTATCACAATAATATTTTCTTGTAAATAAAAACAGTGAGTTACCCCACTGTGTTGTTTTTTTTAAGATAGAAGTAATAAAGAAATAGTTGTTTTCTTTACTGTTTGTATCAACAAGAGTACCATTCCTAAAAGCATGCAAGCAGCAATTAGACAAAGGAAATTTTTAAAGATGTCAACTGCCCTTGTCTTTAACTTCTGGTTGGAGCTATCTATTTGATGATCGATCATTGCAACTCCTTTGCTATATTTTTTTCAAGTATCTTTAAGTATTGATTATTAATATGTGTATTGAGAAGCTTTTTTACCCAAGTGGGCTCAACATTAGCCATCGAGCAAACTTCCCTAAAACCACGGGTTTCCATCCATGTAATTATATCATTTAATAATAACTTATTATCTTTATCTTTGTTAAAGATCAAGTCTATATCTTTCTTTACTTGTTCTAAAACAGCAAACCATAGGCGTTGCTCAGGATTCAAAACATCAGCACGCTGATAACCATGCTCGGTTTCAGTAAACATCACATGTCTCCTTTTTTTTAAAATGAACTACATTATTACTTATATATAGCATTAACAATTACGTTCGTCAATACCAACCTTGACAATGTTACTATCGGTCAACATTTATTTTTCTAAATTTTTCTGCAATTAAAGCCATTGTAATAATTATATCATTATTATGTTATTTTATTATCATAGCAATATCTATATATTTTACTATGGGGATGTTCTTTTAATCAAAATATTATATTTTTAAAACTTGGAGTAAGTTATGAGAATTCTTGTTGTAGACGATGATCGACAATTGTGTACTGATCAGTTTCCAACCATAATTAATAAGATATTTAAGGAAAATCGAAAGAGGACTTGGTAATGACACACAACCACTCAACATTTTCAGACGGAGACCGAGAACATGACAAAAATACTGGTCATTGACGATGACGATAGCATTCGAGAATATATGAAAACATTACTTGAGTTGGAGGGATATATTGCCCATGAGGCTAAGAATGGTTTACACGGAATAGAATTAGCAATGGAACTTCAGCCTGATATTATACTGATGGATATGCATATGCCATTAATGAGTGGCATGGTTGCTATTAGAACCTTACGAGAATCGCGCAAATACATATATCCGATAATTGCCGTTACTGCGAATGCTTCGATAGCTGAGGTTAGGCAAATTATTGATATTGGTTGTGATGGCTTTATTCCAAAACCAATCAGCAATAATTTTACACAGCTCCTAAAGCCCTTTATAAAAAAATAAGTTTAGCTAACCAAATATAATCAATCAAACTTTAGGATTACAAACGATATGAAAAGCATCGTTTTTTTTATATGATTTCTTTTTTAGCGTCGCATTTTACTAAAAGCAAGTTAGTAGTTATGAATAATACTTGACATTTGCTAAAAGTAGCGTAAAAAGATAATGGTTCTTTAAATACCAAACAACCTACACGGGAGCAATAGCAATGCAAACAGCACTTGACATTGTAGAAAAAATAAAAAGTACACTCGACATTACTATTCCAGAGATCGTAGTCCATCTCGAAGAAAAAGATTTATTAGAAACGCTAGAGGAAGTGCGTAATCTTAAAGTGTTGCTTGAAATATATTTTGCCTATAAGAACAGCGGTAAAACAAGCGAAACGGCTATTCAAGCTATACGTGAAAAAATACTCGAAATGGCCATGTATTGCCACAAGGATGTTGTTGACGCCTCTATGGCAAAAGAAGTGGTACGTGCGCTAAGCTCAGTTGGGGCAGACACAACTTACTTTCTCACTAAGTGGGAGGAACTATCACTTCGAGATGCAAAAAACGCAACAACTTTAGAAAAAGCATATTCGGCTTATGTCCATTCACCAACCAAGAGCAGTGCTAAGCGTATTGCGCGCGAAAAATGCGAAAAAATTTCCATTGCATTGCTTGAAGAAGCTACTACTTCGGAAAGTTTACAGAATATATATAGAAAAATTCCAGGCTTTTTAAAAAAACTTAAAGAGACTGTTATGAATAAATGGTTAGCACAAGCACTAAAAGAAGCAGAAAATGCAAAAACTCCGAATGAGGCTCTTGATGCTCTTCGAGCTGCGCCAGACAATAGTCAGCCTCAAAAAATAGCGACGTCTATTTTGTGTACCACTATGCTTAGCGCATTGGAGGTTCGGGATACACTTGAGTATGTAAGAAAAGATCTGGTGGAAATTCGCCAAATGCTACTAGATAGATGGTCTTTGTTATCGACCAATGAAGCGCAAGCTGCAAATTCTAAAGAAGAAGCCTTTAATGCTTTTTGTGATGCACCTAAAAATACACCATCAGAAAAATTAGCACTTGAGAAGTGGCTTTCTTTTTGCGAAACCGTTGATGATTTTGAAGAAGTCTTGCCTAAAACTTCTGAATATCCTGAACTTCAAATTGAGGCACTTTCAAAAATATGCGAATTAACTAAAGATACTAAAAAGCTTGAGTCGTTATTTTGCACGACTGATAAAAAACACAGAGATATTGTACTTAAAAGATGGTGTAGCCTTATAACTACTACTAGAGAAATACAATTTATTTTAACAAAGTGTGTGCCCCTAACAGCTGAAGAAATGGAAATTGTAACCAAGCGATGGAATGAATTATCATTGAGCGCAGTGCATGCTTCCACCTCCATAGGGAGTATCCGAGCGGCTTATTATTCAGATCAACATGCTGACAATGAGACTAAAAAAGTTGCGATTAAAAAACTATTTGAACTAATAAAACAAGAACAATAACCAACAACACCCCGAGAATTTTAATTTCTCGGGGTTTTTCATAGCACCTCACCTGTTCTGTAAGCACTCTTGACACTTGAGTGCTACTTTTATAAAATACAGGCAATGAATGAGAATTTAAATAAAATTTTACATTGTCTAATTATAGAGCATATTGCCTCAGCTGAACCAGTTGGGTCGAGTGTTTTAGTAGAAAAATATAACTTAAATATTTCACCTGCTACTGCCCGCCAAAGGCTCTCAGAGCTAGAAACATTAGGCTACATTCATCAACCTCATACTTCTGCTGGACGGATCCCAACCGAAAGGTCTTATCGCGAGTACGCTCAAGGTATATTCTCTAAATGCAAACTGGCCGATTTAAACAGCTTAAAGGTTAGCGCTGACGAGGTTGAACTAAAATCGATAGCCAAAAACCTAGCTCAAGAGTCTAATTTAGCAGTATTTTGCGCCTTTACAAGAAAAAATCTATACTATACAGGCATATCAAACTTACTAAAACAACCGGAATTCTCGCAGATGAATAAAGTATACGATATTTCACAAATTATCGATGAAATAGACGAAATAATTGACAACTCGTTTAACACAATCGCTATAGGCGAACATATACTAGTTGGTTCTGAAAATCCATTCGGCTCTTTTTGCTCATCGATTCTTATTAAATATAGAACGAGTATTGGTGATGGAATGCTTGGCATAATTGGACCCATGCGAATGGATTATAAAAAAAATATTAGATTAATTAAGTTAATTTGCAGTAATTTAAAATAAATTTATGATAAAAAGCAAAAAAAAACAAAAAAGCTTAGAAGATAAATATAAACTAGTTATAGCTCGTAAGGATGAGCTAAAGGGGCTATATAGTAGAGCCTTAGCGGACTATCAAAACTTACAACGCCAATCAACAAAAGAAAAACTAGAATTTGCCAAGTACGCCAATGAGCAATTAATTCATGAAATTTTACCAGTCTATGACAATTTAAAAACTTCAGTAGCGCATTTCAAAAAGGGGGGTGATGAAAGTTGGTTGCAAGGCATTAAATATGTCATAAAGCAATTTAAAGATGTGCTAAAACAAGCAGGTTTAGAAGAAATTGAAACGCATGGTAAAGAATTTGACCATAACACCATGGAAGCTTTAGAAGGAAAAGGAAAAAAAGTAGAAAAACAAGTTCAATCAGGTTATATTTTAGCTGGCAAAGTAATTCGACCAGCAAAAGTAATATTAGATAATTAATATATTTTAAAATATTCGGTTCAAGTAAGTAATACTTGCCTTATATTTCAAAATTACAAATTATGTCTTTAATAAAATGGACGCCCAGTATTTTTGAAGCGTTTGAAGATATGGATAAAGTATTCGAAGGGATGCAACCAACTATAAACAAAATAAGTGATTTTAGTCCAGCGATAGATATGTACGAGGAAAAAGATAGCATGATAGTCGAAACTCAACTGGCCGGCATTGACCCAGAGAATGTTGAGATATCAATCGAAAATGACATATTAACTATTAAGGGAGAGTCAGAAAAAAAATCGGAAGTTGAAGAAAAAGATTACTACAGAAAAGAGATTCGTCGTGGCAGTTTTTATAGATGCATCCAATTACCAACCCATGTTCAAGGCGATAAAGCTGAGGCAGAAGCTCATGATGGAGTATTAAAAATTACGATACCAAAATCAGCAGAAACAAAAAAGAAAACTATAATCATCAAAGCTAAAACTAAAAAGAAATAAATAGTAGCTACTAGCAAAAAAAAATCGTCGCTTAGGTGACGATTTTTTTGTTATCCAAATATTATGTCAATCTTAGTATATATTAATATTTTGTGTCAAGCTATTTTATTAATGTGTCCTGTATTCGTAACTGCTCACTATACTTGCATCACTTTTTCGCTTAGGATGGAATATTGGGCAATTTTTTACGCACAATTTAACAAAAATTTTAAACTCGCTTCACTCAAACATAAAATTTTTTAAGTTAAATTCTGCTAAAAATTACTACATATTCCATATGCGC